>DAORKG010000001.1:0-202814 GCA_035439445.1 Bacteroidia bacterium
ATATTTAATAGTAATATCTTCTGGATTTCTACGACCATCAAATAGAGATAGAATTTCAATATATTTTTCCGAAACTTGATAGAATAGGAGATAATTTGATATAACAATAACTCTCACATCACTAATATTAGTTGACTTTCCTATAAAGTTGTTTTCAGAAATGTATTTTATATTAATTTGTATTTTTTGATATAAATGCGACGAGTATGTATTTGATTGATTATGATTGTTCCAAAATTCTAAAATGTCAAATAATTCTTGTCTCGCTTTAATTGACCAAATTACTTGTTTATCCATTTCATTACATCATTATGTAAATCTTCATTTAGGATATAGTTCCCCAGCTCAATATCTTTTTTTCCTTTATAGATAGAATTGGCTTGAGCTTCATTAACCATAAAAACATCTTGAGATGTAGAAGAATTTAAAAGTGTATAAATGGCTTTCAAAAGTTGTTCGTCTTCTGTATCATCTATTTTAGAAATCAATAAGTATTTTAATTCTTTCGTACTCATAACCAAATTTACTAAAAAATTATTTCAAATCAAACAAATTCTCTACACCCATATATCTGTTTACGGTAAAACCTTCCGCATAATCAACATTAATCGCTCTTCCAAACAAGCTACACTTTGCTTTTACATAATCCATAAAGTTTTTCGTAGAAATGGGAGTTACTGGTTCTTTTGAGTTTGGATCAAAAAACTGAGATGAATATGCCATAATTGATTCCATTTTTTTATCCATATAAGGAGTAATGTCAACCACAAAATCAGGTTCAATAAAATTATCCTGTATATAATGATATACAGCTTTTGGTCGCCATGCCGCCTGAATTGTATTATTATCTTTTGTTTCAACTTTCATTAAACCGCTATAAAAACACGCATCAGCAGTTAATTTAGCGGCACGCCCATGATCCGGGTGTCTGTCAGATATTGCATTACATAAAACAATTTCCGGTTGGTATTTTCTAATGATTTGGATGATTTGTTTCTGGTGAGCTTCATTGTTTTCAAAAAAACCATCAGCCATATCTAACTGTTCTCTTACCGAAACACCTAAAATTTTCGCTGCTTTAGTAGCTTCCTCAGTTCTTAAAACTGCATTACCGCGAGTTCCTAACTCTCCTTTTGTTAAATCTAACAATCCAACTTTTTTTCCTAAGGCAATATGTTTTAAAATAGTTCCTGATGCAGATAATTCTACATCATCTGGATGAACACCTATGGCTAATATATCTAGTTTCATTTTCTTTTTATTTAGGCTCGAAAGGTTTTAAAAACCTTTCGAGCCTAAAGTTATTTATTTTTATTGTATCTCTCCTTGTTTTTTTACAGTTACCCATTTACCGGATACATGAACGCTAACGCTGTTATCGTACATCGCTTCACAATTTACACCAGGTAAATAATACGTCCCATTATATGATGCATTTAATAACACTTTAAATGTTTTAACAGCACCTGCTCCTAAATCAAAATAAGAGTAAACCCTATCATCTCTTATATCTTGATAGGTTGGTACATCGCCTTTTGAGTACGTAACATTATCTAATCGCTGATTACGAATTTCCCAACCACTCGCAAAGATTTGTGATAAGGCTAAATTACGATACATACCTCTTATGCCTGGATTTTTAATGGTCACTTCAGCCATAAAATCTGTTCCTTGTTCCAAGTTAGTAACGTCAATAGGATTGCCATTTAAGGTTTTGTAATTCACGATTAATTCTAAATTACTAAACTTATCTGTTTCCATTCCTGCTTTTGGAATACCTTGTTTGACAATGCGTGCAAATAAATTACCGCTACCTTTTACAGTTACTTTTATTGGTGTATTACTATTTGCATTTTTCAATTCAATCATCTTGAATTTTGTTTTAGTAAAATCAGAAACATCAATGGTTTCATTTCCAATTTTCACATCTGCTGTTACATTTGAATTTGCTTCATTAACTTTTGCATACTTGCTAATGGCCATTAAACAATAAGCAGTAGATTGAGTACTAAACCAATAATCATTATTACCCAATTTAGCCGCTAATGCTTTTACTTTTAAGAACGCATTGCTATTATCTTTTAGTAAAGTCATGGTTTCTAAAATCATGGCATCATCACGCTCTAAACTTCCATAGGTGTAGTAATAATCTTGGTAAGTTTTAGGAGTAGACGGAACATTATAAATCATTTTTTTAGCCACTTCAGTTTGACCAATTAACGCATAGGCTGCTGATAAGCGCCATTTAGCTTCGTTAGATAAACTTGCTTTTTCTTTTAAACGATTCATAGCGCCTAACTCTGGAGCACCTGCTAATGCTAGTGTATATAAGCGGTATGCTTGCGTTAAATCTTCGCCATAGTACGCCGTATTTTTATTGCTAGTAAAGTTTTGTGCTTTTTGTTTTTGGTATTTTTTCCAATTATCTAACAATCCATATGGTAATGAGTAACCTTTTGTTTTTGCTTCAATTAAAAAATGTCCGGCATAATTAGTTCCCCATTCATCGGCGCTATTTAATCCTGGCCAGTAAGATAAACCACCACTTGAGGTTTGAAATCCTTTCAGTCTATTGATAGCAGCCTTTGTTGCTTTATCAATAAATTCTTTTTGAGCATTACTTAAATCGGTGATATCATTTAAGTATAATCCTGCAAAAACTGATGAGGTTGTTTGTTCTACACAACCATGAGGGTATTGAACTAAATAGTCCAATCGTTGTGATAAATTGATAGATGGTAAAGTTGATAATTCAACATAGGCTTTATTAGTACCCGTCATGCCAATAGGAACATAGTTTACTGATAGATTTTTATTAGCTGTTAATACGTATTCATCTGCATCTGTTACACTTGGGTTATTGGCTCTTACAGCAATTTCAATGGCTTCACTTGATGTTTCTCCAGCACCTTTAGCCACAATTTTAATTTTAGAAACGCCTAAAGCATCTTTAATTTTTAATTTAAAATTAATGACCTTATCTCCAATTGAATTGAAACTTACAGTTTGTGAATTACCATCAATAGGTTGTATTAATTTATCAGTTGTAATGGTTACAGTTGCGTTTTTTACTTTTTTCTCCATCGCAAAAACCGTTACAGGTAAATCAACTTCTTCACCCGGACCTAATACTCTTGGTAAGGTTGATAAAATCATTAATGGCTTACGAACAGGAACTGCTTTTTCGGCATTGCCATACGCGCCTTGATAACCTGCAACTACCATCACTCTTACAGAGCCAACGTATTGTGGAATGTTAATTTTATGCGTTGCTGTTTCGCCTTTCTTTAAGTGGAATGGTCCTACAAAACGAACCATAGGTTTAAAACGTAATGCACTATTTTCTGGTTTATTATTAGTTGCGTCATCACCACCGATTGATAAAATACGACTCATCGCATTTCCAAAAGCTCCAATTACATTGTCGTATATATCCCACGTTTTTACACCAAGCGCTTCTTTAGCATAAAATGCTTTCCATGGGTCAGGAGTTTTAAAACGAGTAATATCTAATAAACCTTCGTCAACAATTGCTAATGTGTAAGCCATCTCTTTACCATTTTCTTCACTCACTTTTACAATAGCCTGACTTTCAGGTTTCCAAACGGCATCTGTTTTTATTTTTGGTTTTAAAATCGTGTTTTCATCTTTAATCATTAATGAAGCCACACCATATAAACGAATTGGTAAATCATTGACTGTTTGAGCATGGGGTTGAATTAAATGAACAAATACATAAATGTTTGGAGTCATTTCTTTAGTTACTGAAAATTCATATTCAGTCACGCCTTCTTTCGTGTCAATCCATTTGCTTAATAAAGTACGACTTCCATTTTCGATATTAATTAAAGCTTTACCACCTTTAGGACTAGGAATTAAAATTTTAGCTTTCTCACCAACTTTGTATTCTTCTTTATCTGTATTAACCGTTAAAACATTACTTCCTTCATTTCCTTTTGGTGATTTACCCGCCCAGCTTGGCCAGTCAATAAACACTACTTTTCCGCAAGCATGCCCACTTTCTACATCTTTCACATATACCAAGTATCTTCCCCAAGATGGACGATTGACACGTAATTTAAAATTTGCTTTTCCGTTTGAAGAAGAAATTTGTTCAGTATAAATTGGCTCGTGGTAATTACTTCCAATGTAGGATGATAAATCTTGGTTGTAATTATCCCACCACCAGCGCCAGTCTAATTTGTAAACCTTCACTTCGATATTAGAACGAGATGTTGCTTTACCAAATTCATCAACTGTTGCAATTTGAATATTATGGTCGATATCAGTTTCTAAATACTGTTCGTCATCTTTTGTTTCAGGAACTTTAACTCCCACATAATTGGTGAACGGAGAAACAGGAATAGTGAATCTATCTGTACTAAAAGAACCACCCTCTTCAAATGCTCTGATTGTAAAGTTAGCTGCTAAAAATCCCGGTGCATCTTTGGTGTCACTCAATTGTGCATTAACAGATGTTGCTCCGTTATCATCAGTTTGCCCACTAAAAATAGTTTGAGTTTCTGAATAAAAATTTTGTGCAGGATTGTCAAATGTATATCCTTTGTAGCCTTTAAATTCTGTGGTGATTTGAGATAAGGATACATCAATTTTCGCTTCTAAATTTCTTCCGGGAGCTCCGTGTAACCAATTAATATAAAGATTACTGTTTAAACTTAAATCGCTACTATAAATTTTATCTTTCTTATAATCCAAGTTTATTTTTAAACGATTTGGCATAATCGTTTCAATACGAATGTTTTTAGTAAATACAGCGCCACCAACTTTTACTTTTGCTAAGTAAACTCCTGTAGGTGCAGCATTTTCGGTTTTTGTGGAGAAATTATAAAAACCATCAACATGTTTTGTTCGAGTTAATTTTTGAACGACTTGTCCTTGAGGGCTTATTAATTCTAAAGATGCCGGATAATTTTCAGGAAATGCTTTTGTTTTATTTTCTAAAATGAAAGATAAAAATAAACTATCTCCCGGACGCCAAACGCCTCGCTCTCCATAAATAAAACCTTTGATGCCTTTTTGAACAACATCACCGTCTACTTCAAACGAACTTAATGATAATGAATTACCATCATCTAATTTTAAGTAAGTACGTTCTTGACCTCGTTTAGCAATTAATACAAATGGTTTTTGTTTGGTTTCTAAAATAGCAATACCATCTCCGTTAGTAGTTACTTGTTTTAATTTTTGTTGCTGATAATCAAAAGCTTCAATCACTACATTCCCCAATGGTTTTGTTGAGATTAAATCAGAAGTGAATATATTGATTTGTCCGTTATTACCACGTTTAGCAATTAAACCAATATTGGTTGCTAGAATGTTTCTGTTAACTGATTTGTTATTATAAAAAGCACGAGAACAAGGATTATTTCTTTCCGAATAATCATAGTAATAGTAATCATCATAATAATCATCGTATGAGTTATAATAATCCCAATCTCTTTCATCTTCATTAGATTCGTTATCAACATACACATCATCTTCTCCTTTTGAACTTGTATCACCTTGGCAATTATAAGTTGAATAATTACGGTTAAAGCTTAAACGAATATTATATAAAGCACCTGGCTCAGCTTTTATTAAAGATGATAAATCAATCGAATATTTATTCCATTTGTTACGAGTTGGATTGCCATTGTTTTGTAAAGCAATTTTCTTTTTGATAATTAATTTTCCTACACGTCTTAGTTCTTGATTACCGTCTAAACTATTCACTTGTAAAAACTGTAACATGTTGTTTTCGTAAATACGAGTAATGCGAACATCCACCGCATTTAAGTTTACAGCTTCAAACGGAAATATTAGTCCACTAGAGTTTGGAAGTATAACACCTTTTCCAACTAAACGAACACTTGGTTTTAAATCTTCAAAAAATAAAGGGTATGTAATAGCTTCTTTTAAATGTTTTCCTTCAGTGTTTTTTACACTGTTACTAATGTTTAATTCGCGGCTATCTACCATACGTTCATTAGTATAAACTTTAATGGAATTATTTTCTATTAAGTAAGTAAGTTTAGATTCTTTAGCAGGTAATTTTTCATTGTTATTTTCACTATAGTCATATTCAGAAACGGTTGCTGCTCCATTTGGATTTGCAAAAGAAATTAATCCTTCTAAGTTTTGATTAGGGTCAACTTTATCAGAGAACTGTAGCGTAACATATTGATCAGGTTCGTTATTGATAACCACATTCAATAACGTAAATTCATTAGAGTTTGGAATGGTAATTTCTTGAGTGTTTTTTTCAGCCGCTCCAATTGGTTCTCCATTGTATGAAATAGTTACATTTCCTTTTCCTTTAATCACATCGTTGATGGTGAAATGATGAGTCGTTGAATTTTCATGCAACCATTTTATTTGTAATGAGTTTGAACCTTGCGTAGCTTGTGTTGTTTTTTCTACTAATAAATTATCAGCAAAATCGGCAGTTGTTAAAGTTCCTTCAATTTGTAAATTATTTTTCTCGTCGGTTTTAAATTCATCAACAGTTATTTCCATTGCTTGTTTTAATGTTGAGAATTCAAATTCAAATTCTTTTAAGTCATCACTAACAATTAGCACGTTTCCTAAATGAAAAGTTGCTTTGTAAGTTTGATTACTAATTAGGTTTGTAGATGGTTTAAACTCAATGGTTTTTTTATCAATCCAAGTTAATTTCCCTTCGATACTCGGACTAAAATCAAATAAGTTGTTATCTACTTCTTTTCCTACTTCAATTTCAGTAGTTGTTTCTTCTTGCAAAACAATTAATACTTTACTTTCAACCGAAACATATCCGGCTGTGTAAGCAGCAATATATTCTTTGTAAGCAGGATTAATAAATCCTGAATCGTTTTTTGCCGAAGAAGATGAATAATAAGTTAATCCACAAATGGATAATGCTGTGATAAAGAACACAGCGAAGATTGATTTTATTGACATAGTTTTTTGAGGGAAATTTTAAACAAAATTAAATAAAAAAAATGCTCAAAATCAAGGCTTAACAAAGTTTATTTTCTTCAAAAAACCGGTTTTTCGAAAAATATTCTAAATCGACACAATAAATTAAATCTTATGTCGTTTTTCAGAATATAAACCCCTAAAACTGCCTATGCATAAAACATCTACTCTTGTTTCTACAATTTTAAAAACCACTAAAAACAAGCAACAAAAGGTAACTTTAGTTGACGAAATGGAGCCGTCTGACTCCTTAATTCAGAATATCCTTAACTATTCTAAGTCTTTAACCATCAAAAAATCAAATTCGGTTGGTTTTATTGAGGTTGTAGCAAGTTAATTTCGGATAAATATCCTGTCAAAATACCAAAATGAGCTCGAGATTTAAAATCTTGTCTAATAAATTTGTGTAATAGCGAGATTACCTTATTTTTGCGTCCTACATTAATTTACCGACAATGGCTCAATTTGAATTAACAATGCCCAAAATGGGTGAAAGTGTTGCCGAAGCAACAATTATTAAATGGACTAAAAACGAAGGTGATTCAATTAAAATTGATGAAACTGTTTTAGAAATCGCGACTGATAAGGTTGACTCTGAAATTCCTTCTCCATTTGAAGGTAAATTAATCAAAAAATTATTTAACGAAAATGATGTTGTTCAGGTAGGTGCTGTTATTGCTATTATCTCTTCTGATGCTGGCGCTGCGGTAGCTGAGGCTCCAAAAACAACTGCTCCGGCACAAACAACTACAGCTGCAACAACTGCTGCTCCTGTAACTACTGCGCCTGCTGCTAATGTTGATTTTTCGGGTTCTGATAAGTTCTATTCTCCTTTAGTAAAGAGCATTGCTAAAGAAGAAGGTATTTCTTTAGCTGAATTAGATAACATTAAAGGAACAGGACAAGATGGAAGAGTAACAAAAGCTGATATTTTAGCTTATTTACCGAACAGAAATAAACAAGCTGCGGCAACTCCGGTTGCAACAACATCAACACCAGCAGCTACATCATCTGCACCAAAATCAACTGTTGGTGTACCTGATAACACGGTATTAGTTCAACGCCCTGCTGTTTCAGTTGGTGCTGGCGATGAAATCATAGAAATGGATCGTATGCGTAAAATCATTGCTGATAACATGGTAATGAGTAAGCATGTGTCTCCGCATGTGACATCATTTGTTGAAGCTGATGTAACTAATATGGTTATGTGGAGAGATAAAGTGAAGAAGGATTTTGAAAAACGTGAAGGAGAGAAAATTACGTTTACTCCTTTATTTATTGAGTGTGTAGCAAAAGCTATTAAAGATTTCCCTATGATTAATGTTTCAGTTGATCAAACAGGTTCTAAAATTATTAAGCGTAAAAACATTAATATTGGTATGGCAGCAGCTTTACCAACAGGAAACTTAATCGTTCCTGTTATTAAAAATGCCGACACTAAAAATCTTGTTGGATTAACTAAAGATGTAAACGATTTAGCTACCAGAGCTCGTGCTAATAAGTTAGCGCCAGATGAAATTCAAGGTGGTACATTTACGTTGACTAACGTTGGTGGCTTTGGTAACGTTATGGGAACTCCAATTATCGCTCAACCTCAGGTAGCTATTTTAGCAGTTGGAACTATTAAAAAGAAGCCGGCGGTGATTGAAACTCCACAAGGAGATATGATAGGAATCAGACATTTCATGTTCTTATCTCTATCTTATGATCACCGAGTTGTAGATGGTTCTTTGGGAGGATCTTTCTTAAGAAGAGTTGCTGACTATATGGAGCAATGGGATATGTCTAGAATTTCTTAAAAATCGACATGAAAATGTTGAAAAATCCCGCTATAAGCGGGATTTTTTTATCGGGTAAATTGTGGTTTTTGTCTAAAATTATGCTACTTTTGCTGACTTGTTATAAAAAATCAGATGAAGAAGTATTGTTTATTAATTTTGGTTGTATTGTTTGGCATCAATACAATTAGTGCGCAGTTGCCATCAGGGAGTTACACGGATTATTTCAGAGAAGGGATGTTTTTGGTTGGAGAAGAAAATTATGATGTAGCGTTAAAAAACTTCTTAGAAGCTTATAAATTAGATTCTACTTCTGCAAATCTTAATTTTAATATTGGTTTTTGCTACTTAAACTCATCATTTAACAAGGGTTTAGCAGAGAAATATTTAGCTAAATCTATTACTAAAATCTCTAAAAACTATAGTAACGATAATCCGTCTGAAAAATCAGCGCCTCCCTTAGCTCATTTTTATTATGCGAAAGCTTTACA
The DNA here is from genome assembly GCA_035439445.1 of Bacteroidia bacterium. GTDB lineage: Bacteria > Bacteroidota > Bacteroidia > B-17B0 > Aurantibacillaceae > UBA4416. Next base: position 9,227 of record DAORKG010000001.1, read on the forward strand.
TTTCAATTACAAGTTTGATGAGGCTCTTGCTCAATATGATTTTTTTGACAGAGAATACGCTAGAGATAAAAAAACAAAAGAAGATGTAGCCTTTTTCAAAGCACAAACTATCTATGCTAAAGAGTTAATAGCTGCTCCTATAAATGTAAAGATTGAAAATTTAGGTGATAGTATAAATAGTGAGTATCCGGACTACAGTCCTGTATTAAGTGCTGATGAGTCTACAATTATATATACTACCAGAAGAAATACCAGTACAGGAGGAGAGAGAACACCTGACGGAAGATTTTATGAAGATATCGTTATTTCATACAAAGACATGAATGGTAAATGGTCTTCTCCAAAATCTATCGGACAATTTGTTAATACAAATGGCCATGAAGGCTCGATTAATTTAACCCCAGATGGTCAAACATTAATTGTTTATAAAGATGATGGTGGTAATGGTAATGTTTACTTTAGTACTTGGGATGGAAAAGAATGGAGCTCTCTTCAAAGTTTTGGTTCGGATATTAATACAAAGTATTGGGAGTCTCATGCTTGCTTAAGTGCAGATAATAACACATTATACTTCGTATCAGACAGACCAGGCGGATTTGGAGGAAGAGATATCTACAGATGTGTGAAATTGCCTAATGGAGCTTGGAGTAAGGCAACAAATGTAGGACCTACAATTAATACGAAATATGATGAAGACGGCCCGTTTATTCATCCTGATGGCGTTACATTGATTTTTGCCTCTAATGGACATAAATCGATGGGAGGATTTGACATATTCTTTACAACTATTGAAGAAGATAAAAAGTTTTCTGAGCCTGTAAACATGGGATATCCAATTAATACACCTGATGATGATGTGTTTTTTGTAACGTCTCCTGATGGGAAAAGAGGATATTTCTCTTCAGCAACTGCAGGTGGTTTTGGAGAGAAGGATATTTACACAATGTTTATACCGGATGCAAAGGAAAAACCATTGGCATTGTTCAAAGGTGCTATCGTTCCTGCTGAAGGAGAAAAATTACCCGATGACATTGAGATTATTGTGACTAACAAAGAAACTGGTGAATTAGTAGGTAGATATAGACCTAAAGAAAATGGAACATTTGCTACTATTTTAGCACCAAACAAAAATTATACATTCTCCTATCAAATAAAAGGACAAGAGTTTTATAGCGAAGATTTATTTGTTTCCAATGATATTTCTTATCAAGAGATTAAAAAAGAAATTAATTTGGATCCTGTAAATTTACTAGGAAGTTTAAAAGCTAATAATAAAGGAATTGTTTTAAATACAATTGTTTTAAACAATCCAAAAGACAAGCAGCCAGTTCCTAATGCTAAAATTACCCTAAAAGAGAAAGGAGCTTTAGAGGTTGTATTTGATTCAGATGCAAATGGTAAGAAGGACGGTACTCAGTTAGTTGCAGATAAGTCTTATTCATTGTTTGCAGAATTGAATGGAAAAAAATCTTCAGCTAGCACATTTAATACTAATGGTGTAAAAGGTAACAAAGTTATTACTCAAATTATCTACTTAGAAGCTAAGGAATCTTCTGTTGATGAAGGTAATGATAATGGTCCTAAACCAAATGTTGCTTGTGGTTCTCCTGTTAAGTTTAGACAAAATTTTGGTTATAACATTGATGAAATTGACGAGAAAAAAGATTGGGAAGTTTTAATTGATGGTATTGTAAGTAAAACAAAAGAGTGTAATCCATTAGTTAAAATTATGTCTAGCGCTTCTCAAGTGCCTACTCGCAAATTTAAAAACAATAGAGAATTAGCAGAGTCTAGGGCAAATAAAATGGAAGAAAAAATAAAGGCTGCTGTTGCTGCTAAAGGTGGTGATGCTTCTAAAATTGAATTTAAGAAGATTTCAGCAGTGAGAGGACCTAATTATGCTTCTGATTATAAGGATAACAAAAAATACGGTCCGTTCCAATATGTAAGAGTTATTGCTAGATAATTTGAATTAAAAAACTAAAAAAACACCGAGCTTTTATAGTTCGGTGTTTTTGTTTTAATACCTTTGTAAACTATGCAAAAAGAGTGGTTTTCTTCTTGGTTTGATACAACTTATTATCACATTCTGTACAAGAATAGGGATTATTCTGAAGCATCCTCATTTATAGATAGCATCTCTGATTTTTTAAAGTTACAGCCAAACTCAAAATGTTGGGATTTATGTTGTGGAAAAGGCAGACATAGCATTTATTTAAATAAAAAAGGTTTTAATGTGATTGGTACAGATTTATCTCCTCAAAGCATATTAGAAGCAAATAAAAGTGCTAACGAAACCTTAGAATTTTTTGAGCATGATATGCGAAAATTATTCAGAACAAATTATTTTGATGTTGTATTTAATGTGTTTACAAGCTTTGGATATTTTGAGAAGAGAGAAGATGATTTACATGTGTTTGACTCAGTTCAAAAAAGTCTAAAATCAAAAGGTTTATTTGTGTTTGACTATTTGAATGCTGAGTGTGTTAAAAATAATATTGTGGCTTGCGATTCAAAAGCAATTGATGGTATTACATTTAATATTTCGAAAAAAATAGAAAATAATACTGTTATTAAAAATATTGATTTTACTGATAATGGACATGATTTCCATTTTGAAGAACGAGTGAAGTTATTTGATAAATCTTATTTCGAAAAATTAGCACAAGAAAGTAATTTAGATATATTAAATACTTTTGGAAATTACCAGCTGCAAGAATTTGATGTTAATAAATCACCACGTTTAATTTTAGTATTACAAAAAAAATGAGTCTTTGGTTATTAACTATATTATTATCATTGCCGGTATTAGTTACAGGACTTGTTTTTTTGTCTTTAAAAATTAAAGCACAAAACTTACGTTTTCTTTTGGCTTTTAGTGCGGCCTATTTATTTGCTATTTCGGTTACTCATTTATTACCTGAATGCTATGAAGGAACTAATACCAAAACAATAGGCTTGTTTATTTTAGTTGGTTTTTTTATTCAAATTGTGTTAGAATATTTTAGTACGGGTATTGAGCATGGTCACACACATGCGCATTCACATTCTTGTGAGAAACATTTGCCTTTAGGTATGATTACAGGTTTATATCTTCACTCATTGTTAGAAGGGTTACCTATTTATCAGAGTGGAATTATATCAGAACATTCTCAAGCTGTTTTATCTACACAACAATCTTTGGTGTTTGGTATTACTATTCACAATATTCCAATCGCTATTGCCTTTGTTACTTTATTACTAGAACATAAAACATCTAAAGCAAAAACAGTATTATTACTTTTAGGTTTTGCTCTGATGGCACCATTGGGTTGTTTAATTAGTTATATTTTAAATTCTATTGGTGTTCAAAATTATGATGGATTTTTAAAACTATCGTTTGCTGTTGTGATTGGTATTTTCTTACACATCTCAACTGCTATTATGTTTGAGACAGGAGAGAATCATAAGTACAATCTGGCTAAAATTATGTCAATGATTGCCGGCGTTTTTTTAGCTGCATTAATTAGTTAATGATGGAGAATAACGATACATTGTTTATAGATGTTATTGTTCCGCTATCTGTAGCTAATAAATTCACGTACCGCATTCCCAAAGAAATGAATGAATTTATCGCTGTTGGTAAACGTGTTATTGTTCAGTTTGGAAAATCTAAGTTCTATACAGGTATTGTTTATTCTGTTCACCAAAATCCTCCTAAAGAATATACCGCTAAATATATTGAAACGATTTTAGATGATGAGCCAATTGTAACTTCTTCTCAATTACAATTGTGGGATTGGATTGCTCAATACTATTTGTGTAATCCGGGTGATGTTATGAATGCAGCGTTACCTAGCGGACTAAAATTAAGCAGTACTTCTCATATCACTTTAAATCCGAATTTTAGTTTGGATGAAATGCCTTATGATTATTTTACAGACAAAGAACATTCTGTTTTAGAAGCGCTTCAGGTTAATGCATCATTAAGTTTTGATGATGTTAGTGTGATGCTGTCTATTAAAACAGTTCAGGTATTTATCAGTAAATTAATTAAAAAAGGAGCGATTGTTATTTATGAAGAAATTAAAGATAAATACAAGCCTAAATTAGTTGATTATATTGGTGTTAATTCCAGTCTTTTAAATAACGAATTACAATTAAAAGAAATATTAGACACGCTAGAAAAAAAAGCCTTCAAACAAGCTGAGGTGTTGTTGTATGTATTACATCTTTTAAAATCTGATGAAACAGTAAAGCAATTGGGGTTAGTGAAAAAATCTTTTCTTTTAAAATCATTTGATACTGCTGTTATTAAAGGGCTAGTAAAAAAAGAAGTATTTATTGAAACGGAATTAGAAACCAGTCGTTTGTTATTTGACAATAGAGAAAAAACAAACAAAACTCTTAATAATTTTCAAATTAATGCAGTAAAAGAAATTGAGCAGCAATTTGAAACTAAGCAAACTGTTTTATTGCATGGTGTTACAGGTTCCGGTAAAACAGAAATCTATTCAGATTTAATTGATAAAACTATTGCAAGGGGGAAACAAGTTTTGTATTTGGTTCCGGAAATTGCCTTAACAACACAGTTAATTAATCGTATTAGAGCTGTATTTGGGAATTCAGTAGGGATTTACCACTCAAAATTTAGTGAGAACGAACGTGTTGAAATTTGGAACTCTATTCTTCATGAAGGAGATAATAAATTAGATGCCAAACACTTTAATATTGTTTTAGGAACTCGTTCTGCGTTATTTTTACCTTTTAATAATTTGGGTTTAATTATCATTGATGAAGAGCATGATAATTCCTATAAACAACAAGACCCTGCGCCTCGCTATCACGCTAGAGATGCCGCTATGTATTTGGCAAATTTGCATAAAGCAAAGGTATTATTAGGAACGGCAACTCCTTCTTTTGAGAGCTATTACAATGCGCTTCATAATAAATTTGGTTTAGTAAGAATTGCAGAGCGTCATGGAAATGCAACCCTGCCTAAAACAGTTGTGTGTGACTTAAAAAAGGAAACACAGCAGCAACAAAATAAAGGTATTTTTTCTTATCAATTAGTAGATGCTATTACGCAAGCGTTACACAAAAAAGAACAAGTCATTTTATTTCAAAATAGGCGAGGCTTTGCTCCATACACCGAATGTACAAGTTGTAACTGGATACCGCACTGTGTGCATTGTGATGTAGCCTTGATTTACCATAAGCAAACCAATCGATTAAGTTGCCATTATTGTGGCTATAGTATGCAGCCTCCAACCAGTTGCGGCGCTTGCGGAAATAATAATTTGAAATACAAGGGTTTTGGTACTGAGAAAATAGAAGAGGAAATTGAGATTCTATTTCCTAATGCTAAAGTAGCTCGTATGGATTTGGATACCACACGAAGTAAATATGCTTACAAGCAATTGATAGATGAATTTGAATTAGGTAATATTGATATTTTGGTAGGAACCCAAATGGTAACCAAAGGATTGGATTTTGATAACGTGAGTGTGGTTGGGGTTTTGAACGTAGATAGTGTTTTAAATTTTCCGGATTTCCGTTCGTTTGAAAAAGCCTATCAACTAATTGTGCAAGTAAGCGGAAGGGCAGGGCGTAAGGATAAAAAAGGAACGGTGTATGTGCAAACCAATCATCCTGAACATTCGGTTATAAATCATGTGTTAAATGATAATTACTTACAGTTTTATCAGTCTCAAATTAATGAACGAGAGCAATTTCATTATCCACCATTTACACGCATTATTGAACTGTCAGTTGTTTCAAAAGATGTTAATGTAACAAATGATATTGCGCAACAATTAGCAAATCAGTTAAAACCTTTGTTTGGAGGAATGATGTTGGGCCCAGAGTTTCCTTTAGTGGCTAAAATAAAAGACCAATATCATAAACGTATTCTCTTAAAAATAAATCGGGAGTATTCGCCTACTCAGGTGCGTAATTTATTGAAGCAGGAAATTGATACGCTTCAATACAATAATAAAAAAAGTATTTATAGGTTGCAGATTGATGCGGATCCGGTTTAATTAAAACAAAAAATCCCGCAACATCGTTGCGGGATTTTATTTGGTATTCGCTTCTCGACTACGCTCGAAGTGATAAGCTTATAAAGTTCCTCTCAAAGCTTGCTCTCTTTCAATCGATTCGAACAAGGCTTTAAAGTTACCAGCGCCAAAACCTTTAGCGCCCATACGTTGAATAATTTCATAGAACAAAGTTGGTCTATCTTCTACCGGTTTAGTAAAGATTTGTAACAAATAACCTTCTTCATCCGCATCAACCAAGATAGATAATTTTTGAAGTTCTTTAATATCCTCTTTCATCATATCCATGTGTACACCTAATCTGCGTGGAATATCATCATAGTATGCTTGTGGAGGAGGAGGTAAGAACTCTACACCACGTGCTTTTAAATCAGCTACTGTTTTGATGATATCATCTGTAGCCAATGCTAAATGTTGCACACCTGCGCCTTCATAGAAATCAATATATTCTTCAATTTGAGATTTTTTCTTTCCTTCGGCTGGTTCATTAATAGGGAATTTAATTCTACCATTTCCGTTACTCATTACTTTACTCATTAAAGCAGAGTATTCTGTAGTAATTTGTTTGTCATCAAAGGTTAAGAAGTTGACGAAGCCCATCACATCTTCATACCATTTCACAGTAGCGTTCATTTGATTCCAACCTACGTTACCAACCATATGGTCAATAAATTTTAAACCAACTGGTGCTGGATTATAATCACTTTCCCATTTTCTGAATCCAGGTAAAAATTCTCCTTTGTAGTTTTTACGTTCTACAAACATGTGTACTGTTTCGCCATAAGTATAAATACCTGCACGAACAACTTCACCATGCTCATCCTTTTCTACTACTGGCTCCATATAAACCTTTGCTCCACGTTTTACAGTTTCTTCAAATGATTTACGAGCATCATCAACCCATAGTGCAATAACTTTTACACCGTCACCGTGTTTCTTTACATGCTCTCCAATTGGGTTATCGCTGTTTAAAGCAGTAGTTAAAACTAAGCGGATTTTATCTTGCTTTAATACATAAGACACTCTGTCTTTTAAACCTGTTTCCAATCCTGCGTATGCATATGATTGAAAACCAAACGCCGTTTTATAATAGTGTGCAGATTGTTTTGCATTACCTACATAAAACTCTACATAGTCTGTTCCTAATAAGGGTAAGAAATCTTGTGCCCCTTCAAATATTTTTTCTAATCCGTATTCAACGCTTTTTACTTCTTTTGCCATAATTTGTTTTTTAGTGTTTAATATGTTTATTTGAAAATTATTGTTACCTGAGTTTAAATTTGATTAGTCCACATAGCCATGTACTGAGAACGTAATTCTAATTTGTTTTTTAATAATTTAGATTCCATTACTCCACCCAGCTCTTATAATATTTACCATCATCAATTCCCATAGCCTCCTCAGTTACCATCAAAGGTCTAAATGTATCAACCATTACTGCTAATTCCTGAGTAACTGTTTGTCCAATACTGCGTTCCATTGCTCCAGGTGCAGGTCCGTGAGGAATACCTTTTGGATGTAATGTAATGTGTCCTTGTTCAATATTATTTCTACTCATAAAATCTCCATCTACATAATACAATACTTCATCACTATCAATGTTACTGTGATTGTATGGTGCAGGAATTGCTTGTGGATGATAGTCATATAAACGAGGCACAAACGAACAAACCACAAAGGTTGATGTCTCAAATGTTTGGTGCACCGGAGGTGGCTGATGAACACGCCCTGTTATTGGTTCAAAATTATGAATACTAAACCCGTAAGGGAAATTGTAACCATCCCAACCAACAACATCAAATGGATGAGTAGCATATACTACTTCATGCATCATTCCTTCTTTTTTAATTTTGATAATAAAATCACCTTTTTCATCATGTGTTTCTAATTCTGTTGGTAATTTAAAATCACGTTCGCAAAATGGTGAGTGTTCTAACAATTGCCCAGATGAACTCTTATAACGTTTAGGCGTATAATATGGAGCAAACGACTCTACGTAAAACAATCTATTCTCTTTTGTCTCAAATTCTATTTGATAAATCATTCCTCTTGGAATAATTAAATAGTCGCCGTATTCAAAATTAATATTACCCATAAAGGTTTTTAATTTCCCTTTTCCTTTATGAATAAAAATCATCTCATCAGCATCAGCATTTTTATAAAAGTATTTTGTTAAACTTTCAGTTGGAGCTGCTAAACCAATTGCGCAATCACCGTTAATTAAAACTGTTTTTCTACTTTCTAAAAAGTCTGCCACAGGTTTAATTTCAAAGCCTTTTAATAAAAGTGATTTAATGTTTTTTTCAATAGCAATTTTTGGTTGTACCGAATAGCTTTTTAAAATTTCTTTTACTTGTGTTGGTCTGTGAACATGATATAATAATGATGAATGCCCACTGAAGCCTTCAGTTCCAAAAAGTTGTTCGTAATAATGTTTTCCTTGAGGAGATTGAAATACAGTATGTCTCTTTTGAGGAATGTTTCCTAGCTTATGATAAATGGGCATATACTTTTATTTTTTTAAAGATAATTCATTTTTTATGATTTCAGCCAAATTAGGTCTTAATCTACTTTTATATACTGAAAGACACTCAGGGCCATTCTTAACGCGTCCTTTTCTTAATTCACGCTGCATTTCAATAGGTAAAGCTACAATTTCCTGACATTTAGGAGTACAACATCCTTGCATTTTTTCTGCACATTCGTCACATTGTATAAACAACAAATGACAATCATCATTTTTGCAGTTCACATGAGTGTCGCATGGTTTACCACATTGATGGCATTTACTTAATATATCATCAGTAATTCTTTCTCCTATACGTTCATCAAACACAAAGTTAATTCCTCTGAATTTGCTTTCTAAACCTTGCTCTTTTACTTCTTTCGCATACTGAATAATGCCACCATGAAGGTGATTTACATCTTTAAAGCCTTTATGTTTTAAATAGGCACTTGCTTTTTCGCAACGAATTCCACCGGTGCAATACATAATCACTTTTTTATCTTCCTGTCCCTTTAAGTGTTCAACAACCAATGGCAACTCTTCTCTAAAGGTGTCTGCATCAGGGCAAAATGCTTTATCAAAACGCCCCACCTCACTTTCGTAATGATTTCTCATATCAACTACTATTGTGTTTGGGTCTTCAATAGCTTTATTGAATCCTTCGGCATTTAAATATGTTCCTGTATTTGATGCGTCGAAGGTCGGGTCATTAATACCATCGGCAACAACCTTTTCTTTTACTTTAATAATTAGTTTGTAAAACGACTTACCATTACCGTCAACCGCAATTTTAAAAGGAATATCCTTAAAGCGTTCATCACTAAATAGTTGTTTTACAAATTTATCCCAGTTGTCTTTCGGGATACTCATTTGAGCATTAATTCCTTCATGAGCCACATAAATTCTTCCAAAGCAGTTTAAATCTGTCCATTGGATAAATAGGTTGTCTCTTAATTCTTTTGGATCCTCAATTTTTACATATCTGTAAAAAGAGAAAGTTACTCGCTCAATAGTCTCTTGAGCCAAACGAGCTTTAAGCTCGTCTTTGTTAATACGGTTTCTTAATTCTGGCATTTTCATAATAGATATAATTGCAGGTTATACTATTTATTAATTATAAAAATTAAAAAGGTTTGATTTTCAAATCAGCACATTTTTAATTACGTTTGCAAAGGTAGTAAAAACTAAAAGACCAGAGAAGTTACACTTTCTGATTTTTAGTAAGTCTAAGGATCTAAAAATACTCATATGACGTATAATAAAGAAGACAAAATTTTAATTATTGGTGCCGGTGGCCAAATTGGGATTGAATTGGTTCAGGAGTTAAGCAAATTATATGGTTCAAGCAATGTCATTGCTGCCGATGTAAAACCAATTCCTGCTTTGGATGTGAATCCGTTTGAGAAATTAGATGTTTTAGATAAAGATGCACTATTAAATGTGGTTAAAAAACATGGCATTTCACATGTTTACTTATTAGCCGCCTTATTATCAGCTACAGGTGAACAAAACCCAATGTTTGCGTGGAAGCTAAATATGGAGGGGTTATTTAATGTGTTGGATTTAGCCAAAGAAAAACATATCTCAAAAGTTTACTGGCCTAGTTCTATTGCTGTTTTCGGACCAACAACGCCTAGAGTAAACACTCCACAGTACACTGTGATGGAGCCTACAACAGTTTATGGTATCAGTAAACAGGCTGGTGAGCGTTGGTGCGAATGGTATCATAACAAGTTTGGGGTAGACGTGAGAAGTTTGCGATATCCAGGGCTAATTGGCTGGAAATCAGCGCCGGGTGGAGGCACAACAGATTACGCTGTACATATTTTCCATCAAGCCTTAAAAACGAAGACTTATGAGTGTTTTTTAAGTGCAGATACAGCTTTACCTATGATGCACATGGAAGATGCTATAAGGGCAACCATTGAAATAATGCACGCTCCGTCTGAAAATATAAAAATAAGAGGAAGTTATAACTTAGCAGGTATTAGTTTTACCCCGGCTCAAATAGCTGCCGAAATTCAAAAACATATCCCTGATTTCACAATTTCATACAATCCAGACTTCAGACAAGCCATTGCTAACAGTTGGCCTCAGAGCATTTTAGAGGATGAGGCGAAAAATCATTGGAATTGGTCGGCAAAATATAATCTTTCGTCTTTAGTGGCCAATATGTTAGAAAATTTGGCATAATAAATGCTCTTAAATCTGTAACTTTTTTTGAATGTATTCGTACAACAAACACGAGGTTTAAACTAATTTAGAAATCATCGGGTTTTTTCGCGGTTTTGTCTAAATTTTTAAAAAAACTACAAAGAAATTACATAATTTAGTAAAAGATATTTGCCTATGAAAAAAATATATTTAATACTGATTTTTTTGGTTTACCAAGTAAGCCAAGCTCAGTCTCAGTCTTTTGAAAAAGCAGCAAATGGAGATACTATCAATTTAATTGATGTTTTAGGTAAAAAACAAGGCAAATGGATTGTGAGAGGTAAACACAAGCCCGGTTCTTGCTTTGCCCCTGAACAAAAAGTTGAGGAAGGTAAGTATACTGATAACCGTAAAATAGGAAAGTGGTTAGAATATTACTGTAATGGTAATATGAAAAATCAATTAACATTCCAAAATGGACGTCCTGATGGTTACGCTATTATGTACCACGAGAATGGTAAAATATCTGAAGAAGGAAATTGGAAAAACAATCGTTGGACAGGTCCATATAAATTATATTACGAAAATGGTCAGCCACAGCATGAGTTCAACTTCAACGCTAGTGGAAAAAGAGAAGGACCAGTAAAATATTTCTATGAAAATGGTCAGTTAGCTATTGAAGGAAATTTTGTTAATGGTAAAGAGTCAGGTGTTATTACAGAATATCACGAAAATGGTGATTTAAAAGCGACTAAAACTTACAACGATGGAGCTGTTGATGTGGCTTCTATTAAAGAGTTTGAACCTAAAAAACCTATTATTAAGTCTAAAGATGCTCCATTAGACAACGCACCAAAAATTGTTTTAAAAGCTGATGAAAAACCAAATGGTGTTACAGCCGGAAAAGGACCTTTAATCTTAAATGGTGATCATATCACTTACAACAAAAACAAACAAATTACAAAAGACGGATTCTTTAAAGATAATCGTTTAATGGATGGTAAAGCATATATTTATGATGAGAACGGAATCTTACAACGTATCTCGGTTTATAAAAATGGTATGTATGTAGGTGATGCACCTATTGAAAACTAATTACAAAAAACATTAAATATTGAAAAGACGGCATTTGCCGTCTTTTTTTATTTAGTAAATTTAGAATCTAATAATTTTATGGAAAAGTTACTTATTTACAATACTCTTAGTAGAACGAAAGAAGAATTTAAAGCAATAAATCCTCCGTTTGTTGGAATGTATGTTTGTGGACCAACAGTTTACAGTGATGTGCATTTAGGTAATTGCCGCACATTTATGTCGTTTGATATAATTTACCGCTATTTGTTGCATTTAGGCTACAAAGTACGTTATGTTCGTAATATTACTGATGCAGGGCATTTGGAGAGTGATGGAGATGTAGGAGAGGATAAAATTTCTAAGAAAGCAAAATTATCTCAATTAGAACCAATGGAGATTGTACAAAAGTACACTGTTGGATTTAGAGATATTATGGCCATGTTTAATACTTTACCACCAAGCATTGAACCTACAGCTACAGGACATATCATAGAACAACAAGAGATAGCCAAACAAATTATAAAAAATGGTTTAGCGTATGAACACAATGGTACGGTATATTTTGATGTTGAAAAATTTGCAAAAACAAATAACTACACAGCTCTTACCAATCGTAAGTTGGAAGAGTTGTTAGAGAACACTCGCGATTTAGACGGACAAGATGAAAAGAAAGGACGTTTGGATTTTGCTTTATGGATTAAAGCAAAGCCGGAGCACTTAATGAAGTGGCCTAGTCCTTGGGGAGTTGGTTTTCCGGGATGGCACATCGAGTGTTCTGCTATGAGTACAAAATATTTAGGAGAGCAATTTGATATACATGGCGGAGGAATGGATTTACAGGCCACACATCATACCAATGAAATTGCGCAAAACATTGCCTACTGTGGCAAAAGTCCTGCTAATTATTGGATGCATACAAACATGCTAACCGTTAACGGACAAAAGATGAGTAAATCTCTTGGCAATAGTTTCTTGCCAATGGAATTATTTACCGGAAATCACCCTTTGTTAACTAAGGGCTTCAGTCCGATGGCAGTTAGATTCTTTATGATGCAAACTCATTACAGAAGCACACTTGATTTTAGTAATGAAGCATTAACAGCTTCTGAAAAAGCGTATACACGTTTGATGGATAGCTATAAAACACTTCAATCTCTTAAGGCTTCAGCAACATCTTCTGAAGATATTGCAGCATTAGAGAGAGAATGTTATAATGCCATGAATGATGATTTTAATACACCGGTATTAATTGCTAATTTGTTTGATGCAATTAGAATTATCAATTCAGCTAATGATAAGAAAGCAAGTTTAACACAAGCAGATATTGATTTATTGAATAAGATTTATCAGCATTTTGTATTTGATGTGATGGGCTTGAAAAAAGAAGAAGAGACAGGGAAAGCAAACACAGCATTGGAAGGCGTTATGGAATTAGTATTGGATTTGCGTAACAAGGCTAAAGCTAACAAAGATTTTGCAACCTCTGATGAAATCAGGAATAAACTGACTGCCGCAAATATTCAAATTAAAGACACTAAAGAAGGAACAACCTGGAGTATTTAATTAATGATTAAAATGAACTTAAATAAAAGTATATTATATTTCTTAGCTTGTTCAATTGGCTTGGTATTATTGACTTCTTGTGAACCAGAGAAAACAAAAGAAAATATTGTAGTGCCACCTGTCGTGGATAATACTCCTGAAATACCTCAGATAAATTATTCTGTTGAGACACAATATCCTCATGATATTAATTCTTTCACAGAGGGTTTTTTATTTCATGATGGCAAGCTATATGAAAGTACTGGAGCAACAGAGAATTTACCTCAAACAAAATCTTTATTTGGTGAAGTGGATTTAAAAACAGGAAAGATTGATGTAAAAGCTGAGTTAGATCGAAATATTTATTTCGGTGAGGGAATTACATTTTTAAACGGAAAAGTTTTTCAGCTAACTTACAAAAACCAAATGGGTTTTGTTTATGATGGGAAAACTTTTAAAAACATTGGTAAGTTTACTTATACTAATCGCGAAGGTTGGGGGTTAACAACAGATGGTAAAAGTTTAATTATGAGTGATGGAACAAGTTATATCACTTATTTAGATCCAACAAGTTTTGCTGTTACTAAAACACTGGATGTTGCTGAAAATAATTATGTAGTTGAGAATATCAATGAATTAGAATACATCAAAGGATTTATCTACGCAAATATCTGGATGACAAATACTATTGTGAAAATTGATCCAAATACAGGCAATGTGGTTGCTAAAATAGATTTAAGTGAGTTGTCGAGAAAAAGCAAAGAGAATAATCCTGGTTCTTTAGAAATGAATGGAATAGCTTACGATTCTGTTGCAAACAAAATATTAGTGACAGGTAAAATGTGGCCGACGATCTATCAAATTAAATTTCCTCTTTAATAAACTACTTTACAAAAACTATGAAGCATATTTTTTTTCTTCTTTTTATTTTAAGCACTTTTCCTATTTTTTCTCAAGCTAAAAAAACGCCTGATCTATTTGAAGATGCTTATGTAGTGACTTTAAAAGGAGATACCTTGCGCGGACAAATAAAAATTCCTGCAATCAAAAAATTGGAGTTGTATCAAAAAATTAGTTTTAAAGATAAAACCAATAAAGTAAAGCCATATTCGGCTGATAGAGTGAAAGGATATGGATATAATAATTATTATTATATATCGGCTTTTCATAACAACAAATCTTGTTTCTTTAAGGTATTGAGTTCGGGAGAAATTTCATTATTTGTAACAAAGTTTGAAGTATTTGATGAAGGTGTTGCTCAGGAAGTTCATGAGTACTGTTATATGCTCGAAAAAGGTGATGGTCAATTTATAATTATTGAACCTAAAGGATTGAAAAAACAACTAAAAGATATTTTTAAATCAAATAAAGATTTGGTGCAAAAAATAAACGAACAAAAAGAAATAGCTTTAAATGAAGAAACTTTAGAAGCTTATTTCAAAGAATATAATCACTAGTATTTTACTTAATGATAACTAAAGATACACCAAAGAAATTATTTTTATTAGACGCCTTTGCATTAATATACAGAGCTTATTTTGCATTTAGTAGTAATCCTCGCGTTAGTTCAAAAGGATTAAATACCTCTGCTATTTTTGGATTTACTAATACTTTATTGGAAATTTTAAATAAAGAAAAACCTACACATATTGCGGTGGTGTTTGATACACCTGAGCAAACTGTGCGTCATACTGAGTTTGTTGAATATAAAGCAAATCGTGAAGAGATGCCTGAAGATTTAAGAACCTGTATTCCATATATTATAGAATTAATAGAAGGGTTTAATATTCATATTATTAAAACTCCGGGTTTTGAAGCTGATGATGCCATTGGTACTTTAGCAAAGATTGCAGAGCAACAAGGTTTTACAACATACATGATGACGCCTGATAAAGATTATGGTCAGTTAGTAGATGAAAATACATTTATTTATAAGCCTGCTCGTTTAGGTAATGGTGCTGAGGTTTTGGGTGTTGAAGAAATTTGTAAGAAGTGGGAAATTCGTCATGTAGGAGAGTTGATTGATATTTTGGGATTGATGGGTGATAAGGTAGATAATATCCCCGGAATACCCGGAGTAGGAGAGAAGACTGCTATTCAGTTAATTAAAGATTTTGGTTCGATTGAAAATTTATTGGAGAACACTGATAAATTGAAAGGTAAGTTAAAAGAGAAAGTAGAGAACAATAAAGAAAAAGCATTACAATCAAAATGGCTGGCAACCATTATTTTGGATGTGCCAATTGAGTTTAATGAAGCTGAATTAGTTCGTAAAGACATTAACAAAGAGGCTTTACGTGAATTGTTTACTGAACTTGAATTTAGAGGCATTGCTCAAAAAGTATTGGGAGAAGATATTGGAAGTGCAAGTAGTAATAATACAACTAATAATACTGCCCCTGTAAAAGCCAAAGAAGAAACAAAAGCAAAGCCTGATTTATTTACTGTAGGTGTTGATTTGTTTAGCGAGGATCATTTAGAAACCATTGCTGCCGAAGAAGCACGTGTATTTAAAACTATTAAGGATATTAATCCTAATTATATTTTATGTAACACTCCTGAGTCAGTTAATCAATTGATTTCTGTTTTACAAGCTAATACAGAGTTTTGTTTCGATACGGAAACTACCAGCTTAGATACTATTTTGGCTGAGGTTGTGGGGATGTCGTTTGCGGTGAAAGTAAATGAAGCGTATTATCTGCCTGTGCCTGAAAACCAAACAGAAGCACAAGCTTTAATCGATTTATTTAAACCTATTTTTGAAAACACTTCAAAAGTATTGATTGGTCAAAATATAAAATACGACTTACAGGTTTTGAAAAATTATGGTGTAGAGATTAAAAATAAATTGTGGGACACAATGGTTGCTCACTTCTTATTTAAACCTGATATGCGCCATAATATGAATATCTTGGCTGAAACCTATTTAGATTATTCACCAATTAGTATTGAGGAATTAATTGGTAAAAAAGGAAAAGACCAATTAAGTATGCGTTCAGTACCTGTTGATATTATTAAAGATTACGCTGCTGAAGATGCAGATATTACATTTCAATTAAAACAAACCTTTGAACCGCAATTAAAAGAAACCGGTACCGAAAAATTATTTCATGAAGTGGAGTTGCCTTTAATTGAAGCATTGGCAGGCATGGAGCGTGAAGGGATTAATGTGGATGTACAGGGATTAAATGAATTCTCAGCGCAATTACAAGAAGATATTACCAAAGTTGACGCTGAGATACAAGCATTAGCCGGAACAAAATTTAATATTTCTTCGCCAAAACAAGTAGGGGAGATTTTATTTGAGTACTTAAAAATCGTTGATAAACCAAAGAAAACTAAAACAGGTCAATATGCTACCGGCGAAGATATTTTATCGAAACTAGAAGGTAAACATCCCATCGTTGCTAAGATTTTAGATTACCGTGAGTTGGTAAAACTTAAATCAACGTATGTAGATACTTTACCTTTACTAGTAAATGAAAAAACAAATCGTATTCATACAACCTTTAATCAAGTAGTAGCGGTTACGGGGCGTTTAAGCAGCGATAATCCTAATTTGCAAAATATTCCTATTCGAACAGAGCGTGGACGACAAATACGTAAAGCATTTATTCCGCGAAATGAAGATTATATTTTATTAAGTGCGGATTACTCGCAAATTGAATTACGTATTGTGGCTTCTATTAGCGGCGACCCAAATATGTGTGAAGCGTTTAATTTAGGAAAAGACATTCACACAGCTACTGCCGCTAAAGTATATGGTATTGAAGAAAGTGAAGTAACTAAAGAAATGCGTTACAAAGCTAAGAGTGTAAACTTTGGTATTATATACGGACAAGGAGCTTTTGGTTTGGCAGATAATTTAAATATTCCAAGAGCAGAAGCTAAACAATTAATTGATAATTATTTTGCTCAATATACATCCATTAAAACATACATGGATAATGAAATTAACTTTGCTAAAGAGCACGGTTATGTACAAACCTTATTAGGTCGTAAACGTTGGTTGAAAGATATTAATTCAAGTAACGCCACTGTAAGATCCTTTGCTGAACGAAATGCGATTAATGCGCCTATACAAGGTTCTGCAGCTGATATGATTAAAGTAGCGATGATTAATATTTATAACGAATTAAAAGGAATGAATATTAAATCAAAAATGATATTACAAGTGCATGATGAGTTAGTGTTTGATGTATATAAACCAGAGTTGGATTTAATAAAACCAATTATTGAAAAGCACATGAAAAACGCGTTGCCATTAAACGTTCCGGTTGAAGTTGGAATGGGAGTTGGTAATAACTGGTTAGAAGCACATTAGATAGTTTTACACCTGTCAGGTTTATGTGCTGTTTGCTAAAAACCTGACAGGTGTTATTTGATGAACACTTCTCGATACAGTCTTCGTGCCTCATACTTACTCGAAGTGGCATGCATTAATGAGGATGGTTTTTATAAAGAAATATATTCTATTTCTTTTTCTAATCTATCAAAATTTTCTTCGTTTTTTGGAGCAGCAAATGGTTTGATTTTGTTGCATTCTTCGACCGTTTCAAAAATCATTTTAAATGATATTTCTGTTGAGCTATCAGATATTTTCTTGAAACCAACTTCCATATCAAATAATGGTTGCGATACTCTTTTCCAAGTTATTTTTTGTAATGGCTCCACGCTATCAAATATGAAGAGTTTTCATAATTTCCTTTCTCAGGGCCATGCATGGTTAATAACCATTTACCTCCAGGTTTTAAATCAAATTCATGTATTGTATTTGTAAAACCATGTGGTCCCCACCAGTTTTTTAAATGATTGGGATTTTCAAAAGCATGATATACTTTTTCTATAGGTGCTTGAATGATACGTGAACTAAATATTTCTTTATCTGTGTTTGACATTTGCTTAATCGTTTAATGAATTAATACCTTGTTCTTTTAATTTCTCTAAAGCCTCTTTCATTGCTTTAACTTGCTCTAATGGATGACCTTGCCAAACACTTACTTCTCCAACTACTCTAAACGGTGATGTTGAACGATAAGATTTTGTTGGATTGCCAGGGAATTTTTTATCTGTTAAATCCGGATCATCTTCAATGTCTCCTGTTGGTTCTACTAAGTAAATACGTTCTTTACCCTCACCAATGGCCAACTCTGCGCCCCAAATAGCAGCGTCTAGAGTTGCTGATAGAAAAATGTATTTGGCATTTTTTCTTTGCCCGTAATTAGAATTAAAACCAGGCTCAATCAAATCTCCTAATTGTAAATGAGCTTTGGTGCCATGAAAATAAGTTTGTGCAAATACACCTGGTGCTTTTTGTTTTTGAATTATTTTCGATTTCTTTCATTTAATAAAATACAAGTTAATATTGATTCATCTTTTCAAGGTTTGATTAAGACATTATTGAACCTCTTACCTACCTAAACTTTTTACAAAAGCTATTTCCTAGTCTGCGCAAATTGGGCTTGCTTGGTGTTAGCTAGAGTTTTTTATTAATTTGTCAATTCGTCTTTTGTTTTGTTGTTGTAATAAAGATGGATTTAAATTCATCAATAGGTTTATTATTATCATTGTCAATCCAAATTGCCATTCTGTTTTATAAAATTTTATACAAACGAAAATTAACACAAAAACAAAACCAATTAAATGTTCAATTTCTGAATTTGTCATTTCTTTTCTCAGTGTATACAAGTCAGTCTTTTCAGTTTTGTTTTTTAATTTCAGTTTTTGGTTAAAGTACTTAAATGGAGTGTTTTTAACAATCCATTTAACTAAATCAACCCCAAGTAATTTGTTTAACGTTTCGCTTTTTATCAAATTTATGTTGGTTAATTCATTATTGTAAAATTTTGTTTTTTTTATGACTGAATTTATCATCATTCCAACGATAAAAGAAAAGAATGTTAATGCTATACTATATGATAAGTACTTATATGTCATTTGCTTAAAGTTTTGTATTATAAGTTGTCACTTCTGTAAAAATTACAGCTAACTGCTGTTAGCAGTTGTAGTTTATTCTCTTGTTAATTTAAATATTTCAATGTTTCTGTTCGGAAATATTTGTCTAGGTCTTTTGTCTTAATTTTTAAAAGCTTACAAATAGTTTGTTTTATGACGTCATTGTCAGGAGGAGTGTCGAGTAGTTTTTTTACAGAAGTAATTCCATTCTTGTCATATATTAATTTACAAACGATTGCGCCTGTTGTGTAATAGGCAGAAAATTGCCAACCCCATTTTTTATTTAAAATGTCGTCAAATTTTACTGTTTCGTTTTTGGCCAGTTGTTGAGCAAAATATTTTGCGCTCTCATAAAATGTTTTTTCCCCTGCTCCACCAAGCAAAGTTGCAAATCCCTCATCAATCATTTCATGTCGCTTTTTAATTTCAACAACTAAATGCACAAATTCATGAGGGTACCATTCTGAGTCAAAGCCACTGAAAAGAATTCTTTCTTCGTTCATGACCATCCCTGTTGTGTAACCAGTGTAAAAAAAGTCAAAGCCTAGAAGTTTCCCTAGTTCGTCACCACTTTTTGTTACATAAAAGTCAAATGGCTTCCAGTCTGGTAGTTGAAACTTCAAAGCTATACTGTCACAAAAGTCATTTGCTTTGTACCCTAGAATTTCATTGAACTGGTGATCTGGCGGATAAATGAAGTTTATTTTTCCGACTGTTTTTCTTTTCCAAGTTTGAGTAAGAATTGATAGCGGATTTTTTAATTTCCACTTATTATTTTCTTTAATTGCAT
Organism: Bacteroidia bacterium; assembly: GCA_035439445.1. Lineage (GTDB taxonomy): Bacteria > Bacteroidota > Bacteroidia > B-17B0 > Aurantibacillaceae > UBA4416. The sequence continues at coordinate 29,286 of DAORKG010000001.1, forward strand.
AAAGTTTAGTGATGCACCAAGGGTTTGATTTGTTATAATCACCTTCAAGACCCTCTGCGTTAAAAAGTGTTCTTATGGCATAATTATCACCTTCTTTATCAACTGATAAAATAGTAGGTTTATAATAGTTTAAAAGCTGTTTGGAAGGTAATTGATAAATAAATTTTCGAGTAAAATCAAAATCGCTATATTTCTTTTTATCTTCTTCGCTCCAGCATGGATTATCGCAAATACTGTCAGGATTTGAGAATAAATAATTTGTCCAGACAGCAACTATTTCCTTGGTCTCTTGTTTTGTGGTGTCTACTCGAGAGTGTATTGTAAAGTCAAAAGTCTGTTTTTGAGAGAATGCCTGTCCGCAAGATAATACAAATAAGAATATGAAAAGTTTTTTTGTCATCTGAAAGTTTTTTGTCGAACGAAATGTCTCGCTCTATTACTTATAACGGTTTCGCGGTTTGCAATCGGCGGCAATTGAAACCGAATCTTGCCGAAACGCTTATAACAAAGATAAATGTTTGGTAGACTTTTGCAAAGCGAAAATAAATTCCGCCGTCAGCGGGCAAAAGCCTTTGCAAAAGCTTTGTTTTCTGTGCCGATGTTGCAAACCGTGTGTTAGCACCAGTTTATGTGTCAGTTGTTACGTCGTCCCAGTTGTCTGCGTAAAAGGTCACCCAGTTAATTGCATAATGTCTTTCATATACAACGCTTGGGTTTAGGTTGGTAGTATTTGTTTTAGTTAATTGTGCTTGTCTTGTTGCCCAATGAAGTCTGTATAATAAGTCAGCTGCGTCAAGTAGGTCAGATTTTTTTCTAGTCGATACTGAGTTTATAAATTCTTTAGTACTAGTCATGAAAGGTGGAAGATATTTTACGACATCTTGAACTTTAACACATTCATATGGTAGGTCTAATTTGTCTACTTTATTTATACACCATAGCAATAACCAAATAGATTCAGAACGCCACGATACATTTGCTCTTTCTTGGTCGTTCATGGTGTTATTAAATAGTCTTTGTTCTTCTTCTGATGCAGATTCCCAAAGATTTTCTGCTTTTAAAAAGTCAATTACTACTTGTTTGTCTTTTGGTACTTCACCAACGTATGAAAGATAAACTAGAATTAAAATTCTTTTAGCAATTTCATCAGCGGGTCTAATTTTCACTTCATCTTCTTCTTCAATCATTGGAAGATGGTCTATGAATGGGATATTGTTTTTAGTCAAAATTTTTTCGCTTTGTTTTTTTCGCTCTATTGCAGTCAAAGGTTTTTTACTGCCAGAGTTTAAAAAAATGTCGAATAGTCCCATGATGTTTTTGTCTTTATAAATTGGTGCTAACTACTCGCTAGGTACTACTTATTCGTTTTTAAATATTTACAAGCACTTGTAAGCATTTAAAAACGTTTGTTTTTGTTTGTATTTGTATTAATTAGTTTATCAAATGTAATAAAAAAACCGCTAAGGTTTTTCTTAGCGGTTTGGATTGTTAATACTGAATGAAAAATCTCAGTAGAGTTTATTTTTGTAAACTGATTTTAATATTTTCAGTTTGTTCTCCTTTTTTAATAACCACATAATAAATTCCATTTGCTAAATGAGATAAATCTACTAAGCCATTAAATGTTTCTAATGATTGATTAGCAACCACTTCTACACCTATTGTATTTATTACTTTTAAACTAGCATTAATATAATCTTCGCTTGCCTTTATAATAATATAGCTATGAGCTGGATTAGGGAAGATGTTTACATAAGAGTTATCTTTAAACTCAACAGATACTACATGTGTATATTTAAACTCAGTGGTTTTGTCAACTTGTTTTAAACGGTAGTATGAAATGCCTTTATATGGTTTTTCATCAACACTAGTGTAAGTTTGTTTTGATAAACTGTTTCCATCACCATGTGCATTTATACTTGCAACGTATTCAAAATTTACGCCATCTGAACTACGTTCAATTTCAAAATGACTATTGTTGGTTTCGCTAGCAGTTGCCCAATCTAAGTTTACTTTTTTCTCATTTGGATATGCGTTTAAATATAATAACTCAATAGGTAGTGGATTGACTCCTCCTATTCTGTTTGCTAAGGTAAAACGACTAAATGAATTAAATGCGCTTGGTGTTGATGTTGATGTAATGCTTCCAGTTCCGGCAGATGAGCCTGCACCACCAATGTCAAACCATGTAGAAGAGGCATTAAATCTGTTTTTTACAATAGTAAGGTTTGTAGGGTCAGTTACAGCATCATTAGTTCCGTAGTACAATGTAATTGTTTGATTTCCGCTTACATTAGTTGTTGGAGATGCAACACCGCTTGCGGTCACATTTCTATCAATATCCCACCAATGCACTTGTGATATTACATCAACAGTCGCAGGTTTTGTGTATCCAAGGTTTTGAGCATCAGCATTAGTTACTTCTGCTTTATATGTGTATGAAGTTCCTGCATTGTGAGTGGCGACTAACACTGCTGGTCGCCAATCAGCAACTTTTCCAATAGGAAAGTTTAAGGTTCTACTTCCGTTAAGAGCCATGTCATAATTCATGGGACCATTAATATAACTCAATGCATTACCAATAGTTGTTGTGGCAGCATTATTCATATTTAAAATATTGGATGATGTTGTATTTATTAAGCCCTGAGTTAAGGTTAGGGATGTTGAGATATTAACTCTTGTATTTAAAGTTACATCATTTGCTGTTTTGTTCATAACAAGTCTTGTAAATACAGGATTACCTACACTTCCTGATTTATTGATAGTTTGCGCATTACCCCCACTAAATGTAGCTGTTCCTGTACCTGAACCAAATGTTATAGTAAAAGTTCCTGATGATGATACTGTTACATTTCCACCATATATGCAGTTTGCATTGTAGTTTGGTGCTAATACCCCACTATTGTTTTGAGCAAATGTAGCATCAGCATTGTAGTTATCAGCATTAGTATTTGCTAAACGTATATAGTTAGCGCTGGTATTAGTAATGGTTGTTGTTCCATTAAAAATATTTCCACCAACACTTGCATTATCGGTTGCTCCATTTTTTCTGATGGTTGTAGTACCATTGTATGTTGTTCCGTTTAAATAAATTTGAGGGAAGTTAAAATCCACATCACCATTAAACGTACTGGTTGGTCCGGAAATTAATATGCCGGTTCCTGTAGTTTGAGTTAATGTTTGTGCTGTGTTTCCTAATTGAGTAAAACGGATTAATGATAACGTTCCTGCGGTAAAACCACCTGCACCTAAACTAATGGTTCTGCCACTTGCCAAGGTTGAAGTTGCAGTAGCTGATGTATTAAAGAAAACACCTCCACCTGTTCCGGCTCCTGTATTTACTAGTGTGATATTTCCGTTATATGATGTGGTACCAACTGTTCCTAATTGAACTTGTGTGTTTGAGTTTGTATTGGTTAGGTTTATATTTAAATTTCCATTAACTGTTGCAGTAGAATTTGAACCTTGTAAAGCTCTTAAATTACTTTGAAGTGTACCTGCTATATTAATAGTTAAGTCTCCGTCAAATCTTACATTGGCATTACTTCCTTCTGCTATAAAATACGACCATCCATCCGCTCCACCTGTTTTTGAAGCATTAAGTGTTGTAGCTTGAGCAAATGTAGTTGTTTGTCCGCCATGGTTATGAGCAAAATAAATTCTATAACTTCCCGTGTTGTTAAATGTTGTTACTCCATTAAATGCATCTGAAGAGACATTTCCTGTTAGCAAATAACCTGAACCGGAATTTGTAATAGTTGTTGTGCTATTAAATATATTTCCCCCATTACCCGCATTATCAGTTGCTCCATTTTTTTGAATACTAGTAGTGCCATTGTATGTTGTACCGTTTAAGTATACTTGTGGGAAATTAAAGTTTACATTTCCATCAAAGCGTGAGCTAGGCCCTAATGTTAAAACTCCTGAACCCGTTGCCTGATTAAGTGTTTGTGCGGTAGCTCCAACTTGTGTAAATTGTTTTAATAATAGTGTTCCGGCAGAAAAGCCTGCAGAGCCTATGCTTATAGTTTTTGATGCGGCTAAAGTAGCAGTTGCTGTGGCATTACCCGAACAAAATTGTACTCCCTGTCCGGTGGTTGATGAAACAATAATATTATCATTAAACTGTGTCCCACTTGAGTATGAGGCTATATAAATTCCAAAATTTCCGGTTGGAGAATTACTAAATGTAGTTACACCGCCAAATATATTGTTTGAACTATTATAGGCAATGTGCATATTGTTAGTACCTGTATTAATAAACGAAGTGGTATTATTAAATTGATCACTATTACCATTACCAAACATTAAATATCCACTACCTGAACCGGTAATAGTGGTTACACCATTAAAAATATTATTACCTGTGCTTTGGTCATCAGTGGCTCCATTTTTTGTACAGTTTGCTGTGCCATTAAATGTACAACCATTAAAATATAATCTTGGTGATACGGATGTGATATTTCCATTAAACGTTGAACTAGGGCCATATTGTAAAATACTGCTTCCGCTTAAGGTTAAACTTTGAGGAGTTGCACCAACTTGAGTGAATTGTTTTAATAATAAAGTACCTGCAGAAAAACCAGCCCCACCAACAGTTATTGTTTTTCCCGTAACTAGAGTTGCAGATGCAGTTGCATTACTTCCGCAAAAATGAACACCTTGTCCATTAGTTGAAGTTACAACAATATTATCGTTAAAAACTGTTCCTGCAGAGTATGGAGAAACATAAATTAATGTATTAGCAGTTGGCGAATTATTAAATGTTGCTAATCCTCCAAAAACGTTGTTACTACTGTTGTATGCAACATAAATACTGCTTGAACCAGTGTTGTTAAATGTTGAAGCTGCATTAAATTGATCTAAGTTTCCATTACCAAACATTAAATAACCTGCACCTGAATTGGTAAACGTGGCATTACCATTAAAAATATTATTACCAGAACCTTGGTCATTTGTTGTTCCTGTTTTTGTAGAATTAACAGTACCTGAAAATGTACATCCATTAAATAATAAACCTGGAGAGGTTGATGTGACATTTCCGCCAAATGCAGATGAAGGACCGAATTGAATATAATTTGCTGCTAAGCCAAGTGGTAAATTTACGGCAGCACTACCTAATTGAGTAAAACGAGGTAAGATTAGGTAGCCGGATGTAAATCCGCTTCCACCTACTTGTATGGTTTTTGTTGCTGCTAATGTAGCAGTTGATATGGCTTGCGAACAGAAATGAATTCCTACTGAACTACCTGTAGAATTTACATTGATATTTCCATTGAATAAATTACCTGCAGAATTGTAAGCTGGTAATATTCTTTCCGAACCTGTGTTAGTAAAAGTTACATCACCGTTAAATATATCAGGACTTCCATTACCTAATAATAAATACCCCGCAGTATTATTTATAAAGGTGGACGTAGAGTTAAATGTATTTCCTCCTGTCCAAGCATCATTCGTATTTCCATTTTTTGTGATAGAGACAATTCCATTAAATGTAGATTGCCTGATATTATTAATGCTTTGAGCATCAACCGTTAAATTACCTCCTATAGTTGAGTTTGGTCCAATGCTTAAATAGTTTGAGCCTACAGGAAGAGTAAGACTAATTGGAGCACTACCTAATTGCGTAAAACGTTGTAGTAATAAGTAACCTGATGTAAAACCTGAACCTCCGATTTGAATTGTTTTTGTAGCGGCTAATGTAGATGTTGATGATGCACCGGGACCAAAATTGATTCCTAATGAACTACCAAATGAATTAACCGTTATGTTACCATTAAATAAATTACCAGTTGAATTGTTGCTTGGAGAAATATAACTAGAACCAGAACTGCTAAATGTCACATCTCCATTGAATACATCTGGATTGTTGTTTCCTAATTGCACATAGCCTGTTCCTGAATTTAGAATTGTTGCTGAAGAACCAAATGTATTCCCTCCTGTCCATTGATCATTGGCCGCACCATTTTTAGTAATGTCTACTACGCCATTAAATGTTGTGGAAATGATATTGTTTACACTAGGTGCTACAGCAGTGAAATTTCCTCCGAAGGTTGATGTTGGGCCAACAGCTAAGTAATTGGCTGTAGCAGATAAATTTAAATTTATAGCAGCATTTCCTAATTGTGTAAAGCGATTTAAAACTAAATAACCTTTATCAAAAGTGCCAGTGTTGATTGTTTTGGTAGCTGCTAAGGTAGCTGTTGAAGAGGCTCCACCGCAGAAATGAATTCCAGTTGAACTTCCAGTTGAATTAACGGTAATATTTCCATTAAACATATTACCCGCAACATTCCAAGCAGGTAATATTCTTTCACTTCCGCTATTAGTAAATGTTACATCGCCATTCCATGTGTCTGGTGATGACCAAGCAAAACCAAAATATCCTGCGCCTGAATTGGCAATTGTTGTTGTTCCGTTAAATGTGTTTCCTCCTGGGTTCGCATCATTACTAGCTCCAGTTTTTGTTGCATTAAAGATTCCATTGAATGTAGATGATGCTATATAATAGGCTGGACTTGATGATGTAAAGTCTCCGCCAAAAGTTGATGCTCTAAAGTTTAGAGATGTGCTTGCTCCGGTTAGTGTTAAGTTTATTGGAGCAGAACCTAATTGAGTAAAGGCACCAAAGTATAAAAAACCCGCACTAAAACCTGCACCACCTATAGAAATTGTTTTTCCTGATGCTAAAGTTGGAGTTCCTGTTCCACTCGAATAGCCTAAATAAATCCCACCTGTTCCTGTTGATGTAACAGTAATGTCGTCGTTAAATAAATCATTACTGTTGTAGCCTAACATAAAGTAATTATTATTACTTTGTTGATTAATTGTTAGTGTTGAATTGAAAATATTTTGATTACCATTGTTGTGATTTGAAGTTCCTCCGGTTTTTGTAAAAACTGTTGCGCCATTAAATGTTCCACCTTGTATGTATAAGTCAGCCGCAGTAACGGTTAATGCACCTCCAATTACACATGGTCCGGCTGGGTTTGAGATATAAAATGCAGAACCTGTCCCCGTCATTGGAAGGTTAATAGCAGCACTTCCTAATTGTGTAAAAGAACCTAATAGTAAATATCCCGCGCTAAATCCGGCACCGCCTATGTTTATTGTTTTTCCTGATGCTAATGTTGGTGTACCAGTTCCTCCATTATGACCTAATCTTATACCCCCAGTCCCTGTTGATGTAACTGTTATGTTGTCGTTAAACTGGTCCGCAGAATTATAACCAAGCATAAAATAACCTGTTGAACTTGTTTGATTAATTGTGCATGTTGAGTTGAAGATATTTAAGTTGCCACTGTTATGATTACTTGTTCCTCCTGTTTTATTAAAAGTTGCAGTTCCATTATAAGTACCGCCATTTGGAGTAATATCAGGTGCCGTAACTGTAAAATCACCAGTAAAAACATTTCCAGTAAGTATAACGTTTGTTGTACCAGTGGTATTTAAATTTATAGGAGTAGCATCTGCTTGTTGAACTCTATACAATTGAAGGTAACCTGAATTATAAGTCCCGCTTGTGATGATACTTTTTCCAGCTGCAATATTGATAATTGGGAAAGTTCCTCCCCATCCAAGTGCTATTCCACCGCCTGTTGTATTTGGACCACTTTGAGAAACATAAATGTTTCCATTAAATTGGCTTGTGCAATTGTTTCCAAAAATTATCCTGCCGCCTGTTGTAGATGTATTATTTGCATATACATCATTGTTGTATGTATCTGCTGTACCGTTAGCAAAACCAATATAACCGTTACTAGAGTTATTTACAGTTAAAACACCGTTGTATGTGTTGCCTCCATTTGACCAGTTATTCATGATTGTTCCACTGATATTGTAGTTAACGGCAGCTGCAAAGGTTGATGTTTGCGCAGTAATGATACCGGCATTTATAGTTAAACTTCCATTAATACTTGAACCATAAATATTAACCGCACCGCTACTTCCAGGAGATAAAGTTAATGCAGTTGATCCGGTTTGTGAAAGATTGTATAAGTTCAAAGCTGCACCGGCAAATGTTCCGCATGTTATTGTATTTCCTGTGTTTAATGTTACAGTGCCAACTCTTCCAATTTGAATTAAACCAGAACTAGTTGGGTTATTTACCGTTACGTTTGCATTAAATGCCACATTTCTTTGATAGCCGATATACAAGGCACCAGTATTTGTTGTATTGAATGTTGTAGATGCATTAAATGTTTCATTTCTTCCCGCTGCACCATTTGTTAATAATAAGTAACCGGTACCTGCGTTTGTGATTGATGTAACTCCATTAAATACATTATTACCTGTAGATTGAATATTTGAAGCACTATTTTTTGTAACAGTAACACTTCCGTTAAAAGTACTTCCATTAAAATACACATCATTTACATTAGCTGTGATATTAGCTCCAAATGTTGTTCCGGCAAAAGTTAAAGATGTTGCAGTAGAGTTAAATGTACCATTGTTACAGTTTCCTCCATTACAAGCTACTACTCCAGTTGTGTTTAAAGTAAAACCATTCAGGTTTAAAACTCCACTTGTGATAGTAAGATTTGTTACTGTGGTATTTCCACTTAGTATACAGTTATTTGCACCGGTAACTATGGTTATGTTATCAGCGGCGCCCGGAACACCATTAGGTGTCCAATTGGTGTTGGTTGTAAATGAAGTGGATGTTGTTCCATTCCATACATAAGAAGTTTGGGCAATTGAAGTTCTGTAAAGTAAAATTGCAGTAAAAAATAGTAATATTTTATTCATAGTATTATTAAAAATCTACTATAAATATATACAGAAAAAAATTATGCCTCAAACTCATTTAACAAATTGTTAATGAAATACATAGTTTTAACAATTTTGATAAAAAAGAGGTGTTTTTTGTGCTTAAAAAGGTCTTGTTCTGGCTTTCCTTTCGGCAATACGGCGTTGGTTTTCTTGTCGGCGTTTACCTCCTAAGTTCACTTTTTTATTTTTCTCTTTCTTTTCATGGAAAGCACCTCCACCCGAGAACTGAGCAACTTTTGGTAATTTCTTTAAACCTTTTTCTCTGGTTACCGGTTTTTCGTCTTGTGTTAAATTCTCCGATATTTCAACCGCTTCAGGCATATCCAACATCACAATTTTTTTCTTCATCAGAGTTTCAACTTCCTTTTGCATTGGTGCATCTTTCTTGGTAATAAAGCTAATGGCAATACCTGTTTTATCGGCGCGGCCGGTTCTACCAATACGGTGAATGTATGAACTGGAGTCCTTTGTAGGCATATCAAAGTTAATCACATGCGTTACATCTTTTAAATCCAATCCACGGGCAATCACGTCGGTTGCAATTAGCATACGATGCGTGCCTTCATCAAACTTTTTAACTGCACTAAAACGCTGCGGCTGAGATTTGTTAGAATGTATCACCCCAATATCTTCTGCAAATTCAGATTTTAGTTCTTCGTAGATATCGTCGGCAATTTTTTTATTCTTCACAAACACTAATACTTTCGTAAATGCCTTTTCGGTTTGTAATAAAAACTCCAGCAAATTTACTTTGGTGTAAAAATTTGGAACAGAATACGCTTGCTGAATAATTTTTTCTAGTGGTGTTCCACGGCTTATTAACTCAATGTACTCAGGCTTTTTAAAATAGGTGTCAATCATCATTTCCACATCTTCGTTTAATGTAGCCGAGAACATTAAGTTTTGACGTTTTTCAGGAAGGATGTCTAATATTTTTATTAATTGTGCTCTAAAACCTAAGTTCAACATTTCATCTACTTCATCAATCACCAATTTTTGAATGCTGTTAAACTGAAGTGTGCGGCTCAAAGTCAAATCAATTAATCGTCCTGGTGTAGCTACTAAAATATCTACACCATTATATACTTGTTGTTTCTGTGTATTGATGTTTCCTCCACCATACACACCTACACAACGTGCTTGCATGTATGTAGAAAGTTTAGCTACTTCATCTACCACCTGCAATACTAATTCACGCGTTGGAACTACAATTAATACACGCGGCTGGCGTTGCTCAGAATATGTTAACTGACGTAATATTGGCAATAAGTAAGCAAATGTTTTACCTGTACCTGTTTGTGCAATACCTACAGCATCTTTACCTGACATAATCACAGGAAATGCTTTTTCCTGAATAGGTGTGGGTGTATCAAAGCCAATATCGTTTAAGGCATTTAATAATTGTTTGCTTAGGTTTAGGTCTTTAAAAGTAGTCATCGCCAATTGTTGTATTTGGTAAAGATACGTTAAAAAACTTAGTCCCGCAGATTCCGCTGATGAACGCAGATTATTTTTGTTATTATTTGTTTTTATTCTGCGAAAATTAGCGCTATCAGAGGGAGAAAATTTATTTTTTCAAAGGTTCCAATAAGTACTCCAAACCATTAGATTTAATTTCATACATCGTAGCTAACATCATCCCTAATTTTCCTTCAGGAAAACCTTTCCGCTGAAACCATTCTAAATATGAAACAGGGAGATTTGCTAAAGTTGTGCCTTGGTAACGACCATATGGCATTTTTACTCTAACCAATTCTAATAGTATTTCGGAGTTATGCAAAATTATTTTTTTGCTTTGTTTTTCTCCTTACGCTTGCTCCAGAAACTATAACCAAATCCTAATAATGCAATAATAGCTACTGGTATTTTCCATGAAACTAAACCATCTTCGCCTACATAACACATAAAACGTTCCCAACGGAATTTACCTTCATGAGAATTTTTTGTTAACGAACCCAAGATAGATTTTCCACTAATAGGATTTTTAGTAGGGTCCTTCATGCTAAACCACACAAATACCGGACGACCAACTACATGATCAAATGGTACAACTCCCCAACTGCGACTATCTGCAGAGTTATGACGATTATCTCCCATCATCCAATAGTAACCCTGCTTAAATGTATATGAAGTGATAGGTTTGCCATCATATAGTACCTGAGCACCGGATTTAGTAATGTGATGAATACCATCATCATAAGTACTCAACATTTTTTCATACAGGTAAATATTGCCTGTGTCAATTTTCACTGTCATACCTTCAGATGGTAATGTAAATGGTCCGAAATTATCATTGTTCCATGCGTAACTAGGATTATGAGGGAAGATTCTTGAATCATAATAGCCTTTTGGAGTTACTTCCTTTTCAATGGAATAAACGTTTAATTGTTTTTTAAATTCCTGAGCTGTTTTTTCGGTCATGTTAATACTGTATAGTATCGTATCATGAGAAGAAAGTGTATTAACATAATTCTTCAAAAACGTGCTATCACTTCTTCCACTATTTTCATCTGTTAATGATTGATAGTATAAATCTTTTGCTCCATTTGGATATTGAACCAGATTAATGCGATTTATCTCATCAACATAAATATCCAAATCATCCAATAGATTAAGTGTTATGAAATCAGTTTTACATTTAACAAAATAATGATGTTGTGCATGTTCAGGCATCTCTTGTTTTTTATCGTTGATGAATATTTCTCCGTCTTTAATTTCAATTTTATCACCGGCAATAGCTACACAACGTTTTACATAATGTTCACGCTTATCAACAGGACGCCCTGTTATTTTACCAACAGGTTTTTCGGGGCCGTTCACAAAGTTCCATGCTTGAGAATAGTAAGATGAGTATGGTTTTTTAGAGTTATCTTTTAGTCTCTCGTTCTCTGCAATTTCTCTCACAATTTGATAATAACTTGCATTTTGCATACCTAAAGCAACAGTATCTCCATCAGGGTAATTAAATACCACTATCTCTCCATTTTTTGGTTTTGAATAACCCGGCAAACGGAAATAAGGAATTTTAATCCACTCTAAATATGATTTAGTGCTTTCTGTAAATGGTAATGTGTGGTGTGCAAAAGGAAATGCTATTGGTGTTTGTGGGACTTTTGCGCCATAACACACTTTATTTACAAATAAGAAATCTCCTACCATTAATGATTTTTCTAATGATGATGTTGGAATAGTAAATGCTTCGAAAAAAAATCCACGAATAATAGATGCAGCAACAACAGCAAAGATGATTGGGTCTGCCCAGTTTTTAATAAATGATGATTCAGTTTTAATATCAGTAGTTCCAAAATATTTAATGTCTTTATTGAAACCTAAGTACGCAAAATACAGATAAGGCATTAGTGATGCGTAAATCAAATCATTATTCATGCGTTTTTTAAACGCACGAGCCAAATGAAATCCATATACGCCGTACATAATTAAGTTTACGCCAGGTACAATCATTATTAATCCCCACCATTTAGGACGGTTAATTATGGTACCAACTAACCAAAAATTGTATACAGGTATTAATGCTTTCCATGCTGGAAGCCCTGCTTTTTCAAATATTTTATATAAGCCTACAAATGAAATTAAAACGAGTATTAAAAAAATAATGTTGCCCATGTTTATTGTTTGATATTTTGTTGTTTAATGTTTTTGTTGAAGCGGTGTATTTAAATTAAGTCGTTCATGGTAAATATACCTTTTTTACCTTTAATGTATTCAGCAGCTATTACAGCGCCTAATGCAAAGCCTTTTCTGTTATGTGCTTTGTGCATGATTTCAATGTCATCTACTGCTGATGTGTATTTGATAATGTGTGTGCCCGGAACTTCTCCCTCTCTAACATCTTTAATAAATAAGGTTTCGGGAGTTTTATCTGTAATGCTCCATTGTTTTTTGCGTTCAATTTTATCAAGTACTTGATTAGCTAATGTAATGGCAGTTCCGCTTGGTTTATCTAATTTATGGATGTGGTGAATTTCTTCCATCTCAACATTATATGAATCGTATTTATTCATTAAATCAGCTAAGTATGAATTGACTTTGAAAAATAAATTAACGCCTAAACTAAAATTAGTAGCATGAAATAATGCACCGTTTTTTTGCTGGCATTCTGTTTCAATTTCTTTAAATGCATCATACCAACCGGTTGTGCCTACTACTACAGGAACTTGAGCATCCAAACATTTTTTAATATTTGCAACAACAGTATGGGGCGTGCTAAATTCAATAGCTACATCTGCTTTTTGAAAATCTTGTTTTAAGAAAGTGGATGCGTTTGTTTCATCTACTTTTAAAACAATTATATGTCCTCTTTGTAAAGCGATTGCTTCGATCTCTTTACCCATTTTACCGTATCCTAGTAATGCAATATTCATGTGTTATTTTAGATTTAACTTCAGAGTTAAACCTGCTTGTAATTTATTATTATAATCAAAAGTGGAATAAGGTTTTAGTTGAAGACTTAAATCATCGCTCACGTCAAATGTTTTTAAATGAGCGTCCACATTAGCATCTATAATATTTACCAAGTAAACCAATGTTCCTACAATAATCGCATAATCTCTGTATTTGCGATAATATCTTTTTTGAGTTATTAATTGGTCGTTACTATATAATGTAGAATTTACAGTGTTGGGATCGTCATCATTTGCATAACGAAGGTTGTCGCTATAGTATTTATATTTTACATGATTTGTAACACCCCAATACCCAATTCCTCCAAGTGCTACATAAATTACCGGAGCTTTCCAATATTTACGATTGTAAATTTGCCCTAATCCTGGTAAGCAAGCACTCATAATTGTTGCTTTTCTGGCAGAAGAATAGATTGCTTTATTTACTATCTTTTTTTGACGTATTGAATCTTTTTTAATTGCCAGATATAAAGAGTCGTTTTTTTGTGCTTGAACATATGTGCTCAAACAAACAAAACCTGCTATTAAATATGCTGCTAAAAACTTCACCTAATCAAAAATAATCACAAGAGATTATTTGTTTTATCTCTTGTGATTAGTGGTTAGTTAATTTATGTCAAAAAAAGATAAAATATGTTCTAATTCAGTGTCGTTACTAAAGCTCAAAGTGATAGAGCCAGCGCCTTTTGCATTGCGTTTGAAATCAAATGACTTACTGAAAATTTTCTCTAATTTTTTCGCGATTTGTTTATCCTCTATAGTTAATGGTTTTTCTACACGAGTGGTTTTTGGTTTGAATGCTAATTTCTCACCACGAGCTAATTCCTCTACCTGACGCACTGATAATTCATTTTCAACGGTCATAGCAAAGATTGCTAATTGCTTATCTTCATTATCAATACTTAATAGAGCACGAGCATGCCCCATTGATATATCTTTATCGCGTACTGCTTTTTGAATAACAGCAGGTAATTTTAATAAACGTAAAAAATTTGTTACTGTACTACGTTGCTTATTTACTTTTTCGCTTAGTTGTTCTTGAGTTAAATTACACTCATCGATTAAACGTTTGTAACTTAATGAAACTTCAATCGGGTCTAAATCTTCACGTTGAATGTTTTCTATTAAACCCATTTCTAACATCGCTTGATCATTAGCTACGCGAATGTATGCAGGGATTTCAGTTAGGTTTGCTAATTGTGATGCTCTGAAACGACGCTCACCTGAAATTAATTGGTATTTGTCATAACCAAGTTTACGAACTGTTATTGGTTGGATAATACCATGTTGTTTGATTGATTCAGATAATTCCTGTAAGGCAATTTCTTCGAAATTTGTACGTGGTTGAAACGGGTTAGCTTCAATATCTTTTATTTTAATAATGGCAATAGATCCTACAACAGGAGACCCTTCGCCACTTTGTTTGGTTGTAATATCTGTTTTAGCATTTTCTAATAATGCACTTAATCCTCTTCCTAATGCCGGTTTTTTATTTGTACTCATTTCCTATAGTTTTAAATTCTTTGTTTTTAGTTTTTAATGTTTTTTATTTAACAACAAAAACTTAACACTGAAAACTGTTCTTATCCTTCGTTAAATTCTGATTCTTCTTGTGTAAATGTCATGGTGCGATCTTCATCGCTGATTTTTGTTAAGCCATTGCGTTGTAAAATTTCGCGGGCTAAGTTTAAATAGTTTAATGAACCTTTTCCAACAGCATCGTGCATAATAATCGTCTTACCATGGCTTGGTGCTTCTGCTAATTTTGTATTACGTTGAACGATTGTATTAAATACCATATTTTGGAAATGCATTTTCACTTCTTCTACTACTTGGTTTGCTAATTTCAAACGCGGGTCATACATCGTTAAAAGAACACCTTCAATGTCTAGCTCTGTGTTAATGTGAGCTTGAACTAATTTAATAGTTTGTAATAATTTACCCATTCCTTCTAGTGCAAAGTATTCGCATTGAACAGGAATGATAACACTATCAGCAGCAGCTAACGAATTAATAACAGTTAAACCCAATGATGGACAACAATCGATGATGATAAAATCATAATCGTCTTTAATTTTATTCAAAGCAGCTTTCATCATATAATCTCTGTTAGGGAGATTCACAATTTCAAGTTCTATAGCTACTAAGTCTGTGTTAGTTGGTAATAAGTATAAGTTGGGAGTTTCAGTTTCTAAGATAACTTCTTTAGGATGTTTGTTATCGATGATGCATTCATACAAGCCTGACTTTACGTTCTTAGGCTCAATACCCACACCTGATGTAGCATTAGCTTGAGGATCTGCATCTACTAATAAAGTTTTGTATTCTAATACTGCTAATGATGCAGCTAAGTTAATTGCCGATGTTGTTTTTCCAACGCCACCTTTTTGATTTGCTATTGCGATAATTTTTCCCATGTTCTTATTTGCTAATCGTTTCTCCTATTTCTAAAAGGGTTAATTTTTTTCCCTGTACGCTAAATTTTTGTTTCGCTTCTTCTTTATCAATTTTGATGAAGCCAAATGTGTCGTAATGCATACCAATTACATCAGAGCAATTGATAAAATCTTTACAACAGATAATCGCATTATCAACACCCATCGTAAAATTGTCGCCAATTGGTAAAAAGGCAAAATCAATTTTACGGTAGTTGCCAATTAGTTTCATGTCGTATGTCAAAGCTGTATCCCCGGCATAGTAAAAGTTTTTATCAGAACTTTCAATTACAAATCCCATAGGGTTTCCTCCATAGGTTCCATCCGGCATACTGCTACTGTGTTCTGCTTTTACACATTTTACTGAGCCAAAATCAAATATTTTTTTTCCACCTGTATTCATTGGATGAATATTCTCTACGCCTTTATTTTTAAGCCATACATAGATTTCATAATTGCAGATTACCAATGCATTGGTGCGTTTAGCAATAGATACGGCATCAGCAATATGATCTTCGTGTCCATGAGAAATCAAAATATAGTCTGCTTTTACAGTTGTTGCGTCAATATTTTTAGCCAACTCATTTGGAGTAATAAAAGGATCAAATAATAAGTTTTTACTGTTAATTTCTACTCCGAAACAAGAGTGCCCATAATATGTTATGTTCATTACCTAAAAAATCAAAAAAATAGTACTAATTATCCCCGTAAATTTAAACTATTTAGGGGTTTTATCTGTTTTTAGTTTTTAACAGTAAAATTCATAACTTCGCCAAAATGTTAATAATATAATGCATTCAATTACAATCATATCGGCTACTAACAGACCAGACAGTAATACAGAAAAAGTAGCCAATCATTATTTGTCGGTTTTAAGAAGTAAAGGTATTGAAACTGAGTTGTTTAGCCTTAAAGATTTACCTGAGTGTATCTTGCATTCAGATTTGTATGGAAAACGCTCACCTGAGTTTCAAGAAATTATAGATAAATACGTTGATAAACAAAGTAAATTTATTTTTGTGGCACCCGAATACAATGGAAGTTTTGCTGGTGTTTTGAAGGTATTTTTGGATGCTATTCCTCCACGTATGTGGACAGAAAACAAAGCTTGTTTGGTTGGTGTTTCAACAGGAAGAGCAGGTAATTTGAGAGGAATGGAACATTTAACCAATATTTTAAATTACTTAAAAATTAATGTATATCATAATAAGCTTCCTATTAGCCGCGTTGATACATTAATGGATGCGCAAGGAAACTTAACGGATGCCGACACATTGAAGGTAATTGATTGGCAGTTGGAAGGCTTTTTGAAGTTTTAATTATTCTCTTTTTTCAAAATGCTATAATTCGTAGCACAAGTCTATTTCTAAATTATTTAATCTTGCAATGTATTTTGTAGAGAGTTTAATTTATGAGTAAACAAAAAATTTAGTAGTTGTCCTAGACGAATTAGTAATGAATAAGATATATCTTATTCGAAATCAAAAAGTAATGTTAGATAGTGAATTAGCTGAGCTTTATCAAGTTGAAACTAAAGTATTAAATCAGCAAGTGAAAAGAAATTTGAGACGATTTCCTGATGATTTTATGTTTCAATTGACTAAGGAAGAGTGGGAATTTATCCGGTCACAAATTGTGACCGGATCAGGAATTAAAAGAAACATCAGCGCTTTACCTTTTGTTTTTACGGAGCAAGGTGTAGCCATGTTATCAGGGATTTTACATAGCGATAGGGCTATTGCAGTTAATATTCAAATTATGAGAATTTTCACAAAAATTCGTCAAACGTTAGTTGATAATACTGATTTGCGGTTAGATATTGAAAAAATAAAAAACAAACTCGATAATCAGGATAAAAATATGGAGATAGTTTTTAGATACTTGGATGAGTTATTGGAAAAGAAAGAAAATCCTATTGAGAGAAATAAAATAGGCTATAAGATTTAAAAAATCAGAAAGACCTTTCAGGTTTCAAAAAACTGAAAGGTCTGCGTAGAACTATTTTTTCAATAACTCATAGCCCTCATCAACTAATAAATGTTTGCTTTTACTTGCGGCAACTGCTAATTCATCACAACGGTTGTTTTCAGGATTACTCGCATGACCTTTTACCCAAACATATTTTACTTGGTGTTTTTTATTTATTTCTAAAAAACGTTTCCATAAATCTGGATTAGCTTTGTCTTTAAAATTCTTCTTTATCCAACCATAAACCCAACCTAAATTAATTGCATCAACAACGTATTTGGAATCGGAATACACAACTACGTTTAAGCCCTCTTTTTTCAGAGATTCCAGTGCAACAATGACGGCAATTAATTCCATGCGATTATTAGTTGTTTTTCTAAAACCATATGCCATTTCTTTACGTTGCTCTTTGTATTTCATTACAATACCTAAACCACCAGGGCCTGGGTTTCCGCTGCATGCGCCATCAGTATATATTTCAACTACAGAACTTGACATAAATCACGCAAATATACCGTATGATTTTTGTATTTTTTAATCATTAATTCTCTAGTTTTTTCATATATTTAAAACCTATATAAAATCAAGATATGGCAAAGAAAACAGCTAAAAAAGATAAAAGTATTTTTACTCAAAATTCTTTAACATTTTTAAAAGACTATTTAAATAATCCTTCACCAACAGGTTTTGAAAGTGCGGGACAAAAAATGTGGTTAAACTACATTAAGCCATATATAGATGAACATTATGTAGATAACTACGGAACAGTAGTTGGGATTGTAAATCCTGATGCACCGTATAAAGTAATTATTGAGGCGCATGCTGATGAGATTTCTTGGTTTGTTCATTATATTACAAAAGATGGATTTATATACTTGCGTCGTAATGGCGGAAGCGATCATCAAATAGCGCCATCTAAGAGAGTTAATATTTTTACAGATAAAGGAATTGTAAAAGGAGTATTTGGTTGGCCGGCTATTCATGTTCGTGATGCTGCTAAAGAAGAAACTCCAACCTTAAAAAATATTTTCTTAGATTTAGGTTGCAAGAGCGATAAAGAAGTTGAAGAATTAGGCGTTCATGTTGGTTGTGTGGTTACCTACGAAGATGAGTTCATGGTATTAAATGACCGTTACTTTGTTGGTAGAGCATTAGATAACCGCATTGGTGGATTTATGATTGCAGAAGTTGCTCGTTTATTAAAAGAAAGTAAAACGAAATTGCCATTTGGTTTATACATCGTTAATGCTGTTCAGGAAGAAGTTGGTTTAAATGGTGCAACTATGATTGCTCATAAGATAAAACCTAATGCGGCTATTGTTACTGATGTTTGTCATGATACACAAACTCCTATGATGAATAAAATTGTTAGCGGTGATTTAGCTTGTGGTAAAGGACCTGTTTTGTCATACGGACCGGCAGTGCATAATAATTTATTGAAATTAATTATCGATGCTGCTACAAAAAATAAAATTGATTTCCAACGTCAAGCTGCCAGTAGAGTGACAGGAACAGATACTGATGCTATTGCCTTTAGTAATGATGGTGTACCGTCTGCTTTGATTTCATTGCCTTTACGCTATATGCACACTACAGTGGAAAGTGTTCATAAAGATGATGTAGAGAATGTAATTAAATTAATTCTGGCTTCATTAAAAAATATTAAAAACAATCACGATTTCCGTTATTTAAAATAATTTTTTCATTATCGAATTGACTCATCGTCAAATTGACTAATTAATAAAATGGCTACTATAATTGATTCTATATTAAAAGGTGCAGTTAAGTTGGGAAATAAAATTCCTAAGAAAACTAACTATTATGCTCAGCAGACAAAGGTTTTAAAAAAGCTGATGACCAAGGCAGAGCATACAGCTTTTGGTGAACATTTTCATTTCACAAAATTATTGCAGCAAAAAAATCCAATCGAAGGATTTCAAGCTACAGTGAAAATGTATGATTATAGCAGTATCTATAAAGAGTGGTGGTATAGGGCACATAAAGGAGAACCTTATGTTTGTTGGCCAAATCATATTAAGTATTTTGCTTTGAGTTCTGGAACTTCAGAAGCAGCAAGTAAATATATTCCTGTTACAAAAGAAATGTTGAAAGCATTTAAAAGAGGAAGTGTTCGTCAAATTGTTGCTCAGGCAAACTATGATTTACCAAAAGAACATTTCTCAAAAGGAATGTTGATGATTGGAGGAAGTACTTTGTTAGATTTTAATGGCAGTCATTACTCAGGAGATTTAAGCGGTATCACTGCTGCTAATATTCCTGTTTGGTTTCAACATTTTTATAAACCGGGAAAGAAGATTTCGAGGTATAAAGATTGGGAAACTAAATTGGCTGAGATAGTAAAGAGTGCAAAAGATTGGGATATAGGTGTTATTGTTGGTGTGCCGGCTTGGGTACAAATTTTAATGGAGCGAGTAATTGAACATTATAACGTAAAAACTATCCATGATATTTGGCCTAATTTAAGAGCATACGTGCATGCTGGTGTTTCTATTGAACCCTACAGAAAAAGTATTGCTAAGTTGACTGCTTTTCCTTTAATTTTTTCAGATACATATCTAGCATCAGAAGGTTTAATTGCTTATCAAGAAAGGCCAAATCCATACCAAGGAATGCGCATGTTGTTGGATAATGGAATCTTTTATGAATTTGTTCCTTTCAACGAAGAAAATTTTGATTCGGATGGTAATATGAAATATGGTGCCACTGCTTTAACAATTAAAGATGTAGAGCTAGGAAAAGACTACGCATTACTTCTTTCGTCTTGTTCAGGTGCTTGGAGGTATTTGATTGGAGATACAATTCGTTTTACAGATTTGGAGCATGCTGAAATTGTTATTACTGGACGTACGAAACATTATTTAAGTTTATGTGGTGAGCATTTATCGGTTGAGAATATGAGTCGTGCGATTAAGTTAACGGCTGATGATTTGAAAATCGAGATTAATGAATTTGCTGTTGCAGGTATTCCTCATGGAACTTTATTTGCTCATCAATGGTATGTAGGTTCAAATAAAAAAGTGTCGGAAGAAGATATCAAGCAACGATTGGATTTTCATTTAAAAGAAATTAATGATGACTATCGAACTGAACGTATTGCTGCATTAAAAGATGTTTATGTTAAAGTGTTACCTGATGATGCCTTTATAGATTTTATGGCATCAAAGGGTAAGTTAGGATCGGCACATAAATTCCCAAGAGTTTTAAAAGGTAAATTATTAGAAGAGTGGCAAGGATTTATTGCTAATTATAAAAACGCATTTTGATTTTAAGTTTAACATATCAGGCAATTGTCATTATACTATTACTTACGTTTTCGTTTGGTCCCGCGTTTTTTGCATTGATTAATACCGGAATAAAGTTTGGATATAAAACAGGATCCTTTTTAGCCATTGGCGTGGTAATGAGTGATTTCTTTTTGTGTTTATTGGTTTGTGTTTTAGTTCATTTCGGTATGGCCAACTTATTACATTCTGAAAAAACACAAACATTTTTTGCTATTATCGGTGGCATCATCTTAATTGTTTTTGGGGCATTCTTCTTTAAAAAAATCCCTGTAAAAACTGACGATGTAATTGAGATTGAAAATCAATTACCAAGTCCTAAACTGATGTTCTTAAAAGGTTTCTTCTTAAATTTATTTAACCCAACTGTTTGGCTTCTTTGGTTGGCTAATGTTACCGCTATCAGTAAAACATTGGATTATTCAATGATTAAAATGGTTGTGTTTTTTAGTATTGTTTTGGGAGCTGTTTTATTAGTAGAGTTATTTAAAGTAAAGTTAGCGGGAAAAATCAAAGATTATTTAACTAATAAAATTATGACCATTGTTAATTATATAACAGGAACAGCATTAATCATATTTGGGTTAATATTAATATATAATCATTACTTTAATAAATAATGGCAGCAGGTACATTTGATGAGTTAAGAAAAAAATTAGAGGAAAGTATTAAATCGTTCCCTTATGTCTATATGTTTAAATTTATTATTAAGGCAGATAATAAAACAATGGCATTGGTAGAGGTTATATTTGATAATGATGCAGAGATACTACAAAAACAATCTACAAAAGGAAATTACATAAGTATTACTGTAAAACAGGTAGTGATGAATGTAGATGAAATTATTTTTATTTACGAAAAAGCAGCAGAGATAGAAGGAGTAATGTCATTATAATGTCTGTATTTCAATTACAAAATAGTTTATTAAGCATTAAAGTAAATTCGTTTGGAGCGGAATTATGTTCAGTAGTTTCAAATGAAACACAAATCGAATATATCTGGCAGGCAGATGAAAAAATATGGGCACGTCATGCGCCAAATTTATTTCCAATTGTAGGTAAATTAAAAGACGGAAAGTATATTTATCAGTCTAAAGAATATCAGTTGTCTCAGCATGGTTTTGCCAGAGATAATGAATTTATTTGTATTGAAGAGCAAGTAGATTTTTTACTATTTGAATTTACAGCTAATGAATCTACTTTAGAGAAATTTCCATTTCATTTTTGTTTACAGGTCGGATATAAATTAGAAGGGAATACTATAAAAGTAAGTTACTCTGTTTTTAATCCTGACAGTAAGGAATTATATTTTTCGGTTGGAGCCCATCCAGCATTTAATTGTCCTCTTCAGAGTAATGAGTTGTTTAGTGATTATGAATTGTATTTTCCCCATAATTCTAAATTAACTTTAAATACATTAAATGAAGGCTTGATAACATCTCAAACAAAGGAGATTTTATTGGAGCAAAACAAATTGAATGTTACTAAAGATTTATTTGAAAATGATGCTTTAGTTTGTATGAATTCACAAATAGGCGAAGTGCATTTAATTTCAAGTAAGTCAAAGCACGGTGTTGCATTGGTTTCTGAAAACTGGCCTTATTACGGAATTTGGTCAAAGAAAGGATGCGAGCAATTTGTGTGTTTAGAACCTTGGTATGGTATTGCAGATGATGAAAATACTCATGGAGATTTTGTTTCAAAAAACGGAATCATAAAAGTTGAATCTGAACGGTATTTTAATTGTTCATTTAATATGATGTTTTTTTGAAAATGAAGGAAAGATTACATAAACCTTTATTTTTATTTAAGTTGTTAGGATTTTTCCTAATCCTTTTAGCAACACATCGAATTATATTTTTAATATTATTTCATTCGCAATTCTCGGAAGTGGCATTTATTGAATTTGTAAAAGCATTTTTAATAGGATGTTTAACGGATGCCATTGCAACCATTTATTTTTTATTACCTATGTGGCTCACTCTTCTGTTTTTTAATATTGAGAACAAGATGACAAGAATTGCTGCACTGATTTGGTTTTTAATTGGATTTACATCGGCATGTGTTTTAAATCTTTCAGACTTAGGTTATTATCCAATTACTAAAAAACGTATGGGAGCTGAGCTTCTGGATATTCTTCCGGAGGTCCCTTCATTAATGGGAGCTTATTTAAAAGATTATTGGTATTTGTTAATACTATTAATTGCTTTTTTAGCATTCGCTTTTTGGTTTTTGAAAAAACAATTGGATCATTACAAAAACGTTTCTCAAAAATTTACTCCACGTTTATTAAATGTATTACTAGTAGTATTTGTGTTTTTTACTATTATGCGTGGAGGTTATGGTACTAGACCATTCATGCCTTTTGATATTCCTTCAATGGTTGATCCAAAACTACAATGGTTGGCTAGCAATACACCATTTCAATTTTTACATACTTTGGAGAATGAAAGTTTAAAAATTGAAACCTATTTTGATGAACAAGAGGCAGAGAAAATGATTGGTTTTCAAAAGCAATTTTCATCCAAAGAATTTAAGAAAAAAAATATTTTATTTATTATTCTCGAAAGTTTTTGTTCTGAACGTATTGGCTTATTAAACCCACAAGTCAAAGCATATACTCCTTTTATGGATTCATTATTGTCAAACGCCCGTACTTATAAATATGGCGTCGCAACCGGAAGAATGACGATTGATGCCTTGCCATCTGTGTTGTCTGGTATTCCATCTTTCATGGAAAAAAATTATTGTTATTCAAATTACAATAATAATGAAGTGCATGCCATTTCCTCTTTATTAGAAAAAGAAGGATATCAAACAGCATTTTTTTATGGAGGTTTAAAAACAACGTTTGGTTTTGAAAACTTCATGAATATTAATTTCACTAAAAATTATTTCGATCAAGAAGATTATGATAGTAAATATGAAAATGAAGGGTGGGGGGTTGATGATCATTTATTTTTACCTTTTGTGGCAAATAAATTAAAAACATTACCACAACCTTTTTGCGCTTCGTTATTAACCTTATCATTACATCATCCGTTCCCGGTTCCCGAGCCATATAAATCGATGCTTGATTCAATTAAAGATCCTGTTAAGAAAAGTATTAAATACACTGATATTTCACTTAAATTATTTTTTGATAAAATTAAAAATGAGGAGTGGTACAAAAATTCCATTATAGCTATTTGTGCCGACCACACTTCAGGTGGATTTGGAAATTATGAAAGTAACGTGATTAATGAATATGTTATTCCAATTGCTTTTATCGCACCTGGAGATACTGCTTTTAATAAAATACAGAATCAGTCTATTTCTCAAATTGATATGTATCCAACTGTTTTAGATTATATTGGATATAATAAGTCTTTTGTTTGTTTAGGGAAATCTGCTCTTTCAAAACAACCTCCATCTGTTTTGTATGGCGGAAATGGTGTATTTAGAATGTTTGATTACCCATATATGTTGGAGTATGATAATAATAACAAAAAGGTATTTGGTTTTATAAGGTACAATGAAAACAGAACGGTTAATTATTTGCCTTTAGATGGAATTAATAAAAACAAAGTTGAAAGTATGAGTAATTTATTAAAGGCTTATATACAAGTGTTTACTTACCGTGTTAACAAAAATCAGTTTTGATAAATACAATTGTAATTCATAAATTTAACAGATAAATCATAATCATGATACAACATATTAAATCACGTTTGCAAGCATCTATCGATTTAAAAACATCGTTATTATCTAATGATGCCATTTTAAATACTGTTCAATCTATAGTTAATGAAATTGTAACTTGTTACAAGCATGACGGAAAAGTATTATGGGCAGGTAATGGTGGTTCAGCTGCAGATTCTCAACATTTAGCTGCTGAGTTAAGCGGACGTTTTTATTACGATCGTCCACCGTTATTTAGCGAGGCATTGCATGTAAATACAAGTTACACAACAGCTGTAGCAAACGATTATAGTTATGATGTAATATATAGTCGTTTAACTAAAGCCATGGGACGCAAGGGTGATGTATTAATAGGTTTATCAACTAGTGGTAATTCTACGAACGTGATTAAAGCATTGGAAGTTGCTAATGAATTAGGAATGATTACGGTTGCTTTTACAGGTGAGACAGGTGGTAAAATGAAAGATTGTGCTAAATATCTAGTTAATATTCCATCTAAAGATACTCCTCGTATTCAGGAATGTCATATGATTTTAGGACATACTATTTGTGAGTTAGTTGAAATTGCATTGTTTCCAAAATCCTAATTTACGTTGTTAACAGAAGCAGTCATATTAGCAGGTGGGTTTGGTACCAGATTACAAAAAATTGTAAATGATGTGCCCAAGCCCATGGCTCCAGTCAATAGAATTCCTTTCTTAAACTATGTGTTTGATTATTTAAAGTATTACAAAATTCAACATGTAGTTTTATCAACCGGATATTTATCCGAAAAAATCGTTGAGTATTATAAAGATGAATTTAAAGGAATTAAAATTTCTTATGCCAAAGAAGAAACTCCTTTAGGAACAGGTGGTGGTATTAGAAATGCAATGACTAAATGCACAACTGATGATGTTTTGGTTTTAAATGGAGATTCATTCTTTGATGTAGATGTAAAATCACATTATCGAAACCATATATTTAAACAAGCAGATTGTACTCTTGCTTTGAGAAAAGTAGATAATGCTGCTAGATATGGTACTATTCAGTTAGGGCGTTTAAATAAAATCGCTGCCTTTAAAGAAAAAGATAATATGGAGAAGGAGGGCTTGATAAACGGAGGTGTTTATATTTTAAATAGAGAGGTTTATTTTAATAAAACAGAAGTTGATACAGCATTTTCAATTGAGAAAGATTTTTACGAGAAAAGATTAAAAGAACTCAATATTTTTGGGTTCGAATACAATGGATATTTTATTGATATCGGTATTCCTGAAGATTATAAAAAAGCTCAAGATGACTTTAAAGGATTTAAATATAGATAATACCTGGACTTTGTTTTTAGACCGTGACGGTGTGATAAACAAAAAGCTAGATGATGATTATGTAAAGCATACTACAGAGTTTGAATTTATTGATGGAACACTAAATGCTTTACGTATTTTAAATCCAATTTTTAAAACTATTGTTGTTGTTACTAATCAGCAATGCATTGGTAAGAAAATCATTTTTCCTGAAGATTTAGAATTGATTCATCAAAACATGATGTATGAAATTAATTTCATGAAGGGACGAATTGATAAAATTTATTATTCACCATATTTAGCAGCAGAGAACCATCCAACACGTAAGCCGGGTATTGGCATGGCATTGCAAGCACAAAAAGATTTTCCTCATGTTGATTTTAGAAAATCGATTATTGTGGGTGATAGCATGAGTGATATGGAATTTGGAAGAAATGCAGGAATGAAAACTGTTTATATTAGTTCTGAACCTAAACAGGATGAACGAATAGATTTTAATTTTAAGTCTTTGATTTACTTCGCTCATTCATTAACTCAATTATAAAGTTTTGAAAGTATCCATCATAACCATTACTTATAATAGTGAATCAACTTTGATTGAAACAATTGATTCTGTATTGAATCAAACGCACAAAAATATTGAATACATTATTGTAGATGGAGCTTCATCAGATGATACAATTTCTATCATTCATTCGTACAAGGATAGAATTTCAAAATTTATTTCTGAAAAAGATAATGGTTTATACCATGCCCTAAATAAAGGTATCTCAATGGCCACGGGCGATGTTATTGGAATTTTGCATAGCGATGATTTTTATACCAATCATCATATCATCGAAAATGTAGTCAATACATTCAAATCAACTCATGCAGATGCAGTGTATGCAGATTTATTTTATGTTGATAAGCATGATACTAATAAGATACATCGTAAGTGGAAATCAGGAAATTATAAGCATGGAATGTTTTTACAGGGTTGGATGCCACCGCATCCTACATTTTTTGTAAAACGATCTATTTATGAAAAATATGGTAGCTTTAATTTGGATTTGGTTTCTGCGGCAGATTATGAATTAATGTTACGTTTTATTCATAAGCATAAAATTAAAATGGCTTACCTTCCTGAATTTGCAATTAAAATGAGGGTGGGAGGTAAAAGCAATGTGTCTCTTAAAAACAGAATCAGAGCAAATAATGAAGATAGAAAAGCTTGGAAAATAAACGGGCTTAAACCGCATTTTTATACACTTTATGCTAAACCACTAAGAAAAATTATACAACTGTTTAAAAAATAAATGAGTTTACAAACACAAATAACTATACGTATTGATTGGAGTGAACTTGATTTATTTGGACATGTAAATAATGTGGCTTTTCATAAATATGCTCAAACTGCACGTTTAAATTATGTGCAAGCAATTGGTTTAATGAAATTACATCAAACACAAAACATCGGCTTTATGGTTGCCGAAACTAATTGTCAGTTTAAAAAAGAGTTATTGTTTCCAGGAAATATAAACATTCAAACACAAATTGATTTTGTGAAAAATACCAGTTTAGCTTTGCAACACATCATGACGAATGACACAGGTGAACTTGTGGCAATGGCTAGAGATGTATTAGTAGTATTTGATTTTAATAAGAAAGAAAAGGTTTTGATACCGGAAGAGATAAAAGCAAAAGTTTCGTAGTTATTTTTTCACCTCAAAGGTTTCAAAATTTTTCACTTCACTTTCTTCGGCAATTACTTCTGTTACTTTAGATAAGGGAGATCCCACATAACACCAATCGATTAATTTATTGATGTCTTCTTCTTTGCCTTCTGCTTCAATATAAACATCACCGTTATGCAAATTTTTTACATAACCAGTTAAGTTACATTTGAGTGCTTGTGCATGAGTACAAAAACGGTAAGATACACGCTGTACCTTACCTTTTACTGTGATATTATAATGACGAGTCAATTATTTATTTAGTGTCTCTAAATTACGGTGCTCCGTTTTATTTAATTCATCAGGACTTAATGATTTAAAATATTCATAAGTGATTTTTAAACCTTCTGCTCTGTTAACTTTTGGTTCCCATCCTAAAATTTCTTTAGCCTTTGTAATGTCTGGTCTACGTTGTTTAGGATCATCCTTAGGTAAAGGCAACGAAATTAATTTTTGGTTAGCACCGGTTAATTTTAAAATTTCCTCACCAAATTCTTTAATAGTAATTTCACTTGGGTTACCAATATTTACAGGTAAGTGGTAATCACTCATTAATAAACGGTAAATGCCTTCTACTAAATCATCAACATAACAAAAACTACGAGTTTGGCTACCATCACCAAACATTGTTAAATCTTCTCCACGCAATGCTTGTCCGATAAATGCAGGTAATACACGTCCATCATTTAGTCGCATACGAGGCCCATAGGTATTAAAAATACGAATGATTCTTGTTTCTAATCCATGAGTTTCATGATAAGCCATTGTAATAGCTTCCATAAAACGCTTAGCTTCGTCATAGCAGCCACGAGGACCAACAGGATTTACATTACCCCAATATTCCTCTGTTTGAGGATGAACATGTGGATCGCCATACACTTCGCTTGTAGAAGCTACTAATACTCTAGCTTTTTTAACTCTAGCAAATCCTAATACGTTATGAGTTCCTAATGAAGAAACTTTTAAAGTTTGAATAGGGATTTTCAAATAATCAATTGGACTTGCAGGAGATGCGAAGTGCAAAATATAATCAATATTCCCCGGAACATGAATGAATTTACTGACATCATGATGATAGAATTCAAATAGAGGTAATTTGAATAAATGCTCAATGTTTTTTAAATCACCTGTAATTAAATTATCCATCGCCACAACATGCATCCCTTCCTTAATAAAGCGGTCGCATAAATGTGATCCTAAAAATCCTGCTGCTCCTGTAATTAAAACGCGTTTTTGTGCCATAGTTTAGTTTGTTTTTACACCGATACAGTAATAGCTGTATCCTAATTTTTTCATATCGTTATTTTCAAAAATATTTCTTCCGTCAAATAACACTTTATTATTTAATCGTTTACTCACTTCATCAAAATCAGGTACTCTAAATTCTGGCCATTCGGTTACAATTAATAGCGCATCAGCTCCATTTAAAGTGTCATACATATCTGTTGCGTATTCAATTGTATTTCCAATCATACGTTGTGCTTCATGCATCGCCACGGGATCATAAGCAACAACACTAGCACCTTCTTTTAATAATTTTTCAATGATTACTAATGATGGCGCTTCGCGCATATCATCAGTTTTAGGCTTAAACGATAAACCCCATAACGCAAATTTCTTCCCCTTTAAATCTCCTTTAAAATGATCTTTAACTTTATTGAATAGCACTTCTTTTTGTGCTTCGTTTACATTTTCAACAGCATTTAAAATTTGCATGTTGTATTTGTTTTCCTTAGCTGTTTTAATTAATGCTTTTACATCCTTAGGGAAACAACTTCCTCCGTATCCAACACCAGGGTAAATAAATTTAGTTCCAATTCGTGCATCACTACCTATTCCTTTACGAACCATATTTACATCAGCACCCATGATTTCACAAAGATTCGCAATATCATTCATGAAACTAATTTTTGTAGCTAACATAGCGTTTGCTGCATATTTAGTCATTTCTGCAGAAGGAATATCCATGATGTAAATTGGATGTCCATTCATTAAAAACGGTTTATATAATTTACGCATTAACTCTTCAGCCTCTGCTCTATCAACTCCAACAACAATGCGGTCAGGTTTCATGAAATCTTCGATAGCAGCACCTTCTTTTAAAAACTCAGGGTTTGAAGCTACATAAAAATCTAAATTAGATCCACGTTTTGTTAATTGATCTTGTAATGCTTTACGAACTTTTTCGGCAGTACTAACAGGCACTGTTGATTTCGTAACTATGACCAATGGATGCGTCATGTGTTCACCCACACTGGCAGCAACAGCTAATACATATTTTAAATCTGCTGAGCCATCTTCATCCGGTGGCGTACCAACCGCTATAAAAACAACTTCAGCACCTTGAATACTGTCTTTTAAAGATGTAGAAAAATGTAAACGTTTTTTTTGTACGTTACGTTCTACCATTTCTTCTAAGCCTGGCTCATAAATAGGTAAAATACCTTTATTTAAATTGTCTATTTTCTTTTGGTCAATATCAACACATGTAACATCAACACCTACTTCTGCAAAGCATGTTCCTGTTACTAATCCTACATATCCTGTTCCAATTACTGCTATTTTCATATATTTTATTTTACTAATTCTAAAAGGTTATCTGTAATGTATTTTAAAATTTCTTCATCCATTTCGGTATGCATTGGCAGTGATAAAACCGTTGCGCATAATTTTTCTGTAACAGGAAAATCACCTTTTTTAAAGCGATCGCTCTTAAAGGCATTTTGCTCATGCAATGGAATAGGGTAGTAAATCATAGCCGGAATACCACGTTCTGCTAATTGCTCTCTTAATTTTGTTCTGTCAACTCCATTTAGTTGTAAAGTGTATTGATGAAATACATGAGTTGAATTCTTTGCTCTTATGGGAGTTTTAATTTTTGCATTGTTAGCTAATGCTTTATCATAATAATCAGCTGCCTTGTTTCTTGCAGCTGCATATTCATCCAAGTGTTTTAATTTAGCTTTAAGGACAACTGCTTGTATAGTATCCAAACGAGAATTACAACCTAAAACATCATGAACATATTGCACGCTTTGTCCGTGATGAGAAATCATTTTTAATTTTTTTGCTAACTCATCATCATTAGTATACATAGCGCCACCGTCGCCGTAACATCCTAAATTTTTGCTAGGAAAAAATGATGTGCAGCCAATTGTTCCAATTGTTCCTGCTTTAGCTTTTGTGCCATCACTAAAAGTGTAATCAGCGCCAATTGCTTGAGCTACATCTTCAATAACAAATAAATTATGTTTTTTAGCTAAAGCCATAATGCGTTCCATATCGGCGCATTGTCCAAATAGGTGAACGGGAACAATTGCTTTAGTTTTTGGAGTGATAGCTTTTTCTATGGCTTCAATATTGATATCAAATGTATCTGGATAAACATCTACTAATACCGGAGTTAATCCTAATAAGCCAATAACTTCTGCAGTTGCAACATAGGTGAAGCTAGCTGTAATCACTTCATCACCCGGTCTCAAATCTAAAGCCATCATGGCAATTTGTAAGGCATCTGTCCCGTTTGCGCATGGAATAACATGTTTTACATTTAGATATTTTTCTAAATCTGCTTGAAATTCTTTTACGGCAGGACCATTAATAAAAGCGGTTGTATTAATAACCTCTTGTATACCGGCATCAACTTCTGATTTTATTTTTTCGTATTGACTTTTTAAGTCAACCATTTGTATTTTTTTTGTCAAGGTCGTCATTTCGTAAATAATTGGCTAATATAACGATTTTGACCTGATTTTATTGGATTAATTCAGGATTTTTTATTCGAAAAAGTCATCCGAGAAATTCATTAAATAAACACGTTCTGTAGCACGTGTAAATGCTGTATATAACCAGCGTAAATACTCTGTATTTATCATTTCTTTGGTAAGATAACCTTGATCAATAAATACAACGGGCCATTGTCCACCCTGTGCTTTATGACAGGTTACTGCATAATTAAATTTCACCTGTAATGCATTAAAATAGGGACTTTTTTTAAGATACATCATCCGTTTGCCTTTAATCGGTTCATCAGCCACGTCTTCCATAACTCCTTCAAATAGGTATTGTTGTTGTTCTTTTGTTAAGGCTGATGTTTCTGTATTTACGGAGTCTAATAGAAGATTGAGAGAAATTTCAGGAGAATCTGGATAATCACATAATTCAACGATACATTCGGCAAAATTAAAACCATATAATTCTCTTCTCGCTGTTATTTTTTTTATTTGCAAACTGTCGCCATTTGCAATAAATCCAGCATCAGATTTTTCATCTAACCAAAAATAGTTGTTTTTTACCACCATCATCAAATCGCCACCACACAAATCATCATCCATGTATCTAATTCTTGCTCTCACGGCCTGATTGAATAAATTGGCTCGTTTATTACTTCTGGTTACAATCAAAACATCATTAAAACCATATTTACTATACGCATTGTTTAAAGCATCTTCCAGTTCATCACCGTTTAACCTCACTACATCCTTGTAAAGTTGAAGTTTAGGAAATTCATCAACTTCCTCTTTGATGCAATCTCTTAAATGTGTTGCATTTATTAATATGCCGCTTGCATCTTGCTGACGGGCTACCTGCTTTAATTCAATATGTTTAATATTAAACTGATAGGCTGCTTTTAAATATTCAATATTTAATGCCGGACTCTCATTACTTCCAACAGGAGGCAACTGAGCAGTATCGCCTACTAATATCAGTTTGCAATTGTCTCCTGAATAAACATATTCCAATAAACTCTCTAATAAACTCTCATAAAGCGAGTCAGAATTTGGGTTATCTAACCCTATCATCGATGCTTCATCCACTATAAAAACAGTATGGCGGTGTAAGTTTTCTGCTAAAGAAAATTGCACGCCTCCATCATATGTGGTAGTTTTTCTAAATATTTTTTTATGAATGGTTTGCGCCGGTCTTTCAGAATAATTAGATAAAACTTTTGCTGCTCTTCCGGTTGGAGCTAAAAGTACACTCTTCCATTTAAAAGTTGGTAGTGTTTTTGATAAAGCCGCAACCATATTGGTTTTACCGGTTCCTGCATAACCCTTAATTACCATTATTTCACGTTCGTCGTGAGTACTCATAAATTGGGCCAACAAACTAATTAAACTGCTTTGATCTTCAGTTGGAGTAAAATTTAAATAGCTTAGAAAGGTTGAAACAAAAGACGAATTATTCAATGCAAATAAAATTAAAAATCAAAATCAGGACATTTAGCAACACTGTGTTTACCCTTATCGTCTAACATATTTGTCATCATAGGTGTTAAACCCAACATAAACTCTACAGTATGAGGCGTAGCTGCTTTCATTTTATTGATACTATAATCATAAGCAAAACCGGCAGTTAAATTTTTCAAAAAACGTATTTGAAAAATCCCTGATACGAAATCTTTGTTTCTTAAGGTTACCCCAACACCAATGCGCTTTTTAAAGTAAGCCATCAAATTACCTTCAATACTTGGAATGTTAATAAATGAGCTGTGGATGTTAATTGACGGTATCAATATCACACTATTTTCTAAAACAATTTTCCTACCTAATGATACATACAACTGTTGAACTAAGACTGATTTTGAACCAACCTGCTTGTTTCCTTGTGCCTGCCTGTTTTTATAAATTTGATGAATAGAAATATCTAAAAATGATTTTTTGTTATATAATCTTATTCCGGGAATAAAGTTTGGATACATTAAAAAGTAATTGGAGTATGAAGAGCCATAAACAGGATCGTCTATAGAGATTCGTTTCCTATCAAAAGCCATATTTCTTACTCCGGCAAATATACCAAACGACATGGTTAGTCTTTTATTTAATGGCAAATGGAGAGTATATGATAGATAATAATTTTCATTTCTAAATAACCCAACTTTCTCTCTGCCCATATATATTCCAATATTATGCCAACGTTTGTAGCTCCTCTGTGGTTTTATAGTATAGTTTGCACTTAGAAAATTTGATGCCGGCGCATTTTCAAAACCAATCCATTGTTGTCTTCCTCCCAAAATAACTTCTAATCCTGAATTGATGTTAGAGCCAGCTGCTGCCGGATTATAGCCGTATTTATTAAAAGTATACTGAGTAAATTGCACGGTTTGTTGCGCAAATAATATTTGCGAAAGCAATATAAACGAATATGTAAGTATTTTTCTCATCATCTTATAATACTTACATCTCCTTTAACTATATCGTTTTTATTAGATTTATCTAGATACAAAATGTAATAGTAAGTTGCATCGGGTAAAGGCAATAATAAACTTGAGGCATCCCAAGGTGTAAAACTACCTGATTGATGATGTACTAACTGTCCCCATCTGTTGTAAACATACAAATCAAAATTTGGAAAATATTGAATCCTAGATATATCCCAGGTATCATTGTATCCATCACCGTTTGGTGTAAAATTGTTTTCTGGTACTGGTTTACAAATTTCATTCTGAATTTTAAAATGTATAGTGGTATCTCTGTTTAATGCGTCTGTTACTGTTACTGAGTAAATTCCAACTTCTAATTGCTCTACCGAATTTGTAATAGCTCCAGTACTCCAAACAATTTGAACCGGTTGTGTCCCAGCTAAAACAGTTACAGACGCTTTTGCTAATTCACAAGGTTGCTCATTTTTTTCAAAAGATACTTTTAAGTCTTGACCTTGTAACTTCAAAACATTAAATGTGATTAAAATAAATATGTAGTTAAATAACTTCACTTACAAAAAATATGGATTAAATCATTTGCTGCTTCTATACCTTCATTTTTAGCAGCTTGTACAGTTTCGCAGGCATTTGTTTTATCACCGTTTTGTGAATATACATACGCTAATGCAATGTAGGCTTCTGTGTAATGATGATCAAGTTCAATGGCTTTTTTATAATCTGAGATAGCGGCATTGTAATTTTCTGATAATTCGTTCCAGTAACCTCTGTTGTAAAATGCCAAAACATAATTTGGATTAATAGAAATACATTTATCTAAATCTTTGATAGCATTTGAGTAATCCTCTAAAAGCCCTTTTGCCAATGCCATGTTATATAAGGCTTTATCATGGTTTGGGTTAAATGTTATAACTTTATTAAAATAGGAAATTGCATCAGCATATTTGTCTTTTTTGGCCGACAATAATCCTTTTAAAAAGTAAACTTCGTAATAATTTGGATTAATTTGTTGCAGTTGTGTAATACTGATATTAGCTTCTTTCAATTGATTTAACTTAATCTGCGAATAAGCTTTTAAGTAGAGTAAACTATCAAAATGTATTTCTGAATTATTAATCGAATTAATTTCGTCGATGGTTAACTGATAATTTTTTGCTTGAAATGTTTCTTTTGCTTTTTGCACATGATTTTGAGAAAAACAAATACATGTTATCGCAATTAAATAAAGACTTAAATATGTTTTACAAGCTCTCAACTAAAAATAAACTCAATCTAAACTACTAAATGTTTTCTTAAACCAAAAAATAAAAATTTACCCTTTTAATTTTTCTCTACCCAGTCTCCGTTTTCTTTAATTAATTCAATCAATTCGTTAACAGCATTATCACTCGGTACATTTTTTTTCACTACTTCTTTTCCTTTATATAGAGATATTTTTCCAACTCCCACACCTACATAGCCATAATCAGCATCTGCCATTTCACCCGGTCCGTTTACAATACAGCCCATGATACCAATTTTAATTCCCTTTAAATGATCGGTTTTCTCACGTATTTTTTGAGTTGTCTCTTGTAAATCAAACAATGTTCTTCCACAACTTGGGCAAGAAATATATTCGGTTTTGCTAATACGTGTGCGTGTTGCCTGTAAAATACCAAAAGTTGTTGAGTTGCACACTTGTGGTGAAGTACAGTTTTGTTGTTTAATCCAAGCGCCATCTCCCAAGCCATCCAATAATAATGCGCCAATTTCAGCTGATGATCCTAGTTGAAAATCTTGCTCAGTAATATCTTTATAGTTTCGTTTTATAATAACTGGAATAGTTATTCCGTTTTCGGATAACGAAACAAATAGGCGTCTTAATTCTTGCATCGCATTAGGATTAAAACTGTCTGCAATTAAAACAACATTTGAAACATTTTTTATTTTCGATAAAAAATCTTGATTGATAACATCTTTAGTAATCGCAACAAAATTTAATTCTTCATGTGTTTTCTCACTCTTAAAAAATTCCTCTCCGCAAAATAATGGATATTGTCTAACAGGATTCTTAATATTCTTCCATGCCTCAGAATTATATATAATCCCTAATGTTCCGGGAATTTCAAAATTAATGATATTATCACCCACATACACATAATCGCAAGCCATGTCATTAATATTCCATTTATCCATCGGTACAGAATAGTTATAACCCACAGAGAAAAAAGTAGCAGGACTAATCGTTTCTCGTGCACTAAAATCTGCGATAACTCGCGGTACGTTATGTCCTCCAATATTTAAAACTGATAGAGATTCTCTTCTTTGGTAATCGTAGGGATTATAGGATAATTTAATTTTTTCGTTTTCTGTTTCAAGTGGCTGTATAGCCTGATGTAAACTTATTTTTTCTTTACTATATCTATCTACTAATGCTTTTGCTACCGGAATTTCAAATTCAGGATCCTCTGTTAAGGATACACGAACCGTATCTCCTAATCCATCTTCTAATAATGCGCCAATTCCAACTGCCGATTTAATTCTTCCGTCCTCGCCATCACCTGCTTCTGTTACACCTAAGTGTAATGGATAATTACGATTTGTTTCAATCATTTTTTGAACTAACAGTCTGTATGCTTGTACCATTACTTGAGTGTTACTAGCTTTCATTGAAATTACAATGTTATGGTAATTTTCATCTTCACAAATACGCAAAAACTCAAAAGCTGATTCAACCATTCCAAGCGGTGTATCGCCATATCTGCTCAAAATTCTATCGCTTAATGAACCGTGATTAGTTCCAATACGCATAGCAGTTCCATACTCTTTGCAAATTTTTACCAAAGGAGTAAATCGTTGTCTGATTCTATCCAATTCTTGTTCATAAGCAGAGTCTGTATATTCAATTTCTTCAAATTTTTTCTTATCAGCATAGTTACCTGGATTTACTCTCACTTTTTCAATTACTCTAGCAGCAAATTCTGCTGCGTTGGGTGTAAAATGAATGTCTGCTACCAGCGGTGTATGGTAACCAGCGGCCACTAATTCTTTTTTTATAACCTCCAAATTTTTTGCTTCATTAATGCTGGGAGCTGTAATACGAACTAATTCACATCCTGCTTCAATCATACGAATACTCTGAGCCACTGTGGCCTTGGTGTCCATTGTGTCAGTGGTTGTCATGCTTTGCACTCTGATAGGATTATTCCCTCCAATTCCTACGTCGCCACATTTTACTTCGCGTGTTATAAAGCGTTTATATTCGGTTAAAGAGTTGCTATATGGTAAGTATAATTTCATGTTGCTTTTGTTGTTTTCTACTTTCAATAAAGTTGAAGAAAAGGATTAAAATATTTTATACAATATTGGTTTACTCGGACTGGCATCGTTTTCAAAACTTGCTATTTGCAGATTCAAAATATATGTACCATCATTTATTTCGTTTGGAACATAAATAAATTCCGTAATCGTTTTATGAAATTGAGTATTACTTGGATATTGCCAAAAAGCATGATGAGCAAGCAATTTACCTTCATCATTTTCTCTATCAATAGATGGCATATCAATTAATAAATGCTGCACTCCAATTTCATTCAAAAACAAAATCCCTTCTTCTAAAATGTAAGGAGGATTTGTGTTTGAATATTGCATCGTTAATTTGTTTAAACCATTAGATAATGTTCGGATAACGATAGCTTCAGGTTTTGTGTTACCTAAAACAATTTCTAATTGTTTTTTTGTTATAATAAAATCACCATTCTCCAGTTGTGTTGGAAGTATGGTAACAACTTCTGCTAAAAACATAAATTGTTTTAAGCATTGATTAATCGTTACAAATTCTTTACTGATGTGCCCTACACACTCTGTGTGGGTTCCATTTCCATGCGGATTAAAAGTGATGTTTCTAAAATTTACTGACCCGCCCTTACTTACATCACCAATCCAGGTTCCGTTAATTACCGGTTCCAATTTCATTGATTCTACATACCATGCACTTACACAATTTTTATCAGAACTCAAGGGAATTGAAATGTCAATTGGTTGAAATAAATCAATTTTATAATCTTTCCCTTTGTGAAATATGGATGCAATCATGATATTGGATTTTGATAGACTTGCTAAAAGTACAAACAGTTTCTATTTTTGTTTGAATTTGTTTTAAAATAGTTCATTTTTTGATTTTTGTTGATTTTTTGGTTTTCTAGAATCTCTACAAAATTGGGTTTGAAATTTTAGACAAATGCTTAAATCTGTATTTTTTCTGTAAAAAAATGCTTTTTAACAAAAAAAAGTTCAAAAAGTTTGATTTTTAATAAATATGCTTTAACTTAGTCCCCTAGGTATATTAACCATACTTAACAAAATTTATAAAAAATTGGTATAACATGAAGAAAATTTTTACCACCCTAACTGTTGCATTAGCAGCAATTACTAGCGTTTCATTCGCTCAGCAAGATCCTCAATTCACTCAGTTTATGCATAATAAATTGATTTACAATCCGGGATATGCTGGTACAAGTGAGGCTATTTGTGCAAACGTATTGTATCGTCAACAGTGGGTTAATTTCCCTGGCGCACCTAAAACCGGCTTATTGAGTTTTGATATGCCTATTGGAGCTTTACCTCTAGCTGTGGGTGTTAACGTAATGAGCGACCAAATCGGTTTTGCTAAAACTACTTTTGCTCGTGTGGCTGTTGCATGGAATTATCGTCCAGGTGGTGGTCCTGGTGTGTTAGGTATAGGTATTGATGGTGGTATTTTACAACAATCTTTCAACGGAACATGGATTACTCCTGATTCTGGTCCTGATGCGTCAATTCCTGGATATACTTACTCTTTATCAACTAACCCAAACTTAAACAAGTTAACTTATGATTTAGGTTTTGGTGCATATTATACAATAGCTAATAAAATGTATGTGGGTATTTCTTCAACTCACTTAGCAGCTCAAGATATTAAAGTTAGTTCTGATGTTAAATATGCTTTAGCCCGTCACTATTATATTGTTGGTGGTTATACATTTGATTTAACTCCTGAGCATGCTATCCAGCCAAATATTAAAGTAAAATCTGACGCAGCTTCAACTCAGTTAGATGTTAACTTAACTTATATCTGGAATAAAACATTATCAGTTGGTGTTTCTTACCGTATGCAAGATGCGATTGCTCCTATGATTGGATACAGATTCTTAAAAGATAAAAGTTTAAGAGTTGGATATTCTTATGATTTAACTACTTCTAAAATTAAAGGTTATAGTTCTGGTACTCATGAGATTAGCGCAGGTTACTGCTTTAATGTGAAGAAACCTAAGAAAGTTTCTTCTTACCAAAATGCAAGATTTTTAGATTAATTTGTAACCTTTTAAAAAAAAGACCGTTTAAGTCCCTTACAATCTTTATTTTCCAATGTTCATAACTTGTTAATAAAGCAAGGTGTAACTAAAAATAAAGATTGGGATTATAAACAACAAGAAAGCAAAATGAAATCCATTACAAAAATTTCATTAGCTTAAAAACTAAACAAAAGCACTATGAAAAAACTGATTGTATTAGCTTCGTTCATTGCCGTTGTTACAGGTTGTAACAAAAAGGCAGGTGAGTTAGTCGGAGTTGCGGGTAGAGAGCAATGGTTCCAGCCGGATCCATTTGGTACCTTGTACATCCCAATGGGTAGTTACCATATGGGGCCTAGCGACGAAGAAATCACTATGGCACATACAGCTAAATCTAAAATGGTTTCTGTTCAAGCATTTTACATTGATGACTCTGAAATTTCAAATAACGAGTATCGTCAGTTTGTGTATTGGGTTCGTGATTCAATTGCTCGTAAATTATTAGCTTTTGGTTCTGGTCCTGATGCAGAAGCATTCCAAATCCCTCAAGAGGATTTCTTAGGAATGTGGCCTGTATATAAAGGTGATAATAATTTACAAGATCCATATATTAACTGGGATGAGAAAATTAAATGGGATAGTGATGATGAGGATTACCGCTTAGATTTACAACCATTATATTTACCTGAAGGAGAGCGTTTCTATAACAGAAAAGAAATCGATGCTCGTAAATTAAACTATGAATATTATAGAATTGATATTCGTTTAGCAGCTTCTAAATCTAATCGTTTTGTACCTCAAAAATCTTTAGATATTCAAGATGCTTCTCATGAGTACAAAAAAGCTGAATATATTAATGGTGTTCACTTAAATGATGGTCAAAACGGAACTCCAGGACAACCTTCTACAGCAGTTGGCGATCCTGGAAAAGATCCAAAAACATTAGGTACTTATAATGTTGAAGATCAAGTTTCTGTTGGACAAGGAAATTATGTACCTCGTGAGCGTAAAGGAGTTGATCGTTCAGTGTTTATTATCAAAGATGTAATTAATGTATATCCTGATACATTAGCTTGGGTACATGATTTCACATACTCTTTCAATGAACCTATGACTAATATGTATTTCTGGCATCCGGCTTATGATGATTATCCGGTAGTTGGTATTACTTGGAAACAAGCACGTGCATTCAGTATTTGGCGTTCTAACTTATTAAACAACTACTTAATTGGTAATGGTATGACAATCGTAAACGATTTCCGTTTACCAACTGAATCTGAGTGGGAATATGCAGCTCGTGGTGGTAATGATTTATCTCCATATCCTTGGGGTGGTCCTTATATCCGTAATGCAAGAGGATGTTTCTTAGGAAACTTTAAACCAATGAGAGGTTCTTATATTGATGATGGTGGGTTCCACTCTGTATATATTTACTCTTATAACCCTAATGATTATGGTTTATATTGTATGGCTGGAAACGTAGCAGAATGGACAAGTAATGCATTTGATGAGTCAGCTTATGATTTCGCACATGACTTAAACCCAGATTACGTTTATGAAGCACAAGATAAAGATGCAAACGTATTAAAACGTAAAGTAATTCGTGGAGGTTCTTGGAAAGATGTAGGTTATTATTTACAAGTAAGTTCTAGAACTTATGAATATCAAGATACTGCTAAATCATATATTGGTTTCCGTAATGTAATGACTTATTTAGGTCGTTCAAAATGAGACGAAATCTAGTAGACAAAGTTGAAAAACACAAACACAACAAAATAAATACAACCAAAAAACAAAACAATCACTAACTAAACAAAAACAAAGAGCTATGAGCAAACTTCCTAAAGTAACCGGTTTTAAAAAGTATTTACACTTAGCATCATGCTTTGGTGCAGCTATCGTAATCGTTGGAGCATTATTTAAAATCATGCACTGGCCAGGTGCTTCTGCTGCCTTAATTGGTGGTCTTGGTACTGAGGCGATTCTATTCTGTTTATTCGCATTAGATATTCCACATGAAGAATATGATTGGACATTAGCATACCCTGAATTAGGTGGCATGGGTGGTCATGAAGAAGATTCACATAAAGTAGAAAGCGGTTTACCGGTTTCTGCACAATTAGATGCAATGTTAGCTGAGGCTAAAATTGGACCTGAATTAATTGAAAGCTTAGGTTCTGGTATGCGTTCTTTAAGCGATAGCGCTAGTAAAATTGGCGATATTAGTAATGCAACTGTTGCTACTAATGAATACGTTGATAGCGTGAAGTCTGCTTCTAAAAATGTTGCTCACTTAGCTGATACATATAGCAAAGCTGCAGATTCAATTGCTAGTTTAGCAGAATCTAATGAGTCTGGTTCTTCAATTGGTAGCTCTTTAAATAGTGTTGCTAAAAATTTATCAGCATTAAATGCTACTTATGAATTACAATTACAAGGTTCTCGTACTCACTTAGAGGCTACTGAGAAATTCTATGATGGTTTAGCAGACTTAATGAAAAATTTACATGATTCAGTTGACGATACTAAGAAATATCGTGCTGAGATGGCTCAATTATCTACTAATTTAACTGCCCTTAATACTATTTATGGTAATATGTTAGGTGCAATGAACTTTAACAAACAGTAAATAAATCCACTAATATTATAAAATAATGGAAGAAAACTCTTCCATTATTTTACTATAAAATCATTAAATTTTAATCTAAAAAAACTATAAGAATATGGCAGGTGGTAAAGAAACCCCAAGACAGAAGATGATTGGTATGATGTATCTCGTACTTACCGCTCTTTTGGCGATGAACGTATCTAAACAAATCTTACAGGGGTATTTATCTGTAAACGAAAGTTTAGTAAAATCAAAACAAAATTTAACTGAAAATAACTCTCGTGTAACTAAAGCTTTCGAAGCATCTATTGGTGGTAATGCTGCTGCAAAACCATACTATGAAAAAGCGTTAGAGGCACAAAAATTAATTCAAGAAGTAGATAAATATATCAGCGAATTAAGAGCTAAGATTGTTGCTCATACAGAGCCAACAGCTTTAGAAAACGAAAAGATTGCTGATACATTGAATTTACGTAGAATGGACAAAATTGATGACTACGATATGCCTAGTCATATGTTGGGTTTAGGTGAGCCTAAAACTCCTGAAAAAGGTCCTTTTACAGCATATGAACTACGCATGAAAATGACTGGTTTACACGATAAATTAGTTGCAATGGTAGATGCAATGCAAAAAGATCCTAAAACAAAATTCTTAGAAGATGATTATCAAGGTATTAAAAAGAAGTTTGCTTCTATTAAACCAACAGATAGTAATCGTGAAGAGGATGGTGTGAAATTTAACTGGGAGATGGATAATTTCTATCACTTACCTTTAGCTGCGGTTTACACGAACTTAAATAAATTTCAAACAGATTTAAAGAACGTTGAAGCTGAAGTTTTACAAGTATTCTCTGGTGCAAGTGGAAAATTAGCAATTAAATTTGATGCGATTAAAGCTCGTGTAGTTGCTCCATCTTCTTACATCGCTGCTGGTCAACCATACGAAGCTAATATCTTCTTAGCTGCTTCTTCTTCTAAATTAGCTGCTGGAGATATGGAAATTTTAATTGGTGTGGATTCTGCTGCTGCTGCTAGTGGAGCTAAAGGATCTTCAAGTGTACCTGTTGTTGGTGGTGAGGGTTTATATTCTGTTGGTACAGGAGGAGAAGGTGATCAAGAATATAAAGGTGTTATCAAATACAAAAACCCTGATGGGACATTTAAGTATTACCCATTCTCTGGTGCTTATAAAGTTGCTAAATCTGCAGCGAGTGTATCAGCTGATCAAATGAATGTATTCTATGCAGGTGTACCTAATCCTGTTACTGCTGCTGCTGCGGGTATTTCACCTCAAGACATTAGTGTAAATGCTACAGGAGCTGGTGTAAGAGTTACTCCTAAAGGTGCTGGTAAATATGAATTCAACTTCTCTGGAACTGGAGAGTGTATGGTATCAGTATCAGCTAAAACAAAAGACGGAGTTAAATCTCAAGGCCCTCCTATCAAATTCCGTGTTAAACCTTTACCTAAGCCTGAATTAAAAATCGGTGGTAAATTTGCTCCACAAGAGATGAAAAAAGGTGAATTAGGAATGGTTAGTGGATTAGGTGCTGGAGCTAATGGTTTCGACTTCCAAGCGAACTTTGTTGTATTATCATACGAGGTTACAGGTAAAGCAAAAGGTAAATTAATGCAAGAATCAGGTACTGGTAACAATTTAAGTGGTGCTGCCGCATCAATTTTAAAAGGTGCTGACGTAGGTTCAAAACTTTACATTGATGCTAAAGTTAAAGGTCCAGATGGTAAAATTACATCTACAACTGTAGGTATTAAAGTAGCAAAATAGATAAAGGAAATAATTTAAATTCTAATTGTATGATAAATTTCAAAAGTATATTGTTTATTGCAATCATAATGATGGCATTAAATGTTAAGGCTCAACCGGGTGTTTTCCAACCGGGTGATTATCGTGATGGAATTTATGATAAGGAAAATTCTACTAACAGAAGATTTATCCCTTATACTCACCTTCGTGAAGGAGATGTTAACTGGGAGAAACGTGTTTGGAGAAAGTTGGATATGCGTGAAAAACAAAACCAACAATTATACTATCCAACAGAAGCTGTTACAAGTAGAATTTCATTAATGCAATTGATTTTGAAGTATGTTCTTTCAGGTCAGATTATTGCTTTTGTTGATGAAGAATTTTTACAACCTTATGAACTATCTGCTATCAGAAACAAATTAGTGATTGTTGGTGATACTACTGAGGTTGAGGAATTTGATGCAAATGGTAATGCCTACATGGTTAAAAAACCAGGTTTAGTTGATTCTACTTGGATTTTCTCAAACTTTACCGAGCTTGAATTAAAAGAAGATTGGTTTTTTGATAAACAAAAATCAGTGTTAGAGGTTCGTATTTTAGCGATGGGCTTTAATGCTTTAAAACCAGGAAAAGAAGACTTAGGAGCTTTTAATATGTTCTATGTTTATTTCCCAGCATGTCGTCCATTCTTTGCTAAACATGAAGTTTACAATGCGAAAAATGATGCTGAGCGCAGAACGTTTGAAGATATATTCTGGAAACGTCAGTTCTCTTCAGTAGCAACTAAGGAAACCAATGTATATGATAGAGCTATTGATAGATACGCTAGAGGTATTGATGCCTTATTGGAATCTGATCGTATCAAGAACGATATTTTTAGATGGGAGCACGATTTATGGCATTTCTAATCTGATATAAAATTTAAAAAACCTCCTAAGAAATTAGGAGGTTTTTTTATGGATTATTGTCAATCTATTTAATAGAGGATAAACTTCCTCCCTTTTCAAAAAGCTTATCTACTCGTCTTTCAATTTCAGGAACCTTTTCAAGTGATGGAGCATGATGAGGTTTCACACGAGCATCAATAATCATATTATCACATCCAAAATGCTTGAATTCAGTAAATGAATTAATTCCATATACATCGTGACTAGGATTTGAACGGGTAAAGGTAACCCATAGCCAATTTTTTAATGTTGCTGAAGTAAAGGATGAATCATCCACAATTACAATCATCGGAAAGCCTTTTAAATCAATATTTTTTTGTTTGATTTCGTTATTTAAATTTTCAAATTCTTGCTTTGCTTTTTCGTATAACTCAAATTTATTTCCTTGTAAAACCAATACACCGGGCAAAGCAATTTGAGGATTGAAAAAAGTTGTGAGTTGAGTTAATTGATTATTAATAGAAGTTGCTAATTCACGAATTTTTTCTCCATAAGCAGCTA
Organism: Bacteroidia bacterium; assembly: GCA_035439445.1. GTDB lineage: Bacteria > Bacteroidota > Bacteroidia > B-17B0 > Aurantibacillaceae > UBA4416. The sequence continues at coordinate 74,158 of DAORKG010000001.1, forward strand.
CTACTAATTTACTTCCACTATTTAAACCAGTTCCGCTATAATCTAAAGTATCAATACTTGTATTAGTTTGAAAATGTAAATCACGTTTTAAATTAATGCGTTTAAGCATATATTGAAAAAACTCAGCTTCGTTATGAGTAGAGATTTTTGTTGCTGAGCCTGTCGAAGTATTAGTTTCGTCTGCAGTAATAAATAAGTACTTTGCCAAACTTAACTGCCCTTTCCCTAAAATATGATTGGCAATAGTTAGTAATTCTGCTGGTTGTTTGGTTTGGTTATAAGGCGTATAACGCTCGCTACCTATTGCTAATAATAAAGGATGAACTCCGGCAGCATCAACAGCATGGACTTCTTTTACTCCCGGTAATTCGTGTTTAATGGCATTTCCTGTCAATTCATGAATGATTTGTCCGAAGCTTGTATCTTCTTGAGGAGGACGACCAACGACAGTGAATGGCCAAATGGCATCTTGTCGGTGATACACTTTATGTACTCGCATTAACGGGAAATCATGTTTTAAACTATAGTAGCCTAAATGATCTCCAAAAGGGCCTTCTGGTTTATTTTCGTTAGGATAAACTTCTCCGGTAATTACAAAATCAGCATCAGTACTTACACAAAATCCATCCTGATAAGTATATCTAAATCTTCTATTTCCTAAAGCGCCTGCAAAGGTCATTTCGCTTAATCCTTCAGGCAGAGGCATTACTGCAGCTACAGAATGACTTGGTGGACCACCTATGAAAATAGACACTTTCAAAGGCTTTCCTGTTTTATTAGCTTTACTTTGATGTACTCCAATACCACGATGCAATTGATAATGCAAGCCGATTTCTTTATTTAAAATGTAATCGTTTCCGTTTAACTGAATACGATACATACCTAAGTTGGCGTTCATTATACCTGGTTTATCAATATCTTCGCTATATACTTGTGGTAAGGTAACAAAAGCTCCACCATCCATTGGCCAATGTTTTATTAAAGGAATTTTATCAATAGTTGTTTCCTTAAATAAAACGGGTTTTGATAATGGATTTTTTAAAGGTAAAGCTGATAAAGCGGTTAAAGAAACATTAGCATATTTAAAAGGATTCTTAAGTGCTTTAACTGGACTGTTTTTTATTTCTATTAAGGTTTGAATTTTCTCAAGTGTATCTCTAAAAATAAATTTACTTCTATCTAGTGTTCCAAAAATATTGGATGCACATTTGAATTGAGTTCCTTTTACATTTTCGAATAATAGAGCTGGGCCTCCCATTTCATGAACGCGTAAATGGATAGATGCCATTTCTAAATTTGGATCTACCTCTTCTTTGATTCTAATAAGATGATTGTTTCTTTCTAAATCATCTAAACAGGCTTTTAAACTCTTGTATCCCATAATTATTTAACAGCTTAAAGATAAAGAGGTTTAAATTAATAATTACATTTACGACAATTATATTTACAATATGTCTGCTCAAAATAATAAACAAATAGCTGCCAAATGGTTTCAAGCATTTAACGAACATGATTTAGAAAAATTATTATCATTATACGATGATAATGCGCAACACTATAGCCCGAAATTAAAAATCAGAAAACCAGAAACTCAAGGTTTAATAAAAGGAAAGTCTGCTTTGAGAGAATGGTGGCAGGATGCTTTTGATAGATTGCCTAGCTTGCAATATGAAGTAATTAAACTAACAGTTGATGAAGAGCAAGTGTTTATGGAATATATCAGACATGTTGAGGGAGAAGAGGATTTATCGGTTGGGGAAGTTCTTCAAATTAAAAATGGATTAATTGTATTCTCCAGAGTATATCATGGTTAATAATTTAACAGCTATTAACTAGCCAAAAGTAAAGGATTTATTATCTTAGTTCTGATGAAAAAAATATTTCTGATACCATTATTTATTTTGTTAACTGTTAAAGGTTTTAGCAGCTACATCTTAATTCCTATGGATGAAACTCAGAAGAATCATCTCAAGGCTTATGGTATTGCATATTGGAGTTTAAAAGGAGAATTAGAAATACAATGGCTTACTAATTACAGAGGTGGCAGTTTTTTAATCCCTAATTCAAAACCGGTTTCAACGGAGTGTACTATCAGAGGTATTAGTTTTGAGGTTATTTCGGACGCGCAAGCTAATGGAATATTGGCTGATATTTCAAATCCTGAAGTTAATCAAGATGCTATTAAGCTAGAGAAAGCTCCGAAAATTGCAGTGTATTCGCCTAAAATTAAGCAACCTTGGGATGATGCGGTAACATTAGTTTTAAAATATGCAGAGATACCATATGATGTGGTTTATGATGAAGAAATTATTGGGGATAAATTAAAAGATTACGATTGGTTGCATTTACATCACGAAGATTTTACAGGTCAATATGGACGTTTTTATGCAGGATTTCATCAAACAGCTTGGTATCAAAATGAAGTTAAGGATAATGAAGAAAGAGCAAAAAAATTAGGGTTCACAAAAGTGTCTCAATTAAAATTAGCTGTTGCTAAAAAAATAAATGACTATGTGTTTACTGGTGGTTTTTTATTTGCCATGTGTAGTGCAACGGATAGTTATGATATTGCTTTAGCTGCAGAAGGTATTGATATTTGCGAATCGATGTTTGACCATGATCCTGCTGATCCAGCCATGAACAAAAAAATAGATTATAACAAAGGTTATGCTTTTGAAAAATATCAATTAAGTACAAATCCATATGAATATGAATTTTCAACCATTGATGCTACAACTCCACGTAGACAATATGGTATGACAAAAGATAATGATGTGTTTACCTTATTTGAATTTTCAGCAAAGTGGGACCCCGTGCCAACGATGTTGTGTCAAAATCATGTTCAAACCATCAAAGGATTTTACGGACAAACAACTGCTTTTACAAAAACCTATATCAAAAAAAATATTTTGATATTAGGTGAAGCTAAAGCATATAATGAAGCTCGCTACATACATGGAGATCACGGCAAAGGAACCTGGACATTTTACGGGGGGCATGATCCTGAAGATTACGAGCATAAAGTAGAGGATCCTCCAACAGATTTAAATCTACATCCAAATTCTCCGGGATACAGATTAATATTAAACAATATTTTGTTTCCGGCAGCAAAGAAGAAAAAACAGAAGACTTAATCTTGTTCTCGACTACGCTCGAACTGACATGGTGGCTTCGAGAGCCTCAGCCACCTATTTCTATTCACTAAAGTAACTTCTTACTTCATCGCGTAAATTATATTTACTTGCCATTACCTCTCCGTAAGCGCCCGCACTTCTAATAGCAATTATATCTCCACGTTTGGTTTCGGGTAATTCAACAGCTTTTCCAAAACAATCACTGCTTTCACAAATAGGACCCACAACATCGTATTTGATGATTGTTGTAGAGTTGGAGGAAATGTTTTCTATTTTATGAAACGCTTGGTATAAAGCCGGGCGTATTAATTCTGTCATACCTGCATCTAAAATCGCAAAATTAGTATTGATACCATTTTTAATGTACAATACTTTACTAATTAAGTTTCCACATTGTGCTACAATTGCTCTGCCAAGTTCAAAATGTAATTGTTGATTTTTTCGTAGTTCAATAAAATCATTAAACACTTTAAAATAAGAAGCAAAATCAATTATGGCTTCTTTGTCTGGTTCGTGATAATTAATACCAACGCCACCACCAACATTTATGATAGGTAAATCAAATCCTTTATGTAAAAAGAAAGTGTTGATTTCATTTACTCGTGTACATAGTTTTTTAAATGGACTTAAATCTGTAATCTGTGAACCAATGTGAAAATGCAAACCAATTAATTGAATATTAGATAATGTTTTTAATTTTTCAATAACAGTTTCAAATTCATAGGGGTTAATTCCAAATTTATTCTCTTCTAAACCTGTAGTAATATATTTGTGTGTATGAGCATCCACGTTTGGATTGATTCTTAATGCAATGGATGCCGTTTTATTTTGTTTAGCAGCCAGTTCATTAATTACTTCTAGCTCTTGCATACTTTCACAGTTAAAACAAAAGATGTTTTTTTCTAATGCATAATTAATTTCATCGTCACTTTTTCCAACACCTGCAAATACAATTTTATTAGAATCAAATCCATTTTCAATCGCACACTTCACTTCATTACCACTCACGCAATCAGCTCCTAGTCCGCTATTTTTGATGGTATTAATAATGCGTGAATTGGCATTGGCTTTAAAGGCGTAATGCACATGGTAATTGTATTTTGTGCTTTCTTTACTAACGGAGTCTATTGTTTTTTGCAGTAAAGCTATGTCGTAATAATAAAACGGCGTTTTATATTGCGATATGTTTTTGATATTATTTTCTGAAATCATGTTCTTATTTTTAATATCCAAACAGTCCTTTATTTAAAGCCACTAAAGCTTCCTTCTTTAGTTTTGAATCAACTAATACACTAATGTTATTAGCACTTCCTCCATAGGACACCATTCTTAATGGAATATCTTTTAATGATTCTAAAACTTTAAAACCATACCCGGCTTTATCTTTTGGTAGGTTACCTACAATGCAAATGATAGTTTGGTCTTTTTCCACTTCCACATTAGCAAATTCTTCTAGTTCTTTTTTGATTTCATTTAGGGACTTGATATTATCAATTGTTAATGATACAGCAATTTCAGAAGTTGTAATCATATCAATAGATGTCTTGTAGCGTTCAAAAATTTCAAACACAGCTCTTAAAAAACCGTGAGCTAACAACATTCGGTCACTCTTGATGTTAATGGCACATATCCCATCTTTAGCTGCTACCGCTTTTAATCCCTCTTCTGGATTGATGTTTGAAATACGCGTTCCTTTTGCATCCGGCTGCATAGTGTTTTTTAATAACACAGGAATATTTCTTTTTTGTGCAGGTAAAATACAAGTTGGATGTAAAATTTTTGCACCAAAGTACGCCAACTCAGCAGCTTCATCAAAACTTAATTCATGAATTGGATGTGTTTTTGATACAACTCTTGGATCGTTATTATGCATACCATCAATATCTGTCCAAATTTGAACTTCATTGGCATATAATGCAGCACCAATTATAGAAGCTGTATAATCACTCCCTCCACGCTTTAAATTATCTATTTCGCCAAATGCATTGCGGCAAATGTATCCTTGTGTAATAAATAAATTAGTTGAAGGATATTTATCTAATTCTACTTGCAAATTTTTCTCTATATAACTTATTTGTGGTTCATCGTTTTCATCAATACGCATGAAATTTAGAGCAGGTAATAATGCTGAGTTTATACCAATTTCCTGTAAATGAAAATGAAATAAAGCGGTGCTTAATAACTCACCTTGAGCTAAAATAGCTTTTTCTTCATTTATGGTAAACATATCTAATGTAAATGAACGTAGGTAGTTAAAATGATTTTTTATTAAATCATTCCCTTTTGTTTTATATTCTGAACTGCCATATAGCTTTTCTACTTCGTTAAAGTATTTTTGCTCTAATGAGTTAATAATGTCGTTTGCTTTATCATGTTCTTTTATATAGAGCGCATTACATATTTCAACTAAAGTATTTGTAGTGCCACTCATGGCTGATAGAACAACGATTTTTCTGTCGCTGCCTGATATTAAAGATACTAATGCGTGCATGCGTTCTGCACTTCCTACGCTGGTTCCTCCAAATTTTAAAATATTCATTGTATATATAATTTTATCGACTGCTATTATGCAGATTTTAAATTTAGTAATGTTTATTGATTTATTTGATGTATGAGAATCAATCCCTGATTCCGATATACGAGATTAAATATGGCTCGGGCGAGCCTTACGTTTACATTTTATGTAAAGAGTGTTTTTCATTTAATCGGTTACAAATAAAAAGATTAAATTTTAAATCACAAAAAAAACGTCTCGATTTTTTCGAGACGTTTTTAATATTGAACAAAAAGAATTACTGTTTAAGAACTTTGTAGGTTCTTACAGCGTCTTTAGTTTCTACTTTTAAGTAGTAAATTCCTTCTGCTAAATGAGCGATATTTATTGATTTTGTAATAATACCATTTCCTGTGATTAATTCGGTATAAACTAATCTGCCATCAACAGATGTAATACTTAATGAACCATTTAATGATTCATTTGTGTTTAGCTCAATAGTAAATATACCAGAATTTGGATTTGGATAAACACTCATGCCTATATCTTCAGATGATAGTTCGTTTACACCAACGCACGCACTTACAATCATTGTATCTTTAGCAGTATTTGAACAGCCATTAGCTCCTACAATTGTGTATAAAATGATATGGTTTCCTTGTCCGGCTTGACTTGGATTAAAGTTTGTGCCTGTTACACCTGCACCAATATAAGTTCCATTTGCAGGAACCCCCTCTGTTAATGTTCTTGTAATGTTTTCTGTAACACAATAAGTGTGAGTGCCAACAAAAACTAAAGATACTGATGGCTTAGGCTTAGATGTAATATTAATTACATCAGATGACTTACAACCAATTGTATTTGTGACTACTACAGAATATGTTCCAGATGTTCCAACAGAAATAGATGAAGCGGTAGATCCCGTGCTCCATAAGTAAGAATTTCCTGTTCCTGCACCTGCATATAAATTAATTGTACTTCCTTGGCAGTATGCTGTATCAGGCCCTAAAGTTACTATCGGAGATTGTCCTAAAGAAACCAAGACAGTATCAGAGTTTGAACAGCCATTTGAATTAGTCGCTCTTACCCAATATTTACCAGGAGTTGTAACGTTTAAGCTAGAGCCTACGGTTCCATTATTCCATAAATAGCTATTAGCAGAAGTATTCGCATTTATTACAACTGGTAAGTTACAGAACAAAGAATCGTTCCCTAAATTAGGAGTAGGAGTTGGTTTAATAAAAATTCTAACTGTATCATGAGTCATACAGCCAGCTACTGTTCCTTCAACTGTATATGTTCTTGTGCTTGTAACGTTTGCAATGGGGTTAGAAATGTTTGAAGCAGATAATTCTATTGCCGGAGACCATGAATAGGTAATTGTTGCAGGTTGCTCAAATAAAATGTTCGGTCTTATGTTACTTGTTGTTGATGACCCCGTATTAGAAGTATTACATAATGAAGAGTTATCAGCATAATCACCTCTAACTGATGTATAGCCACTTACTGTATTTGCAGCAACAATCGAATTACTTGTATAAAATGTGCCAGTATTTGACGGATCGTTTTCAAAACAGATATCTACAATCACGTTTGAAATACCATCCCAATTAAATGGGGTAGTAAAAGTATGAGTGTTAATTCCAACTGTTGGCGCTGGTAAATTTATTGGTCCAAAAACATTTATTACGGCACTGGAGGCTGATGCATATGCTGTAGCTAAATCTGAAGAATTTGTATGGTACATCTTTATTGAGTAGTTTGTAAATGCCATGGTTGCAGAAGCAGAGGTTACATCAAATGCCAATGCATTGATATTCCCTGGGGATAAACCTGCAACTGTTAATTCACTTGCTTTAAATAAATACTGAGTCCTTTGACCTTCCCATAACTGAGCATAAGGAGAAAGACCAGAACCGCCTTGAGTATTCGTTCCATTTCCAACCTGTTTTACAGAACTAAAGTTGGTATTTAATTGAATAGGAACACCTAAACAAACACTGTCATTTGGTGCGATACTAGTTGTGAATAATGGAACTTTATTTATTGTTAATCTAACAGTATCATTTAATGCAGAACCGTCTCCAGTTACCGAAGTGTAGCCCTTGAATTTGTAAGTACCCATATTGCCTAAATTGAAATTTGTACTTAATGTGAAATTTTGAGTTGCGTTAGTTGCAAGAGTACCAGAAGTTAAGGCTAATGAAAATGTTGTAGCGTTTGGTCCAGTTGTATTTACAGTAATTGTAGTTTGATTAACAGAGAAATCTGCTGTTGCTGATCCATAATTTTTAAGTGTTGCAATAACTGTATCCGGACCAAAACATTTTTTAGAACCTAAAGGTTTAACAAAAGCACTAATTCCTAAATCAAGAGGTGCAGGAGGTAAAAACTCTAACTGAACCTGAGGTTTACTATTCAAAGTCGAATTACATGCAAGACCACATTGAGGTGCTGAGTCATCACGAATATAAATGTATCCATTAGTAACAGCTGTGTTATACACCCTAACAATACCTGTTGACGTATATGCAGATACCTGGTCGAAACAAACATCCACTAAAATATTGTCAACTCCGTTCCAGTTAAAAAGAGTGCTAAATGTAAGCATGTCAAATCCACCTGCAGTTGGGTTATAACTTGTGTTATTATATACTGTCGTTAAACCTGTTCCGTCATAGGTAGCAGCGTTTAGGGCTGTTGTGTGCTTTAATTTGATTGTGTAGTTTGGTAATGGATTTGTTACGCCAGAAACTACATAAAAACCTAATTTTGTAATTGTACCACTAAACACACCCGCAGCATTTAATTCAGCTGCTGTATACACTGTTTGAGCATGAAGGCTCCTGTAATATTCGTTAATAGGACCGGCGTCTGTACTTGTGTGAGCAGTGGTTCCGGAACCCAACACAACATTTGTTTGCGATTCACCCAAGTATACTAGACCTAATAATACAGTTAAAAGGATAAGCTTGGTGTTAAAGTAGATTTTTCTCATGCTATATGTTTAGTTTAAAAATTCTTAATACAAGCTTAATTCAAATTTTTATCTTAGATCAAGCTAAATATCATCACAAAAATATAATATAAATTTCTGAATTCCTACAAAATTGGTTAACAAAAAATAAGGAATAGTCTGATAAAATTCCTTCATTCTTGGATACTTATTCTTAAATTCGCATCATGAATTCGCTATTTGCTTTATTTCTTAATCTAGGTGGGGGAGAAGTTGTTCTTATCCTTTTGGTAATTTTACTAATGTTTGGAGGAAAAGGTGTTCCTAATATAGCCAGAGCTTTAGGCAAGGGTATCAGAGAATTTAAAGATGCTGCTAATGGAATTCAAAAGGACGTAATGCAAGGTACTGGTGGTATTACCAATACCATTCAAGAACATATTCAGGAAGTAAAAAAGGAAGTGGATACACTTTCTGATAATAAATAACAGCCGCATGTTTGTTAAAACTCCTTGCTATAAAGGCTTACAGATTTTAATCATAGGTCTTTTTGTTTTTCTATCTGCATGTCAGTCTAATCCGGAACAGCCTAATAATGAGGATTTTGATCAGCAAAAGGTTAAAAATCAATTCGTAAAAGCTAATCAACAAGTAGTTACTAAGGAAAATGATGAGATGGATTACTATCAGAAATCACATCAAATGACATTTGTAAAAACCACTAGTGGTATCAGGTATTACGTTTATCAACCTTCCCAAAAAGGAGATTCAGTTAAAACGGATGATATTATTAAAATAAATTATACGATCTCTTTGTTGGATGGGACAGAATGTTATTCCTCAAAAACAGACGGAGCTAAGGAGTTTAAAGTAGGAATGGAGGATGTTGAAAATGGTTTGCATAAGGCAGTATTATTTTTGAAATCCGGTGATAAAGCCTTGATAATGATACCCTCTCATTTAGCACATGGTTTACTAGGTGATTCAAAAAAAATCCCCCCACAATCGCCAATAATTTATGATATAGAAATTCTTTCAGTTAAGAAAAATTAATTCATTTTAATAAATGGAGAAAAGAATATATTTATTTCTAATAACACTATTTTTGTGTTTCGCCTGTTCAAAACCTGAAATGTTTAATGGGTATACTAGAGATTCTGAAGGTTTTTATTATAAATTACTGTCTATTGGTGATGGAAATGAAAGTCCTAAAAGTGACAATGTGGTTGTTTTTGAAGCTCTAATGAGAACACAATCGGATTCGGTATTTTGGGATACCAAACATGATGCTGCCAATGGTATGTATGTTTCCTTAAATTCTTCAAACGAGAATGGATCTTGTGAAAACTACTTCTTGAAAATGGTTGAGGGAGATAGTGTTTCATTTCTTTTGAAACCAACAGTTTTATTCAGAGATTATTTTGATACAATAGTGCCAAATTTTTGTAAAAATGATACTTTGGTAAAATTAGATTTAAGATTAATACAGATTATCTCGAAGGCTGAATATGAAGCATTAAAGAAAAACGCGAGAGGGCAAGACGAAGAAGAGGATACAGAGCTCGAAGAACTTCAGATAATTGATTGTTATTTACTGCAAAATTATAAGTATGTGAAAGCAGATGCAAATGGTATATATACGCTTTCTAAAACATCTACAAATTTGGAAAAAGTAAGTGGTGGTAGAAGAATTAAAGTTGGGTTTAAAGGTTCATTTTTAGATGGAAGAGCCGTGGATACTAAAGAACAAGTACTTGAGTTTATATACGGAACGCCTGATCAATTAATTACGGGGTTAAATATTGTTATTGGAACATTAAAAAAAGGAGAAACTACAAAAATAATAGTACCTTCGCGCTTGGCTTTTGGCGAATTAGGAAGTAGTAATGGCGCTATTCCTCCTTACACACCATTAGTGTATGATATTAAAATAATAGATATAAAATAAATAAAATGAACAAAATCACAATGTTATTAGGTTCTGCTTTGTTAGTAGGACTAGCATCATGTAACAAATCAGAATTTGATGGATACACTAAGGCAGAAAATGGACTGCATTATAAATTTTATAGTCATGACGAAAATGGCGTAACGCCTAAGGAAGGTGATGGCATTAGTTTTAAGTATGTATTTAGATTAAAATCAAATGATTCTATTTTTGTTACATCTGCTGATAGAAGTCAAGATGGTTCTGGTGTTACTAGTTTTGTAATGCCAAAATCTTCATTTATAGGTAGTATAGAAGATGCTATGATGATGATGGCGAAGAATGATAGCGCCTCGTTTATTATTAGTGCAGATTCTTTCTTTTTGAAAACAAGTAGAGAACAATCATTGCCTCCGTTTGTAAAGCCTAATGACAAAATTCAAGTTGATATTAAAATGGTTGATATAAAGTCCAAAAAAGAGCTTGAAGATAATCAGAAAAAACAAGAAGCTGAAATGGCAGCTATGCAAGACGCAGAAAAACCAAAATTAGATGCTTATTTAGCTGAAAATAAAATAACAACAGCTCCTACAGCAAGCGGTTTAATTTTTATTGAAACACAAAAAGGAAAAGGTAAAGATCATCCAAAAGCATCAGATGTTGTAACTGTGCACTACACAGGGACTTTGTTAGATGGAACTAAATTTGACAGCTCGTTAGATAGAGGAGAACCTACAACTTTCCCTTTAAATCAAGTAATTCCGGGTTGGACAGAGGCTATTCAGTTAATGACCAAAGGGAGCAAGGCTAAATTAATCATTCCTTCTGCTTTAGGTTATGGGCCAAGAGGTGGTGGACCTATTCCTCCATTTTCTACTTTAGTATTTGATGTGGAGTTAATAGATTTCAAAGCTGGTTCAGCTCAACCGGGCATGTAATTCTTTGATATAAAATAAATATATATAATATGAAAAAAATAATTTTAGCTTCTCTATTAGCCTTATTATCCTTAGGATTATCGGCTAACCAAGACAAACCTAAAAAACCTAAAAAAGTAAAATTAAGTAAGATGGATAAAGAATTTTTAAGTAAACAAGCAGATGGCATGTATGCCAAATTTGAAACAGCTAAAGGAGATATTTACTGTGCATTAGAATTTAAAAAAACTCCTATGACAGTTGCAAACTTTGTAGGTTTAGCAGAAGGAACTATTAAAAATACAGCTAAAGCAGAAGGAGTTCCTTATTATGATAGTTTAAAATTTCATCGTGTAATTCCTAATTTCATGATTCAAGGCGGTTGTCCATTAGGAACTGGAACTGGTGATCCGGGATATAAATTTCCTGATGAGTTTGATGAAACATTAAAGCATACTGGTCCGGGTATTTTATCTATGGCAAATGCAGGTCCTGGTACAAATGGTTCTCAATTCTTTATTACTCACGTAAAAACTGAGTGGTTAGATGGAAAACATACTGTATTTGGGCATGTGGTTCAAGGTCAATCAGTAGTTGATTCTATTAAAGGAAATGATGTGTTAAAGCACTTAGTAATTTTGCGTAAAGGTAAAGAAGCTGAAGCATTTGATGCAGCTAAAGTATTTGAATTTGAAAAAGCAAATGCAGGTGCTAAGGCTGAAGCTAAAGCAAAAGCAGAAAAAGAAAAAATGGATAAAGTTTTAAACGAAACTTATGGTTCTGCTAAAACTACAGCAAGTGGCTTACGTTACATCATCGAAAGAGAAGGTGAAGGTGTAGCTCCAACTGCAACGTCTCAAGTAACTGTTCATTACGCAGGTTATTTATTAAACGGAAATAAATTTGATAGTTCTTATGATAGAGGACAACCTGCTACATTTGGTTTAAATCAAGTAATTCCGGGCTGGACAGAAGGCTTACAATTATTAAAACCAGGTGGAAAAGCAAAATTAATTATTCCTGCAAACTTAGGTTATGGTGCAAACGGTTACCCTCCGGTAATTCCTCCAAACTCTTGGTTAGTATTTGATGTGGAATTAATCAAAGTAAACTAATTTATATTACGGTGGTTGAGGTTCTCGAAACCACAAGTTTAAAAGCTTCGCAGATCCCGATAGTTATCGGGAGCGAAGCTTTTTTATTTTGTTCAGAATCTATAGTTGTCAGTTCGAGTGTTTTTAGCCTACCTCTTGCTAAAAAATGTACCGAGAATTGACAAAGTAAATATCTGCTCATTTTTTGTATATTTAATTTATGCAAAACATTAAAACAAGATTCATTACGCATACCATCTTTTTCTTTTTGGTATATGCTTTAATGTTTTATGTTGTAGCAAGAGTAGTGAGTATGGTGATGACACACGACGAAGCTTATTCGTTTTATAATGCTAAACATTTTTGGTGGGTAGAAACATTGTGTACAGGAAATACACATTGGTTTAATTTTTTAGCCATGAAAACTTGTATATTGTTTGGCTTGGAAAAAGCAAGTCAGTTGCGTTGGTTTACACTCTTGTCTTCAGGTATTTTTTTAACCACGGCATATTTTTGGATTAAGAGTTTGAAAGATACTCCAGCTAAAGTATTTGCTTTCTGTATTTTATTATTAAATCCTTTTTTAATTGATTATTTGTCATTGGCTCGAGGCTACTCAACAGCCTTAATGTTTGAAGTGTTAAGCATTGTTTGTTATTATTTAGCTTCAAATAACAAAAATCTACAGTTAGGAAAGACAGGGAGAAACCTCTCAATGTTTTCTTTGTTTTTTGCAGGAATGGCAGCCATTGCCAACTTTAATTTTTTCTATTTTTTTACAGCATTTTGCTGTCTTTATTTTTATAAATATTATTTAAAGCAATGTTTTGATTTTATTAGAGAGAAACTCTTTTATGTAGAACTTATTTATGCAGTTGGTATTGCAGTAATAGTTATAAAAGCTCTGCGATTTATTACTACTTGCTCTAACGATATTGGTGCTTATGGTGCTGATGATTTAATAAATGGTGTATTTGGAGGCTATATGCAAACTCTGATTTATAAAGACGGATTGTTAAGTATTGAGGTTATACAAATATTAACTTATGTATTGTGTGGATTGGTTTTATTAGCTTCGGTTTACGGTATTCGTTTTTCTAAACAACATAAATGCACTTGGTATACTTTTGCCAGTTCTTTATTGCTAATCATGTTAGGCTTAGCCATTTTTAATAAATGGTGTTTAGGTGTTTTGTATCCAACACACCGAACGGTATTGATGTTTTATCCTTTAATAGCTATGGTATTTGTTGGGTTTATCAATACTGTCTTAACAAAGAAAAAAGTTAAGGCTTTTGTAATTTATGTATTCAGTGCTATAATAACCGTTCATTTTATTACAACTATCAACTTACATAAAACTTTTGATTATTGGCAGCAAGCAGACACTAAAACCTGTTTTACTTATTTGGATAGCATTGGCGCAAAAAAAGTAGGAATTGCACCGGAGTTATTTGGCGTATATCGTAACTACTATCAATTAACGGATAAATATAAATTTAAGTTCGAGGGTAAAAGTATTAACACCGCATTCCCAAATGGATTGGATACTTCTAAAAAGGAATTGCAGCAATATGAGTACTTAGTGTTATTTCCTCCTTATAATTTGAGTTATTATAGAAATAATAATGTAAAACTACAAGGCATAAAATATTATAAAGATACAGGAACTCTTGTTATGAGAATTAGATAAAAAAGGTAATGTATTCTTTATCTGTCGTAATTTTAATTATCTGTAGTATCGGTTATAAAGCTAACATTTCTTTAAAAAATCTTATAGGATACTAAATTTAAAACCACGATAACTCAATAATAATAGGCTTTAACTAAATATACGCGAAAATTTGTAAAAGCAATTAAAAATGTTTGTAATGTTGTTCAATATTAAAACAAAATATACTTAAGAAACAGAAACAAATTAAACTAACATATTATATAAACTTTTGTTTGTATTCGATTTATTTAAACTCCGCAATTGATAAAACGCATCGAGAAAAACAGCAAACGTCCGAAAGGGTGTGGCTTTTTTATTCGATGCGTGGGACTGCGGAGTTCCTGATAACCAATAATTGAGTTCACACCCACTTTATTTTTTATCTGTACTACTTCAAATTATTATAAATTTTATTAACTATTAAAATGATTCGTATGAAACAAAAAATTTTACTCTTCGCATTTACTTTACTAAGTACAATGCTTTTCTCTCAAGCTGTTCCTATGGCTTTCGAGGATTGGAAAACTACAATGGGAACTCAAAATTTCTTTTATAAAAATGTAACTAAAACAGATTTATCTGGTAATATTTACGTTGCAGGTGCAACAGTAAACGGCGCAGGCAATACCGATATTCTTTTGGCAAAATACAGTAGTGCGGGCGTTCAGTTATGGATACAACAATATGCAGGTGCAGGTCTTGGTAATGATTTTGCTACAGATATGTTTGTTACATCTAATGCTATTTATCTTACTGGTGGTGTTGCCACAAGCACCGCATCACCTACTACAGATGTTATAACAATGAAGTATAATTTATCAGGTGTATTGCAATGGGTTTCAACTTACAATGGTGCTGGTAACTCATTTGATGCAGGAAGAGGTTTAGCGTATCACACACAATCAAATACATTATATGTATCTGGAGGCACTTATAATACTAGTTTAAATTCTGATATCTTAGCAATTGCTTATAATTCTTCTGGAACTCAATTATGGGCAAACACTTACAATTACACATCAAATTTAGATGATGCAGGAGTTAAAATAGCTATTGGCGGTTCAACAGTTGCGGTTACTGGTGCCGTAACCAATTCAACAAACAATTA
The DNA here is from genome assembly GCA_035439445.1 of Bacteroidia bacterium. Taxonomy (GTDB): domain Bacteria; phylum Bacteroidota; class Bacteroidia; order B-17B0; family Aurantibacillaceae; genus UBA4416. Next base: position 89,502 of record DAORKG010000001.1, read on the forward strand.
CAAAAATGCTACCATTACTTTCGATAAAACTACTGGTACATTAACTGCTGTTAATATTAGCACAGCTGTAACAACTTCTAGTGTAAATACTGTTACTGATTTAGTAATTGATGCTTCAAATAATTATTACGTTGTTGGTTCATCTCTAGTATCTGGTCAAGGATATAATTACTATGTTCAAAAATTAAATAGTTCTTTAATTACTGCATGGACATATACCTACAACGGCGCAAGTAATTTAGATGATATTGCCAAAGGAGTTCAGGTTGATGCATCAGGTAATGTTTATATTACAGGATATTCAACAAGTTCAACTCAAGGTAGAAATATTGTTACCATAAAATTAAATAGTAGTGGCACAAATCAATGGACGCAAACCATTAATGGTTCTGCAAATGGCGATGATGAAGCCAATGATATGGTTTTAGATGTATCTGCCAATGTATATATTACTGGCTATACAAAGATGCGTTAAATAATAAAGATTATTATACAGCAAAATATAATACAAGTGGTACAAAATTATGGGAAATACAAACAGATGGCAATCATTTAAACGACCAATCTACAAATATTGCTCTTGATAGTTTAACTAATGTTATTGTAACAGGACAAACTGAAACAACCCAAAATTCTTTTAGCTTTACTACGGCTAAGTATTTACAAAAAAATATTATTACACCTACTGATTTCAACGGAGAATCACCTGTAGCTAATTTTATGTTTTATCAAAATAAAGGTCAAATTGTTGATACCACTCATATAGTTGTTTCAGATGTGAAATTTTATACAAACAATACAAACCCAGTGTTTTATTTTAAAAACCGAAGTCAGAGCTTTGTTTTTGCAAAAAATGATACAGCAATGGTTAATCACAAAGATACCCTTCAACGGATAGATTTGAACTTTACTAATTCTTTGGAAAGTGCAAAAACATACCCATTAGAGCAACAAAAAAATGGATATCTTAATTATTTCGTGCCACAAGCTGGTAGTGGAGGGATTACAGGTGTGTTTGGCAACAAGCGCTTAATTACAACAAATTTATATAATAATATAGATTTAATGACAACAAGTAATCAAAATGGAATAAAGTATTATTTTATAGTTAAACCTGGTGGTGATATGAGAGATATAAAACTTGAATTTTCCGGAGCAACTTCTTATAGTTTAAATGGAGCTACAAATTACCTATCAATTAATAGTAAAATAGGAAAAGTTACTTTTGATAAGCCGGTTGCTTATCAATTAACTTCCACTAACTCTACAGTAGCTATAACTAGTTTCTCGCCCACATGGACAGTTGATGGAGCAAGTAATAAGTATAAGTTTAATAATGGAACTTATACTTCATCATTAACGCTAGTAATAGAAGTTGATCAAGGTAATTCTGTGATATCAACGCTCACAAATTCTTTAAATTGTGAATGGTCAACATATGTAGGCGGTTCAAATAACGAAGCTGCTACTAATGTTAAATCAGATGCCAACAGTAATTTGTTTGTTTCAGGGTTTACCTATTCTTCTAATTTCCCTCCTGCTGGCCTGTATGTTTTTCAAAACTATAATAATGGCAGCTATGATGGGTTTATGGATAAATATGATGTGAATGGAACAAGGGTGTGGTCTACTTATATTGGAGGCACAGAAGACGATAATATCATGGGTTTTGATATAGCTCCAAACGGTGAAATTTATATGGTTGGACAAACTACCTCTACATTAGTAACTTTAGGTAAAGCTGGAGCAACGAATTCATTAACGCCGATAGGTGCGGAAGATTTTTTTATTTTTCAAATGTCTACTGACGCACAACAAAAAAAATGGCTGACTTATTATGGAGGTAATGCCAAAGATGATTATATAACCTGCAAATTTGATGCAAATGGTAATTTCTTTATGGTTGGAAGAACTCTTTCAAAAAACCTACCAATATTAGGCAGTACACCTCAATATACCAACACAAATCATGATGTTTTATCAACAGCAGAAGGGTTTATTGTTAGATACAACTCTTCGTCTCAAATAACATGGGCAACTTATCTTGGTTCATCTAATAACGGTACTTTAACTAGTGCACATGATGGATTACAAGACTTGGATTTTGATTCAAATAATGACCTTTATGTTATTGGTTATGCCAATGGAACTGATTTTCCAAATACTGTTAATGGAAATTCTACAAATTTTTCACACTATAATGCTCTTGTTTCAGATGCAACAATTAGCCACTTCTCAAACACAGGACAGATAAAATGGTCTACATGTATGGGAAGCGTTACTAATAGTACTTTTAATGCTATTAAAATAAAAAATAATAAAATTTATTTAACAGGTTTTAAAACTACAAGTGGACTAAATTTTCCTCTGAAGAATAGTGGAAACTGGTATTATTCTACGGCAAGTTCGGGGTTGACCGATGCTATTTTTACGATATTTAACAATAAGGATTCTTTATTACATTCTACTTACATAGCAGGTGATGATTGGCAAGTTGGAGAAGATATAGATGTTGATGCCCTTGGTAAAGTATATATTTCAGGAAAAACAGAAAGCACAGTTTTTCCTGCTTCAGTTTCACAAGCACCAAATACGTATATACAATCATTTAACGGATATAATGATATGTTTATATTTGCCCTTGAACCAGGTAATACAAATATTGTTTGGGCAACTAATATAGGAGGTACAAATTTTGATGGTTCCGTTTTGTATCCAGGAGGGTCAAGCATAGATATAAATCAATTAAACATGTTACATCTTGCGGGCTCAACAATGAGTAATACGTTGTTTCCTTTATATAGTGGTACTGTAGGAGTAACGTATTTTGATGGTGGTTTTAATTCGGGAGTAGATGTTTCTATAACAAGATTTAATTTACACCCGATAAATTTTGTTGGAATTAAAGAAAATCAAAAAAACGATTTGGCTGAATTTTTAATATATCCTAACCCGACTCAAAGTATTATAAATGTGAAACTGAATGCTACAAACGAGCATACTTTTTATTATATTTACAATACATTGGGACAAGCCGTAAAAGAAGGAGTATTTGAGAAAAATATAGAAATTAATCCTATTGATTTATCGAGTTTATCTCATGGTCTGTATATATTAGAAGTAAAACAAAAAGATAAAAAGGCTTCGGTGAAATTTGTAAAACATGACTAGATTTGCGGTAATAATTTTATTATTTATAAGCCTTAAGGTAGAATCCCAAAACTTTGGGGCTCTGCCTTATTTGAATAATTCATCGGATTACATTGAAAGAATGTTTTTTGATTCGGTTCATGATAAGTTGATTGTGAGTAGTAAATTTATGGATTATGTTAATGGCAAAAATGTGCGAGGTGTTTGGTCTTGGAACGATGTAATTTATGATTCATTGAGTAGTGGTCTTAACACACATGACACTTTAAATAATACAGCTAACAGCACCGCTATGTGTGGAATTTCTTATAATGGTAAATTATTAGTTGGAGGTAGTTTTCAATCGGTAGGTGGCATAAATACATCTTGTTTGGCAACATGGGATGGTACTCATTGGGATAGCCTTCCAGTAAGAGCATTTAGGCCATTAGATTATTCAGGGTCTATATATGGATTGACTAAACACAATAATAAACTTTATATCTATGGTGTTTTTGATACCATACAAGGGCAACCTGCTAATGGAATAGCAACATATGATGGCGTTTCATATCAACCAGTAAGTGTTCCTTTAATGCCTCAAGCATTTATTACGAACATGCTTCTTTATAATGGTGAGTTATATATTTCAGGAGTGTTCTCTTATACTGCCCAAATAGGAAACCGTCATATATTGAAATTTGATGGTACTAATTGGGGAGACGTTGGTGGTGGCATAAAAGGCAGTATAAGTAGTATAAGTTCTATGGTTATCTATAACAATGAGTTATATGTAGGAGGTTTTTTTTCGAAAACAAATGGAAACGTAGCGGATATTGTAATGAAATGGGATGGCAGTAGCTGGCATGATGTAGGTTGGGGTAACGAATATCAGAACGGAAATATTTGGAAATTATTGGTTCATCACAATAAACTTTATGCTTTTGGCTCATTTGAAAAAGCGGCAAATACTACTGCTAGCAGAGTTGCCGTTTTTGATGGTACTCAATGGTGTACATTTTCTGATACTCTCAGTAGCGGAATTAATACCGCAGCTATATATCATGACACTATATACATCGCTGGTAATTTTAAAAAAATCAACAGTGATACGACTAAGCGTTGTATTGCTAAAATAAAACAACCTGAGATTTATAGTGATTGTGTTAGTGTAGTTGGCATAAATGAATTATCATTGGATAATTACATTTCTGTTTATCCCAACCCAACAACATCAATCTTAAATATTAATAATGAAAACCATCAATTTAAAAACGCTACTCTTGAAATTAAAAATTATTTGGGGCAAGTCGTTTTGTCTGTTCCTTTCTACAATCAAATAAATATTTCTAACCTTTCCGCAGGTATGTATTTTTTAACAGTCCAGGATAAAGAGAGAAAAAGGACAGTGAAGTTTGTGAAAGAGTGATTAGAAAAACAATACTGTCTTTTGATTTGAAATTCCTGCCTGCAAAACCTCTAACTCCAATATCTCATTCCCCACCCAAAATCAGTCTAAAAATCTTATAAACAATCGGTTGAAAAGTACGTTACTTAAGGGATTGGAATTTCCTTAAATTTGTACCTCTTAATCAAATAATTACATATGACTACTGATAAATTTGTTTCCCGTCATAACGGTCCACGTGAAAATGAAATTAAACAAATGTTGGCCAAAATTGGCGTTTTATCAATTGATGAATTAATTAGCCAAACTGTGCCTTCAGGTATCCGTTTAAAACAACCATTGCAAGTAGCTCCTGCTATGAGCGAGTACCAATACACTAAGCACTTAAAAGCTTTAGGTAAAAAAAATAAGGTATTTCGTTCTTACATTGGTTTAGGGTATTACAACAATATTTTACCGGCAGTTATTCAACGTAACATTTTAGAAAATCCAGGTTGGTACACGGCTTACACTCCATATCAAGCAGAGATTGCACAAGGACGTTTAGAAGCGATTTTAAATTTCCAAACCATGGTAATGGATTTAACAGCGATGCCAATTGCTAACGCGTCTTTATTAGATGAAGCAACAGCAGCAGCTGAAGCTTTATTTATGTTTTACAGTAACCGTAGCAAAGCAAAAATTGCAAACGGTGGAAATAAATTCTTTATCAGTGAAACAGTTTTCCCTCAAACCATTGATGTCGTTAGAACACGTGCGGTACCATACGGAATTGAATTAGTAGTTGGTGATGCAAATACCGTTTCATTAGATGATTCATTCTTTGGTGCATTAATTCAATATCCTGATATTAACGGAGAGGTAAATGATTATAAAGCATTTGTTGCAAATGCACATTCAAAAGAAATTCAGGTCGTAGTAGCTACTGATTTATTGGCTTTAGCATTATTAACTCCTCCGGGCGAGTGGGGTGTTGATTGTGTGATTGGTAACTCTCAACGTTTTGGTGTTCCATTAGGATATGGTGGACCTCACGCAGCGTTCTTTACTTGTAAAGAAGATTACAAGCGCTTAATTCCGGGACGTATTATTGGTGTATCGGTTGATGCTCAAGGTAATCCTGCATTACGTATGGCTTTACAAACTCGTGAGCAACATATCAAACGTGATAAAGCAACTTCTAATATTTGTACAGCTCAAGCCTTATTAGCAATTATGGCTAGTATGTATGCTGTGTATCACGGACAAGAAGGTATTAAAGCGATTGCACAAAGTGTGCATAATGCGACTAACTCTGTGGCTGAAGCTTTAAAAGGATTAGGATTAAACGTTAAAACAAAATTATATTTCGATACCATTATTGTTGAATGTGATGCAGCTAAAGTAATTGCGGCTGCTGAAGCTAAAGAAATTAACTTCCGTTTAGTAGATGCTAAACATGTTGGTATTTCATTAGATCAAACGATTGAACAAAATGATTTAAATGATATCGTTTCTATTTTTGCTAACGCTGCTAAAGAAGTAACTTACAAAGCATCAACATTAATTTCTTCTTCAAACTTAAAACGTACATCTGCTTACTTAACTCATCCAACTTTTAATTCTTACCATAGTGAGAGTGAAATGATGCGTTACATTAAGCGTTTAGAAAATAAAGATTTATCATTAGTTCATTCTATGATTTCTTTAGGTTCTTGTACGATGAAATTAAATGCAGCATCTGAATTGTTGCCTTTAACATGGCCTGAGTTTGCAAACATTCATCCATTTGTTCCGGTTAATCAAGCGCAAGGATATGCTGAGTTAATTGAGCAATTAAATAAAGATTTATCTGAGATTACTGGTTTTGCTCGTATGAGCTTCCAGCCAAACTCTGGTGCTCAAGGTGAGTACGCAGGTTTAATGGTAATCAGAGCATATCATATTGCTAATGGAAATGCTCACCGTAACGTGGCATTAATTCCGTCATCGGCTCATGGTACAAACCCTGCATCAGCTGCTATGGCAGGTATGCATATTGTTGTAACAAAGTGTGACGAAAAAGGAAATATTGATTTAGCAGATTTACGTGCTAAAGCAGAACAACATAAAGATAATTTATCTTGTTTAATGGTAACTTATCCTTCTACGCACGGTGTTTACGAAGAGTCTATCACTGAGATTACAAAATTAATTCACGATAATGGTGGATTAGTTTATATGGATGGAGCCAACATGAATGCACAAGTTGGTTTAACATCTCCGGGAAATATTGGGGCTGATGTATGTCACTTAAACTTACACAAAACCTTTGCTATTCCTCACGGTGGTGGTGGACCTGGCATGGGACCAATTGGTGTGGTTGAAAAACTAGTACCTTTCTTGCCATCTCATAAAATTGTAAATACAAGTGGAGATAAAGGAATTACAGCAGTATCTGCAGCACCTTACGGCAGTGCGTTAATTTTATTAATTTCTTACGGTTACATTAAAATGTTAGGTGGTGAAGGTTTAAAACAAGCTACTGAGATGGCTATTTTAAATGCTAACTACATGAAAGAAGTATTATCCGGTAGCTACAAAATTTTATATACAGGTAAAAACGGACGTTGTGCACATGAGATGATTTTAGATTGTAACGAATTTAAAATGGCTTCAGGTGTTGAGGTTGCTGATATGGCAAAACGTTTAATGGATTATGGTTTCCATGCACCAACAGTGGCTTTCCCTGTAGTTAATACTTTAATGGTGGAGCCAACTGAATCTGAATCAAAAGCTGAGTTAGATCGCTTCTGCGAAGCAATGATTGCTATTCGTAAAGAGATTAAAGAAATCGAGGAAGGTAAATTCGACAAGGTAAATAATGTGATTAAAAATGCACCGCACACTTGTAAATTAGTGGTTGCTGATAATTGGGATAAACCTTATTCTCGTCAAAAAGCAGCTTATCCATTAACTTGGGTTAGAGAAAATAAATTCTGGCCAAGTGTTGCTAAAGTCGATAATGCTTATGGCGATAGAAATTTAGTATGTTCTTGCGCACCTATAGAGGCCTATATGGAAGAAGCGGTTAACGCTTAATCAAATAATAAATAATTTAAAGCCTCTCAAAAATGAGAGGCTTTTTTTTGTTAAATAAAATGCTCTTTATCAAATTAATTTATAATGCTACAATTTATAGCAATGTAGTTTCGGGTAATATTTAATTTTGTGTTTTGAAATCATTTTACAATGAGGTATGTCCCATCGGGACTAGCTGTTTGTAGAATATAAATAACAATAGTAATATTAGCTCCATAGGAGCGACCTGTAAAATGCCAAATACCTATTCACAAATATACATTCAAATTGTGTTTGCAGTAAAAGGTCGAGAGAATTTAATTTCTAAGATTCATCGCGAAGAATTGCATAAATATATAACTGGCATTGTTCAAAACAGGGGACAAAAAATGCTATCCATTTTTTGTATACCTGATCATGTACATTTGTTAGTTGGTATAAAACCATCAATTACAATTTCGGATTTAGTAAGGTATATAAAAGCGGGTACGTCCAATTTTATTAATCAACAGCATTGGGTAAGGGGTAAATTTAATTGGCAGGAGGGATTCGGAGCTTTTTCTTATTCCAAAAGCCAAATAGATAGTGTAATAAAATATATATTAAGTCAAGAAGAGCATCATAAAAAGACTACATTTAGAGAAGAGTATTTTGATCTTCTAGAAAAATTTGAAATTGATTATGATGAGAAATATGTGTTTGAATGGATAGAATAAAACAGGTCGCTCCTACGGAGCTAACAAACGTCAATTTCATTTTGCTAGTATCAGTAAGCTCCTACGGAGCAAAAAATATAACACGTAATAATTAAAAATGTCTTTATTCATCACCTCATTAAATTCGGGAAGCAATGGTAATTGTTATTACGTTGGTAATAATAATGAAGCCGTTTTGGTTGATGTAGGTATTTCTTGTAAGGAAGTGGAATTAAGAATGAAACGTTTGGATTTGTCTTTGGATAAAATCAAAGCCATTTTTATTTCTCATGAACATAGCGATCATATTAAAGGCGTTCAAGCCTTGTCTAAAAAATATAATTTGCCTGTTTATATTACACCTCAAACATTAAGTAATTCCCATTTAGTTTTAGAGAATGTTTTAATTAAGTCATTTTATGCTTATGAGAAAGTTGTTATTGGTAGTTTAATTGTAACTCCTTTCCCTAAACGTCATGACGCCTCTGATCCTTATAGTTTTATTGTAGAAGGCAATGGAATTAAAATTGGTGTATTAACAGACATTGGTTCTGCTTGCCAACACGTGATTGAAAATTTTAAACAATGTCATGCCGCTTTTTTAGAAGCAAATTATGACGAAGGTTTATTAGATAGTGGATATTATCCCTATTATTTAAAAGAACGCATTCGAAGTGATAAAGGGCATTTATCAAATAAACAAGCTTTAGATTTATTTGTAACTCATAAATCAGAGTTGATGAGTCATGTGATTTTATCACATCTTTCTAAAGACAATAATTGTCCTGTAATAGTAAAAGATTTGTTTTCAAAACATGCTCAACAAACACAAGTGTTGGTAGCATCTCGTTTACAAGAAACAGAAGTGTTTCATATTACAGGTTCATTTGTAAGTCAAAATGTAATGAAACCAAAAGTTACTTTTCAAACTTCTTTATTTTAAGTAGTTTTGTTATCTGTTTATGATAGCAAAAACGTTTTCCCTCTATAAAACATCTTTTACAGGTCTCTCTAAAGAGTCGTGGTTGCTATCGTTCATTATGCTTATAAATCGTAGTGGAACAATGGTTGTTCCATTTATGACGTTATACTTAACCAGTAAAGAAATGCACCGTAGTTTAAGTGAAGCTGGTTTTGTGATGATGTTGTTTGGATTGGGCTCTATAGTAGGCGCTTATTTTGGAGGTAAGTTTTCTGATAAACTAGGATTTTATAAAGTGCAGTTGTTTACTCTATTTGGTGGTGGTATCTTATTTATTGTTTTAGGGCAGGTAAAATCTTATCCACTTATTTGTGTGTTTACATTTTTATTAAGTATGGTAAACGAAGCTTTTCGTCCTGCTAATTCTTCTTCGATAGCTTTTTACAGTAATGCAGAAAACAGAACGCGCTCTTATTCCTTAAATCGATTGGCAATTAATTTAGGTTGGGCCGTTGGTGCCTTTTTAGGTGGCATGGTAGCGGCTTATAACTATGAGCTATTGTTTTGGGTTGATGGTTTAACTAATATTTTAGCAGCAGGATTGTTGTTTTATTTTTTAAGGCCTACTGTTCAATTAAAGAAAGAGTCTTTGGCCGGAACAAACACCGAAAAAGAAGAAGCGGTACCTGAGGTGATGTCGGCTTATAAAGACAAAACCTATTTGTGGTTTTTGGTTTTAATGACATTGTTTTCGAGTTGTTTTGTGCAATTGTTTACAACCATCCCAAAATATTTTAGAGATGATATGCTATTGAATGAAAAGTACATTGGACTGATTATGGCCATTAATGGAATCATTATCGTAGCTATTGAAATGGTGTTAGTATATACGCTCGAAAAGAAAAATAAAAATACACAATGGATTATTATAGGTTTGGTGATGTGTGCTTGTTCGTTCTTATCATTATTAATTCCGGGTAATGCCAAATTTATATCATTGGTCATGATTTTGTTTATCACCGTGGGTGAAATTATGGCGATGCCTTTTATGAATGTATTTTGGTTGCAAAGAGCTAATGATAAAAACAGAGGGCAATATGCTGCTTTATATACTATATCCTGGGGAATAGGAAATACAGCCGGACCATTTTTAATTTCAACCTTGGTTGATGCAACTGATTTTAAAGTGGCATTTATTGTATTGGGATTTGTATTGTTAATTGCAAGTATTGGCTTTAAGAAATTAGATTCTTATAAATCAACATGATTTATATTCTGTTGCTAATGAATTATTTTTTCTAACTTTATTTTATGGAACATTCATTGCCTATATTTTCAGCCGCACAAATTAAAGCCGTTGATGAATTTACCATTCAAAATGAACCTATTGCTTCTATTGATTTGATGGAGAGAGCGGCTTCTAAGTGTTCGCAATGGATAATGAAACATTATGATGTTGAGACAATCTTTAAAGTATGTTGTGGATTAGGAAATAATGGAGGAGATGGGTTAGCAATTGCTCGTCAATTATTGGAACATGGTTATAAAGTAGAAGTATTTATCATTCATTATTCGGATAAATATTCTCATGATTTTTTAATTAATAAAAAAAAATTAGAAGATAAATACACGTCCTTTTTGATGGAAGTAAATGACGCAAGTCATTTGCCACATTTTAAAACAAGTGATGTAGTTATTGATGCTTTATTTGGTATTGGTTTATCAAAGCCATTGTTTGGATTAGCAGCTGAGTGTGTCAATCATATCAATCAATCTGCTGAAGAAGTGATTGCAATTGATGTTCCATCAGGCTTAATGGTTGATTCATTTACAGATAAAAGCAATAGCATTGTAAAAGCAATGCATACCTTAACTTTTCAATGTCCTAAATTGGCATTTATGTTTGCCGAAAATCATGTCTATGTCGGTAATGGACATGTTTTAGATATTGGTTTAAAATGGACAGAAGAAATTCAAAAGAATAGCTGCGCTTTTTATGTTACAGAAAATGCGGTAAAGGAATTGATAAAACCACGTCAAAAATTTTCTCACAAAGGAACTTTCGGTCATGGTTTATTAGTGGTTGGAAGTTATGGTAAAATGGGTGCTGCCATTATGAGTACTCATGCATTATTACGAAGTGGGGCAGGTTTACTGACGGTTTGTGTTCCACAATGTGGTTATGAAATTATGCAAACTTCAACACCTGAAGCAATGGCTTTGGTAGAGGGTGGTGAGTATTTACAAATTAAAGAGCTTAATGTTTCTTCTTATTCCAGTATTGGAATTGGTCCGGGAATAGGAACAGAAAAAGAAACTCAATTATCTGTAAAGTATATATTAGAGTCTTCTAAAAAACCTTTGGTGATTGATGCGGATGCTTTAAATGCTTTGAGTTTAAATAAAGAATGGTTGAGTTTAATTCCGCAAAATTCTATTTTAACGCCTCATCCAAAAGAGTTTGAAAGACTAACTAAAATAGTATCAAATGATTTTGAAAGACATCAATTGCAAATTGATTTTTCAAAACAATATAAAGTGTATGTTGTTTTAAAAGGAGCTCATACTTGTATTACCACGCCGCAAGGAGAAAGTTATTTTAATAGCACAGGAAATTCTGGCATGGCAAAAGGAGGATGTGGAGATGTACTAACGGGTTTGATAACCGGATTGTTAGCTCAGGGATACATGTCACTTCAGTCATGTGTGATTGGTGTATATGTTCATGGCTTAGCTGGAGATATTACAAAAGAAGAAAAGGGAGAGTTGGCTATGATTCCAACAGATGTGATTGAAAATATTTCAACCGCTTTTAAGCGATTAACTAATGATTAGCTAATAATTTTTCCATCAGCCATTTCAATCGTACGATGTGTTCTGTTTGCAAAATCAGGGTCGTGAGTTACAATTAATAATGCTTGGTTTCTTTCTTTTACCAGAGAATTAAAAATATCAAAAACCATATCACTATTCTTCTTATCTAAGTTACCGGTAGGTTCATCACCCATAATAATTAAAGGATCGTTAATTAAAGCTCTGGCAATTGCTACACGTTGCTTTTGTCCACCACTTAATTGATTAGGGGATTTTAATGCTTGCTCAGCCATGTCTAATTTTCTTAGTTGTTCCATTGCTCTGTGTTCAATTTCCTGCATGGAGTATTTAGCTAATTTAATACCTGGCAACATCACATTTCTCAATACATTATACTCTGCTAACAAATAATGAAACTGAAAAACAAATCCTATATGTTCGTTTCTTACAACTGCTAAATCTTTGTCTGTTTTTGAAGTAAGGCTAACATTATTAATAATTAACTCTCCTTCATAATCAGTATCCATGGTAGAAAGAATGTAGAGTAGTGTAGATTTCCCACAACCGGATTTTCCTACAATAGAAACAAATTCGCCTTCATTGATAGACATATTTATATCAGAAAGCACTTTAAACTTTACAGGGTCGTAAAAGTATTTATTGATATTTTTTGTTTCTAATATTATTTTCGACATGCTATTTCCCTCTGATAATTTCAACTGGATCAATTTTACTCGCTTTTAATGCAGGAAATAAACCGGCAATAGTTGTGGTGCAAACGGCAAAGGTGAATCCAATCACGTAATAGGTGTATTTGTAATCAATAGGGTAGGTTTTGATTGTTGGAAGGGATGTAGTTTCAAATGGAATATTGTCTATTATATTACTTAAACCTAAACCAAAGAGTAAACCAAATATACCACCCACAATTCCTATAATTAATGATAAAGATATAAATATCCATTTCACATCTTTGCCTGAAAAGCCTGTTGCTTTTAAAATAGCTATAGAATCCATTTTTTCGTAAATCATCATGTTTAAAATGTTGTAAATACCAAATCCGGCAACAATTAATAAAGTGATGCCTACTGCGTAAGATATAATTGAACGTACTTTACTTCCTGTTTCAAATTGAGAGTTGGCTGTTTGAGCATCAATCACATCTATTTTAAATTTAGCTTGGTATTCTTTAGCTACTTCAGGAGCCATTAATACATCTGTTAATTTTACTTGTATGTCTGTAATGTAGCTTGCTGATTCTCCTAATAACATTTGAGCTGTTCTTAAAGATGTGTAGCTCATGGTATTGTCAATTTCGGCAATGCCTATTTGCATCACACCTACAACTTTTAAACTCACTAAGCCACCTTTAATGGTAGTGATTTTAATAACATCGCCAATTTTTACCAGCATTTTCTCTGCCAAACCTTTTCCAATAATGATAGTATTGTTTTCGTTATTCAAATCAAAGACATTGCCTTCGATTATGTAATCACTTACTTTAAATAAATGTTCTTCAGCCGGAACATCAATACCGTTAACAACTCCAGTTATTTCAATGGATCCTGTATTGAAAAAAACGGGAGCAGTAACCTTTGGAGCTACATCAATTACTCGCTTGTCTTGCTTTAAAATATTAATGATGGCTTTGCTATTATATATTTCTCTTCCTCTGTCTTTTGGTTTTATAGACTGAATAAAGTTTAAGTTATTTTTATATTCTTTTGAAATTAAAACGGGTTGTTCCGGGCTTGGCTTTACTTCATTATATAATCTCACATGAGGAGTTCTGTTTAGCATTAAACCATCCAACAGATTATTTAATCCATTCATAAATCCAAGAAGAGTAACAAACATAGCAATGCCAAAAGTTACACCAACCGCCGCAACAATAGATTGTTTTAATCGGGCACGAATTAAGTTAATGGCAATATCTATAATTAATCTTGAGTTCAATGAATTAAGGTTTGTAAATGGTTTCGTTTTCTTTTAATCCTTCAAGCACTTCTGTTTTTTGATAATCTTTTAATCCCAACTTCACTTCTCTTTTTTCATTACCATCAACAAATACATATTTTTCATCCACTATAAAATTGTTCGGGATAGTAATTGTGTTTTTTTTGGTTTGTATGATAATGTTTGCTTCTACAGATAAATTTGGGTATAGTTTTTTAGGAGCTTTGATAAAATGAGCTTCTACAATAAAAGTTCTGGTTCTTTCGTTCATGATTGGATAGATTTTATCTATAATTGCTTCCAGAACTTCACCTTTATAGCTGTCCATTGTTATTAATGCTTTTTGCCCTTCACCAATCTTTATGATATCATTTTCATCAACCGCTAGCTCTAACAAAAAAGTATCAGCTTTACCTATTACAGCTAAAGGCGTTTGAGGTGTTACTAATTCTCCGCGGTCTTTTAAAATATCATACACTTTACCGTTAATCGAACTTTTTATTGAGTAATCGCTGAATAATTTTTGATTGATATTGTAATTTACATTAGCACGTTTAAATTCGTTTTGTAATTGTATTTTCAATTGCGCCAGTCTTTTTTTTGCAGTCTCGTAATTAACGATTGAGTTGTTATATGCCAACTGTCTTTGTTCAAAATCTAATTTAGAACCAATATTTTGTTCCCATAATTTTTTTTGTCGAAAGTATAATGAAGAGTCTAATTGTAATTTTTCAAGTGCCAGATTAACATTTAATTCTATCTCTTCCAGTTTGTCAGAACCTTTACGATTGTTTTCTGCACTCAAATCCAAAGCAATTCTGGCGTTCTCTGTGTTTAATTCGGAGGTTAGGTTATCTAATTCTAATAAAGTTTGACCTTTAGTGATATTATCTCCAACATTAACCAAAATATTTTGTAAAACACCATTAACAGTTGAATAAACGTTATACTGGTCGAGTGCTTTTACTTTTCCTGATGCATAAACAGATTCAGTAATATCACCACTGGCTACTTGAATTGACTCTTTCTCTTTTTTGCAAGAAATAAGAATAAGATGTAAGCCAAGAATTAAAAGGATGTTCTTTCTCATGAGGTAAAGATAAGTAATAAACATCATTAGGATTTGATACTTGTCATAAGAAAAATCATTAAATACTGATTTTGGTCAATACTTTTGTCATATAACACAGATAATTCTGTTTTAGTTGGATGATTCAGGAAAAAGTATTACATTCAATAGCCATTATGAAATTTAAATTATCGATTGTTTTATGTTTTTTGGTTTGCGTATTGCAAGCTCAGGTAGATCATGATTTATCTTCAGATAGTTTATTAATAAGAGCAAAAAAAGTATATCAAATTAATCCTTCTTTATGTTATGACTATTCCAAACAGGCAATTTCAAAGGCGCTTGAAGAAGATTCTGAATTAAACTTAGGAAGAGCATTCGAAATGCTGGGGATTTCATTAGATTATTTAGGTCAATTAGATTCAGCATTGATTTATTTCGAAAAATCGATTACGATTTTAAAAAAGCAAAAACAACAGATTTATTTAGCCAGAACATATATGTCTAAGGCTAACAGTTTATGTCTTTTGAGTAAGAATAGTGAGGCACTTACTTTTTATGCCAAAGCTCATGATATTTTTAAATCAGAAAAAAGCTCTAAAGAAGAAGCTTCTGCACTAATGGGCATAGGAAATATCTACTCCAGTATGAAGTCTTATGAACTGTCGCTTAAATACTACAATCAGGCTTTAATTTATTTTGAAACTATTAAAGATTCTGTTTTTATATCTTATATACTCACCAATATTTCTGAAGTATATTCTTCAACGAGTAATTTTACCAAAGAACTAGAGTATCAAAAAAAAGTCTCTTTATATCAAAGAAAGAATAGGAGATGATTACGGTTTAGTATACTCATATAGTAATATGGCCGGTTTAATGGCTAAGAGTAATAAAAAAGATTCTGCCTTACATTATGCAAATGCCGCCGTAGCAACTTCCATAAAAATTAATAATCAGGAATTTTTATCTTCTTCCTATCATGCCCTAGGCGAAGTGTATGCACAGTTTAATGATTATCCAATGGCTTTGAAAAATTATTTAACAGCCATTGATATTGCCAGGAAAATTAAAAACCCTAAAACAGAATATAATCTTTTGAAAGTTATTTCAGAAGCGTATATTAAGTTGGGTAATTACAAAGAAGCTACAGATGCTTTAGAGCAATTTATTGTTTTAAATGATAGTTTAAATAATATCGAAAATCAAAAATCTTTTAATGAATTACAAACGCAATATGAAACCGATAAAAAAGAAAAAGAAATTTCGCTATTAAATGAGAGAGATAAAAAACGTGAGATAGTAATTTATTCTATTGTATGCTTAAGTCTTTTATTAGCATTATTATCATTTGTTTTATTCAATCGTTTCAGATTAAAGAAAAGAACAGCTACTGAATTAGAAATCAGAAATAAAGAAATTTCTAATCAAAAACACATTATTGAAGAAAAACAAAAAGAAATTACGGATAGTATTCATTATGCAAAACGCATTCAAAATACCTTACTCACACACAAAGAATTTATTGATAAGTATATCCCGCATAATTTCATTTACTTTAAGCCTAAAGATATAGTGAGTGGTGATTTTTATTGGGCAACTGAACATCAGGGGAAATTTTATTTAGCAGTTTGCGATAGTACGGGACATGGTGTGCCGGGTGCTTTTATGAGTTTACTGAATATTGGATTTTTGAGCGAAGCTATAAAAGAGAAAAATATTTTTCAGCCCAATGAAATATTTAACTATGTTAGAAAACGATTAATTGAAAGTATAGGAAATGATGGGCAAAAAGATGGAATGGATGCAATTTTAATTTGTATAGAGAATAATAAAATTACATACGCAGCAGCAAATAATGAACCTGTGTTAATCAGTAATAAAAATACAACCATATTAGAAAAAGATAAAATGCCTGTTGGTTTAGGAGAGAAAACAGAAAACTTTAATTTATTTTCAATTGATTGTAAAAAGGGTGATATGCTTTATCTATACACTGACGGTTTTGCAGATCAGTTTGGCGGCCCTAAAGGAAAAAAATTTAAATACAAAGCATTAAACGAACTATTAAATTCAATTTCTCATCTTGAGGTTACAGAGCAATATGAAATCATAAATCAAACTTTTAATAACTGGAAAGCTGATTTAGAGCAAGTGGATGATGTTTGCGTTATGGGTATAAAAATTTAATTAATTTTTCTCTGCAATCATTTCACTTACAATTTTTGCACTTAACATTCCTAATGGAATACCACCGCCTGGGTGCACACTTCCTCCAACAAAATACATATTTTTAATCCTACTACTGTTATTAGCATGACGTAAAAATGCTGCGTATTTGTTGTTAGAGGAGTTACCATATAACGAACCTCCCGCCGAACTAGTTCTTTGTTCAATTAAATAAGGATCTAAATGCTCTTCTATCTCAATGTATTGCTCAATGTCAGTCTTTAAAACACGATTGATTTTCGAAATAATATTTTTTCTCATTTCCTCAACATAGGTCACAGGCTGTCCCGATTCATTATGAGGAACATTCACCATAACAAACCAATTTTCACAACCTTCAGGTGCATCGCTCGGTGTTACCTTTGATGTAATGTTAATATATATTGATGGATTGTGATAAGGCTTTTTATCTTTGAAAAAAGTGTTGAACTCCGCTTCTCCATTATCGCTAAATAAAATATTGTGTAAGCTTAGTTCTTTAAATTCTTTTTTAATACCCCAATAAAATATAAGTCCTGATAAAGATTTTTCTTGCTCCATAATTTTCGTAGGATAATATTTTTTATTGAGCAATTTCGTGTATAGATGTTTTATGTCAACATCACTTACTACAATATCAGCCTTTATTTCTCCATTGCTAGTAACAACGCCTTTTGCAATATCATTTTCTGTTTTTACCTGTAAAACACGGGTATTCATTTTGTATTCTACTCCTAATTTTACACTTAAATTATATAGGTGCATTGTAATATCATGCATGCCACCTTTTGGAGCAAAAGCTCCAATGTTATGCTCTAAGTGAGCAATGATGTTAATTAATGCAGGCGCCTGAAAAGGATTTGAACCATTGTAAGTAGCGAAGCGATTAAATAGCTGAACTGTTTTTTTGTTTTTAAAACGCGCACTATTTACATCATTCATCGTTTTATTTAATTTCAGTTTACCAATATTTAAAATGGCTTTTGCAGTTTTAAGATTTAAAAAATTTGAGAGCTTATGTAACGATTGTTCCATGAACAACTCCCCAATTAAGTCATAAGCTGTAGCACTGTATTTTAGTTGTTCATAAACGGATTCTTTTGTTTCTCCCAATTTGTTTTGAACTTCTGCTGCAAATTTTTCTTTATCAGGATATGCTGTTAAAGTAGTGCCATCCTCATAAAAATAATTACATATCTTATCTAGGGTTAAGTACTCAAATTTTAAATCTTGTTTACTTACTTTGGTTAATTCTTCAATTAAGTGAGGCATAGTAAATACAGAAGGCCCTAAGTCAAAACGATATCTTCCAATCATCTTGGCAGTTAATTTACCGCCCACATAATCATTGGCTTCAACTACGGTTACTTTATGTCCTGCTGCTCCAAGTCTTACAGCTGCAGATAAACCGGCAACTCCTGAGCCTATAATAACAATGTGCTTTTGCATACTTGTTTGTGTTTTTTGTCCCGCAGATTTCGCTGATGACACAGAGCTTTTTAATTTTAATCTGCGTTCATCTGCGCTATTTGCGGGAGACATTTTTTGCTAATCAAATAATCCGTAAGTTTAAACAATATTTTAGAGTTTTTGTTACTGATATATGTCAAAAAAAATTACAATAATAGGTTCAGGTTTCTCGGGTTTATCAGCTGCTTGTTACTTAGCAAAAGCTGGATGCGATGTCACGGTTTTAGAAAAACATAATCAAGTTGGAGGAAGAGCAAGAAAGTTTGAGCAGGATGGCTTTGTGTATGACATGGGACCCAGCTGGTATTGGATGCCTGATATTTTTGAGAAATTTTTCGCTGATTTTGGAAAGAAAGTTTCTGATTATTATACTTTAGAGAGATTGTCACCATCTTATCGTATCGTATACAAAGATGGACCATTGGATATACCAAGCGATATTAACGACTTGTATGCAATGTTTGAAAAACTTGAAAAAGGCAGTGCAGATAAACTCAAACAATTTTTAAAGGAAGCTGAATATAAATACAATATTGGAATGAATGACTTGGTTTATAAACCAGGACTTTCGTTGATGGAATTTATGAATCTTCGTTTCTTTAAGGGGATTTTTAAGTTAGATGTGTTTAATTCCATCGCTTCACACATTCGTAAATCTTTTTCAAATCCTAAACTCATACAGTTGCTAGAATTTCCAGTTTTATTTTTAGGCGCTTTACCTAAAAACACTCCCGCATTATATAGTTTAATGAATTATTCGGATATGATTGGAGGCACTTGGTATCCTAAAGGAGGAATGGTGAGTGTGGTGAACGGTATGCATAAATTGGCTTTGGAATTAGGCGTTAAGTTTGTATTAAATGCAGATGTATCTAAAATTAATGTAACTAATAACAAAGCATCGGAGATAATTTATGCAGATACTCACAAAGGTTTTGATGCCCTTGTGTCAAGTGCTGATTATAATTTTACCGAACAAAAACTTTTAGATGAACAATACAGGAACTATAGTAAAAAGTATTGGGAATCCAGAAAGCTAGCACCTTCGAGTTTGATTTTTTATATCGGAGTAAACAAGAAATTGCCTAACTTGTTACATCATACATTATTTTTTGATGAGGATTTTGCCAAGCATTCTGACGAAATTTATACCGATCCAAAATGGCCCACTAAGCCCTTATTGTATTTGAGTTGTACTTCACAAACAGATAAAACGGCACCAGATGGTTGTGAAAATTTAATGGTGTTAATCCCCATAGCTCCTGATTTAAAAGATGATAAAAAAACTAACGATATGTATTTTGATATGGTAATTTCTCGTATCGAAAAGCAAATAGGAGTATCGTTTAAAGATAATATTGTTTTAAGAAGAGATTTTGCAACTTCAGATTTTATCAAAGATTACAACTCTTTTAAAGGAAATGCTTATGGCTTAGCAAATACTTTAAGTCAAACTGCAATTTTAAAACCTACTTTGATTAATAAGAAGGTAGAAAACCTATTTTATACAGGTCAATTAACCGTTCCTGGACCAGGGGTTCCGCCTTGTTTAATCTCAGGGAAATTAGTAGCTGAGCAGGTTTTAAAATATTTAAATAAAAATTAAAAAAGCTTAAACAATAGTCTTTTTAAATTGTTTTACTGATAAATGTCATATTTTATTTATCTTAGTAAACTCTAATACAAATGAAACAATTATTTGATAACGTCAGCTTAAAAACCAGTAAAATGGTTACCAATAGCTATAGTACCTCGTTTTCGCTGGGTATCAAGTTTTTGCACAAGCAATTTCAGGATCCCATTTATAGTATTTATGGATTTGTTCGTTTTGCGGATGAAATTGTAGATACTTTTCATGATTTCAATAAAAAAGAATTGTTGGATGAGTTTAAAATAGAAACTTATCGTGCCATTGAAAGAGGTATTAGTTTAAATCCTGTTTTAAATAGTTTCCAAAAAGTAGTTAATGATTACAAAATCGATTTGCATCTTATCGAAACATTTTTGAAAAGTATGGAGATGGATTTGGAAAAGAAAGAGTATACAGAAGAAGGATATAAAGAATATATTTTAGGCAGTGCAGAAGTTGTTGGTTTAATGTGTTTAAGAGTGTTTGTAAAGGGAAATCAAAAAATGTATGATGACTTAACACCTTATGCCATGGCTTTAGGTTCAGCTTTCCAAAAAATAAATTTCTTACGTGATTTGCATGCTGATTACCTTGGGATGGGACGTGTTTATTTTCCAAATGTTGAAATTAAAGAGTTAGATCCTCAAACTAAAGCAGCATTAGAAGATGATATTGAAATTGATTTTAATAAAGGTTTAGAAGGTATAAAATTACTACCAAAAGATTCTCGATTTGGTGTTTACGTGGCTTATATCTACTATCGTAAGTTATTCAATAAAATCAAATCACTTCACCCGGAGCGTATATTAGAAGAACGTATTCGTATTCCGAATACTCAAAAAATGGCCTTGTTTGCCAGTTCTTATGTACGTCATAGCTTAAATTTATTATAGTTTTTACATTTCCCCTCTGGGGGGGCAGGGGGAGAATTTTCAATGACTAAAGAATATGTAATATTAGTTGATGAGCAAGATAACGACATTGGCGTTATGGAAAAAATGAAAGCTCATCAAGACGGATTATTACATCGTGCATTTTCTGTTTTTATTTTTAATGATCAAGATGAACTATTGCTTCAGCAAAGAGCCATTTCAAAATATCACAGTGGTGGTTTGTGGACAAATACCTGCTGTTCTCATCCTCGCCCAAATGAAACGATAAAGGATGCCGCCAATCGAAGACTATTTGAAGAAATGGGCATGAGTTGTGATTTGAAAATAAAAACAAGTTTTATCTATAAAACGCCATTTGATAATGGTTTAACAGAGCATGAGTTAGATTATGTTTTGATAGGCACAACCAATGAGAATCCTCAAATTAATAAAGAGGAAGTGGAAAGTTATAAATGGATGTTAGTAAAGGATATTAAAAAAGATATTTCAGATAATCCTGATCATTACACTTCTTGGTTTAAAATTGCTTTGGAGAAGTTGTTTTAATCCTCAATGACATCAATATCCTTTTCTTTTTCTTTCTCCTCCTTTGTTTCATCACCTTTACCTTCACCTTTTTTTACAAGGTAAAAGTTAAATGGAGCGTTGTCTTCTTTAGTGTCATATTCAACAAATATATCTTCTAAAATAAGTTCAGTATAGTTTAAAGGTGTTATGCCTCCATTTGGATTTTTGAACTCCAATGTTATGTTCATGCTACTTTTATCCTTTCTGTAATATAATGATGATGTCTGCTGATTGTTGTTTGTTTCTGTTTTGCCGTCAGGTGTAACAATCTTCGCTTTTCTTATATACATGCCTAAAAATTTTTTCCCGGTATAAACTACATTTAGTTTTACACGAATTATTCCTTCAGGCATATATTTTATAGCCTTTACTGTTAAATAAAGAGGTCCTACACTTGTGGTTGGAAACTCTTTGTTTTCAATTTTAAAAGTTGTTCCGGCATCTATAGTAATAGCTCTTGGATTGTAAATGTTCTCAATTTTACCAGTAGTAGTAATTTTTGAAAATTCAGCTTTTATTTTATCGTATTTAAAATTTAAATCCTTTAAAACAACTCGTATTCGCTTTGTGCCTTTTGGTGGAACAACAATGCTATATCTTATGTTTGAGCCTAGTCCGTTATTTTCTTTGAAAATTTTTATATCATTTGGTTCAATAATTTTAAAACTATCAGTAAGATTTGTGAAATTTATTTGTGTTTTAAAATGTTCTCTATAAGACATGGCTCCAATAACATCAACTTTCATGTTACTGTATTCAAAAATAGTATCCGAATAAAAGTAGTTGAGTTTGCTTTGAGAAAATGTAATTTTTGAAATTAAAATTACAAGTAAGACAATGTTTTTAGCCGACATTATGTTATTTTTTTATATTTACATACAAAATTATAAAAGTTTTGATACGATTCATATTTCTATTTTTATTTCAGCTTATAGTAATTAAAGCATCCATTTCTCAAGTTTGGAATCATTATAATTGGAATGATTCAGTAAAACTTGATAATCAGGTTTTTGAAAATAATGGTAACTCTTTTTACAAGAGATATAATGGACATTTATATGTAGGAGATATTAGTGAGAAAGACAAGAAAGCTTTATCAATGTTATTGTACGATGAGTACAGGTTTGGTAAAATTTACCCTAATTTTTACGGTTTTGAAAAATATATTAAGGATGTTTTATGTCAACTTGTAAAAGATACCTCACAAACAAATAGAATTAATATCTATTTGTGTTACAACTCTGATTTTAATCTTTCAATGGATGCTTTTGGAAATCTTAGAGTATTTGTTGGTGCTTTTAATTATTTAAATAATGAGGCAGAGTTGGCAAGTATTTTAGGCCATGAATACGGACATTATTTTAATAAAGATGTAATTAGTAGTAGTGTATCTGATTCTAAAATGAAAGAATCATCAGCTGATTTTTTAAGTGTTAAGTTGCTTAAAAATTCTCAATACCCTCTTAATGCTATGGCTAATGTCTTCAAAACTTTTAAACGTGAAGAGATTAAAGTTGACTTAAGAGAAGGAAACAATACTTATTCTAAAAGAAATATTTCTCATCCGGATCCGGGAGATAGGCTGAAACAAGTTAAAATCCTTAGTAAAGATTCTTTAAACATCAATAGAAGAAATTATATTGTTGATTCGGTTAAGTTTCAGCAATTAAAGAAAATTGCCAGCCAAGAAAGTTACAACATCATGATGCGTTATGGAGATTTTCATAACGTTATAGAACTATCATTCAGAGATTATCTTTATTATCCTGACGATATGGAAAACCTGGCTATTTTAAATGAGGCATTAAGGAGATATATCTTATTGAATGCAGAGACAGCAAATAAACAATTTATTATTAATTACTATAAAGGTAAAGGAGCAAAAAAAAGTAATAATTATGAGTGGGTGGATAATGATAAAACTTCTATACTTAGGTATTTGAATAAAGGTTTATTGTTCTTAAAGTCTGGAGATCTTAGTAAAATAGCTGCTCGTGAATTATTGGATTCTGTTAATGTAAAATTTGCTACCTATAAAGAGGCATTAGATTATTTCTCAAAAATTTCATCCGAGAAGCAATGTAAGCCATGTATGGTGAGTGATATTTTAAAGTCAGAAACAACATTAGCTTATAATGAAGAGGTAGTGAAAAATAATACAGTGATTGATTGTAATCCTCTATTAAACTCTTTTAAATCTAAACCCAATTATCGAGAGGCGATAGTGATTATAAATTCATCAAGATTGGATAGTTTTGATTACTATGATGTGGATCAAAGAAAAATGTATTTTGAATTTTTAGAAAAGTGTCAAGATAAAATCAAAAAGCAACTGGGCATTGAACGAGTTTATTTGCAGGCTAAACTACCAATTGAGGATATAAAATTATTTAGTGTGGTTAATAGTTTAGGAAATTCAATTGTAGAACCTGAATTATATGAAAATGCAATTAGAATAAATATAGCTTGTCATAATGACTCTAGGTTGATTAATCTATTGAAAAGTCAGCATGTAAATGTAAAAAAAATAAAGAATTGGTATTTGACTAATCCGGAAGCCTATGAGGTATTTGATAAATATAAAGCAAAGAATATTTATTTTATTGACTTTGATTTTATTGAGTTTATGAGGTCAGACTTGAGAGTTTATGGATTCTCAGTAACAGAGAGTAAAGCCGTTTCTTATTCATGGCAATTTAAAATGGTTGGCCTTGACTACAAAGAACAAAACATGTTTTATAAACATGATATGACCATCTCAAAAAAAAATCAGCACGAAGCGTTTTCTGAGTGTCTAGAGCAATTTAAGTGGTTTTTTGTCAGATAAAGCCATCATTGCCTCTATAACCTAAGTTTAAAAATAATTATTTTCAATTGATTGAATTTCAGTATGTTAATTATTTTCTTATTTCAGATAAATCCTTATTTTTGCACCCTTTAATTGTAAAACTTATGAACGAAAATTTAATTTATTTAGTTCCTGCATTGGGACTAGTTGGTTTACTTGTAATGGCGGTTAAATCTGCTTGGGTTAGTAAACAAGATGCCGGTGAGGCAAACATGAGAGAATTGGCAGGTTATATTGCCGATGGAGCAATGGCTTTCTTAAAAGCTGAGTGGAAAGTATTAGCATACTTTGTGGTTGTAGCTGCTGTTCTTTTAGGATGGTCTGGTACTGTTCATGAAGTTAATGGACATGCTATTCATTCTCACTGGTTAATTGCAGTAGCGTTTGTTATTGGTGCAGTTTTCTCTGCAACAGCCGGTTATATTGGTATGAAAGTAGCTACTAAAGCTAACGTTCGTACTACACAAGCTGCTCGTACTAGTTTAGCACAAGCTTTAAAAGTATCATTTACTGGTGGTACGGTAATGGGCTTAGGTGTTGCTGGTTTAGCAGTATTTGGTTTAGGTGGTTTATTCATCGTATTTTATAAAATGTTTGCTGCAGGAACTCCTGTAACAGGTGATGAAATGAAACGTGCTATTGAAGTATTAACTGGTTTCTCTTTAGGAGCAGAATCAATCGCTTTATTTGCGCGTGTTGGTGGTGGTATTTATACTAAAGCTGCTGACGTTGGTGCTGACTTAGTTGGTAAAGTAGAGGCAGGTATTCCTGAAGATGATGTTCGTAATCCGGCTACTATTGCTGATAACGTAGGTGATAACGTGGGTGACGTTGCAGGTATGGGGGCTGATTTATTTGGTTCTTACGTAGCAACTATTTTAGCTACAATGGTATTAGGTCAAGAAATTGATGCATCTAATGATAAATTTGGAGGATTATCTCCAATTTTATTACCAATGGTAATTGCAGGTTTAGGTATTGTTTTCTCAATTATCGGTACATTATTCGTTCGTGTAGCTGATGAAAAAGCATCAGTACAAAACGCATTAAACTTAGGTAATATTGTTTCTATCCTTTTAACAGTAGTAGCATCTTATCCTTTAGTAAAATGGATGTTACCTGAAACATTAAACTTACGTGGATATGAATTCACTAGCATGAATGTATTCATCGCTATTTTAATTGGTTCAATCGTTGGGGCTATTATGAGTTGGATTACAGAGTATTACACTGCAATGGGTAAACGTCCGGTAAATTCAATTATTCAAAAATCAGCTACTGGTCATGCAACTAACATTATTGGCGGTTTATCAGTAGGTATGGAATCTACAGTTGTTCCAACAATTGTTTTAGCAGCAGGTATCATGAGTTCTTATCATTTTGCTGGTTTATACGGTGTAGCAATTGCAGCAGCAGGTATGATGGCAACAGCAGCTATGCAATTAGCAATTGATGCATTCGGACCAATTGCGGATAACGCTGGTGGTATTGCAGAGATGAGTCAATTACCTCCAGAAGTTCGTGAGCGTACAGATAACTTAGATGCAGTTGGTAATACAACAGCAGCTACAGGTAAAGGTTTCGCTATTGCTTCTGCAGCTTTAACATCATTAGCTTTATTTGCTGCTTTCGTAGGTGTTGCTGGTATTTCTGCCATAGATATTTACAAAGCCCCTGTATTAGCAGGTTTATTTGTTGGTGCGATGATTCCTTTCATTTTTTCGGCTTTAGCTATTGCAGCGGTAGGTCGTGCAGCAATGGATATGGTTCAAGAAGTTCGTCGTCAGTTCCGTGAGATTCCGGGAATTATGGAATACAAAGCAAAACCTGAATATGAAAAATGTGTAGCTATTTCTACTCAAGCATCTATTCGTGAGATGATGATGCCGGGTGCTATTGCAATCATTACTCCTGTTATTATTGGATTTATTTTTGGTCCTGAAGTATTAGGTGGTTTATTAGCTGGTGTTACTGTATCAGGTGTATTATTAGGAATTTTCCAAAACAATGCAGGTGGTGCTTGGGATAATGCTAAAAAATCTTTTGAGAAAGGTGTATTAATTAACGGTGAGATGTTCTACAAAAAATCAGAACCTCACAAAGCATCAGTAACAGGTGATACAGTAGGTGATCCATTTAAAGATACATCAGGTCCTTCAATGAATATCTTAATTAAATTAATGTCTATCGTATCTTTAGTTATTGCTCCTTATATTGCAGTTACTGAAACTGAAGGTGCATGTTGTTCTAAAGAAATGGTTACTGAAGAAGTAATTAAATGTAACATTAATGGACAAGAGTACACTTGCACTAGCAAAGCTCAATGCGATAGTATTATGGCTGCTAATGTTAAAGATGTTGCTGAGTTAAAAGGTTTATATAATGTTGATGGAGCTCACAGTTCATTAGGATTCAGTATTGAGCACTTTATTGCTGATACAAAAGGTTCAATTACTATTGATAGTGGTTTTGTGAATTTAGAAGCTACAGCAGGACCAAAAGTATTTATTCGTTTAGATATGTCAACTATCAATACTCAAAACCGTATGCGTGATGGACACTTAAGAGATAAAGAAGGTTTATTTAATGTTGCTAAGTTTAAAAATGCAACATTTGAAGCAACTGAGGTTGTTAAAAATACTGAAGCTGGTGAGTTTGCTTATACAGCTAAAGGTAAATTAACAATTAAAGGAGTTGCAAAAGATGTTGAGTTGAAGTTTAACTACATGGGAACAAAAACTATAGAAGAATACAAGATGAATGTAGCCGGCTTCGAAGGTGAGTTTGATGTAGTATGTAAAGATTATGGAATTGATATGGACGGTACAGCTGAAGTTGAGTTTACAATTGAAGCAGCACAACCTATCAAGTAGTTTTAGGTTTCATAAATAAGAGAAAAGCCTGTTTGCGATAGTAAACAGGCTTTTTTGTTTTTAGTCAATCTTGACATTCTCTCTAATATCCTGTAAATTTGGCTAAGGCACTTTAATTATTTATTTAAAATTTAAAGGATGAGGTTTATTTTTTACGCGGTAATATGTTCTTTTATTTCAATTCAATTTGTGAATGCTCAATGCACACAACCTACTAATTTGCAACATCAGGTTGATATTCCGGTTCAGTTTCCTTTACTACAGCATAATATGACCGCAAAGCGTGATACAGCTGCTTCTAAACCTTATTTGTATGTGGCAGGTAAAGAGAGAGGTTTGGTGATTTATAATATTTCTAATTTAACTTCCCCGGTTTTAACGGCTTCTATTTTGCCGTCAGCTATGCAAAATTTGGATGTGATGAGCTTAACACAAGCAGGTAATTATTTGTATTTGGCTTTAGGTGATTTTTTTAATGCTAGTTCCGAAAAATCCGGAATGGCAATAGTAGATATTAGTACACCTTCAAATCCTGTTTTGAAAAGTACGTATTCTTATTCATTAACCAGCGGGGCAGGTCACGTAGCAGTTGATGGAAACTATGCTTATTTGTCTGCTATGCAAAATGGCATAATTGTGTTTGACGTGAGTAATAAATCTAATATACAATTAGTGTCGGTATTTAAGCCAAGTATTCATTTCCCAAAAGTAAACCCAAATACAAGTGAGCAACAAAAAATTAATGTGCGTCAAGTTACTATAAAAAATAATGTATTGTATGTGTGTGATGATGCCGGAGGTGTTCGCATTGTAAATGCTACTAATAAAACAAATTTGGTGGAAACAGGACAATATTCAAATCCACTTTTAAATGCAAGACCCAGAGCCTATAATAACTTAATTCTGCATGATACTTTAGTTTATGTGGCTGCTGATTATTGTGGTATGGAAATTTTAAATGTAAAAGATACTTCAAATATCACTCAAGTTGGTTGGTGGAATCCATGGAATTGTCAGTCGCCAAGTAATACTTGGTTTAATAGCCCGGGTTACGCTAATGAGATTGCTTATGATGCAAATTGTCATCTTGTGTTTTTAAGTACAGGAAGAAGTGATGTGCATGTAGTGAATGTTTCCAATCCTGCTGCTCCCGATTCGTGTGCAAGATACGGTAATACAACTGATAGCTCAGGGACATGGGGATTAGATCGATACAATAATCAAATTTATTTAGCTTATATGGCAACTTGGCCTTTGTATATGCCTTTTCCAAGCACATGGAGTGGGATTAAAATACTGACATATAATAATGCGTGTTCTGCATCTGGCATTAACGAATTGATACATGATGATGAAGTTAAATTGTATCCAAATCCAAGTAATGGTATATTTTCAATTGAACTTAATACAATTAATTCAACTGCAGAAGTAGAAGTGTTTAACTCATTAGGTCAGTATATACTTCATGAAAAACTTTTAGACGTAAAAAATAATTTAGACATAGGCACCTTTGGCAAAGGATTTTATCATATAAAAGTAATCACTGAAAAAAAATCATTTGTTAATTTCAATGTTGTCGTTGAGTAAATTATTTACAACCGTTTTTGGTCATCTCTTCGGTAGCAGATTCATTCCCTAATGCTAGAGCTTGTTTTAAGTCGGCACATGAACCAGGTAAATCATTCATGTATTTTTTGAGTTTACCTCTGTAATAAAACGCACGAGACGATTTATTATCCATTTCTATAGCTTTATTAAGATCTGCCAAAGCCAAATTATCTTTTTCGGTTTGGTAATAAGAAATTCCTCTTTCTAAAATAGCTAATCTGTAATCCGGTTTTAGCTTTAAACACTCATTAAAATCATCAATGGCTCCTGTATAATCTTTCAAATTATATTTACTTATTCCTCTTTGGTAATAGGTATCATGAGATTTTTTGATAGCTAATGCACTGTTGCAATCTTCAATAGTGCCTTTATCATCTTCCTGATCATATTTTATTAAGGCTCTGTAATAGTAAGCAGTTTCTGATTGATTATCTTTTTGTATGGCCGTATTTAAATCAGATATAGCTAATATGTCTTTTTTTAGATAGTAGTAATTTATCCCTCTCCACATATAATGCTTCGCACTGTTTAATTTTAAATCAATAGCTGCATTAAAGTCAGGTTCTGCTTCTTTATATTTACCCAATTGATATTTATCTAATGCCCTGTTGTAATATGCCTCAGCTTTGGTTGGGTCTAATTCAATTGATTTATTGTTGTCTGCTAATGCTTTTTCATATTTTTTCAAATCATACCAAACAATGGCTCTATTGTAATATGCTTTTGCATATTTAGGGTCATGCACAATAACAGTATCGTAATCATCCAGGGATTCCTGATATTTTTTTAGATTCAAATAATGTAAACCTCTCCAGAAAAATGTTTCATAGTATCTTTTTAGTTCAATTGCTTTGTTACAATCTTGTAAGCCACCTTCATAATCTTTCAAATAATATTTACTAATATTTCGGTAAAAAAATGCTGGCTCATAAGTATTGTCTGAGCTAACTGCTTGATTTAAAAAATTAAGAGCTTCTGTATATTTTTTTAGCTCATTAAGAGAAGCTCCTTTGTAAGTAAGCGCTTTGGTATAATTGGTTTTTAGCATAAGTGCTGTATCAAAATCAGCAATTGCTAATTCGAAATTATTTAAACTAAAATTACATAAACCTCTACTGTAATATCCATCAGCTTTTTTTCTTCCTAATGCTATACTTTTATTAAAATTTGTAATGCCATCTTTATAGTCTTGTAACTCGTATGCGCATAAACCTCTATTGTATGTTGCATTTGCGTCATTTGGCTTTTTCATTAAATAGGAAGTGTAATCAAGATATGCACCTGAATAATCTTTTGTTTCATATTTATTGAAAGCGCTTTTAAACATCGGATCTCCGCCCTCATCTTTATCTCTTTGTGCAAATGAGTTTGAGGAACATATAACCGCAATAATGGCTATTAAAACTATTTTTTTCATGTATATATTGTCTTTATGCAGATAAAACATCCAATATGTGAATCATTTCAGGATTCAGTTCTTCAATATGTTTCACTGCGTCCTTAAATGGTGTATAACAAACTTGTTTATTCACGATACCTATCATTTCATTTGTTCTGCCTGCTTGTAATGCTTTTACAGCATAATATCCCATTAAACTGGCATTTACTCGTTCCATACAGGTTGGATTGCCTCCACGTTGTATATGCCCTAAAATAGAAATGCGAATGTCAAACTCTGGCCATTCTAATTTTAATAAATTACCTATCCCAACGGCTCCGCCATTTTCATCTCCTTCTGCTACAATAATAATTCTACTTTTTTTAGTTTGACGCCATGTTTTTTTTCTGTCTAGTAAAGTTCTTAAATCATTTTTACGTTCAGGAATTAAAATGGCTTCTGCACCACAGGCAATAGCACTTCTTAATGCAATTAATCCGGCGTCACGCCCCATAACTTCTACTACAAAAATTCTATCATGGCTTTCCGCAGTGTCACGTATTTTGTCGACTGCTTCAACCACAGTATTAATAGCAGTATCATAACCTATTGTAAAGTCTGTACCTACTAAATCATTATCGATTGTGCCCGGACAACCAACGGTTTTAATATCAGTATGTTTTGAGAGTTCTTGAGCTCCTCTAAAACTTCCATCTCCGCCTATAATTACAAATCCATCTAACTGATGTTTTTGTAACGTGTTAACAGCCATTTGCATTCCTTCGGGAGTCATGAAACGCTTACTCCTTGCTGTTTTTAAAATGGTGCCACCACGATGAATAATATTCGATACTTTACTTTTTGTAAGATGTATGTAATCATCATCAATTAATCCTTCATAACCTCTATAAAAACCAACTACATCAATATGTTCTGCACGTGCTGTTCTTACAACGGCTCTAATACATGCATTCATTCCCGGAGAATCCCCACCTGATGTGATTAAACCTATTCTTTTTACCATATTATTATTTTCTTATAGCGTAAATTAATTCATCTAAAAACTCTCCATTTTTAAAAAGAGTCTTGTTGTATTTTCCCTCTAATACAAAACCGCATTTTTCAACTACCTTTTGAGACGCAATATTGGTTCCAAAAATGCGTGCAAAAATTCGTACAATGTCTAAATTCTTAAAACCGTACTCTATCATTTGAGGAATTACTTTTGTGATAATTCCTTTATTCCAATAGGATTCTCCTAGCCAATAACCAATTTCGGCATTTTTTCTTAAAATATCTGTTTGCAAATGTAAGCCAATACTTCCGGCAGGTTTACCATCTACTATTATGGCAAATATTTTTGAGTTAGGATTATTGGAGGTAAATGCAATAAATGTTTTGCCATTTTCAATAGTGTATGGGTGAGGAAAAACATCAGCCATATATTGAGCTATATTCTGATTATTTGCCAATGCAACTAGATCATTAACGTCATCAATATGCCATGGTCTGAGGGTAATTTCCATAATTAATAGTTTACTTTTTTTTCTTTCCTAAAATCCAAAATAATAATACGGGTAATAAAAATATATCAGCTATCACTGCTATGATAATGGTAATGCAAATTAAGAAACCAAAATAAAATGTGCTTTGGAAATCACTTACCATTAAACTTACGAAGCCGCCCATTAAAATAAAAGTAGTAAGAAGGATTGGTTTTCCTGTTTCAAAATATGTACGTTTAAATGCGTATATAAGTGATTTATCATAAGCTAATTCTATTTTTAAACGAGATATAAAGTGTATGGTATCGTCGGTGGCGACTCCAAACGCAATGCTAAACACCAAAGATGTTGCCGCTTTTAGCTCGATATTAGCAAAGCCCATAATACCTGCAATGATTAATAAAGGAATTAGATTAGGTAAAATAAATACAATAACCATTCTCCAGCTTTTGTGTAAGAAATAAGTTAAGATTGCAATCACAATGATTGAAAATACAAAGCCTTGAGCCATATTGGTTACCATATATTCATTGTTTCTGTCCATTAAATGTGCGGCACCTGTAATTTTTATTTCAAGGTCATTTGAATTGATATGCGTTTTTAAAAAATCTTCAAAATGTTTATTCTGTTCTTTAACAATCATACTTCCAACATCAGTTATCTTTCCACTGATTCTCGCAAATTTTCCGTCGATTGTTATGATACGTTTGATGTCTTTATTTTTCTTGTTATTGATTAATTGTTTTTTTACATCTTCATATTCTTCTGCTGTTGGGAATTTTCCTTCTCCAGCGGTTTCATCATTTAAAGCTTTGGTAATGTTTTTTGTAAGCATTGCAGGTGAATACATGAAACCAGCATGGTATTCTTTTTTCAAAAATACATCCACATCGTTTAATTGTTTCATGATGTCGTAATCCCAAACGGTTTTATTTTTATTTTTAATTTCAATAGCCAACTCCAGTGGACGAACCCCACTATAATGCTTGTCAAAAAACATAAAATCTTGTTTTATTCTCACCCCATCTGACAAATCTTCCAATAAAACATTATTTACTTTTATTTTATAAACACCAACAATAGATAACACTACAAATAATGAAGTTGTGATGATAATTGTTTTTTGATTTCTGAATATCCAGAACAATATTTTTCGCATGATGTTATAGGTTCTGTTATCATGGTCGTGAACGGCTACTAATTTTTTTGGAGTGAAAAAATAGAGTAGGGCAGGTAATAAAGTGTAGCTTAAACAAAATGCTATGATAATACCTACAGAGGTATATAATCCAAAGTCCTTAATAGGTTTAATACTTGAGAATAATAATGATAAGAAACCAACAACAGTAGTGATTAAAGTTAAGAAAGTAGGGAAACCAACTTCTTTTAAAATCAATGGATAAATTTTTTGTTTTTCGGTCCCTTTTGCTACCTCTTCAAAATATTTCGAAAAGAAATGCACTACATCACTCATTCCTGCTATGAAAATCATAGTAGGTAACATACAGGTCATAATATCTAACGACTGATGCATCATTGCCATAATTCCTAATGTCCAGAAAATAGAAACAATAACTATGGTCATAGGAACTACAATGCCATACAATGATCTAAACGATAGCCATAAAAACAGGATAACTAAAACAAAGGAGATGGCTAAGAAGTAGACAAATTCATTTTCCAGATTTTTTAAGTAAACATCTTGAGCTACAATTCGTCCAACAAAATGCACATCGTCAAAATGATACTTTTTAAAAGCTTTTTCAATATTTCGAGCTAAACTATCACTTTTTACTTTGCTTAATCCTTCCTCTGTTTTAATAAAGATGGAAATTGATTTTGCATCTTTAGGAAAGAACGATCCAATAAGTTCGGGGGTGTTATAAATGTTTATACTATCTTCTTTATATAAACTTTCATCATCAATATGCATCAAACGTTTTTGAATTGGAGCAACGCCACTTAATGAAATGTTTTTAATAGTTGTTGGAGATATAACTCTATCTGTATGAGGAATATCTTTAAGTTCCAGGGAAAGTGCATTCACTTTTTCTAAAAAGTCTTTTTGAAAAATCCCTTTCTTATTTTCTAAACCCAATAAAACAAATTCATTATCCCATTCAAAACGATTACGATGGGTTTCGTATACGCCTAGTTCGTTATCTTCGTTTGGAAAGAAAGCTTCGAAATCGTAATTAAATTTTAAGTCTTTGATTTTAAATGCGCACAGAATACTGAATGCAATAACAAACACAATAACAAATGAATTCAGTATTTTTTGAGGAATTTTCATTACCAGCCTTTAGTGTCAATTAAGTATATTAATGAACCAATAACACCTGCACTTAGTTCAAGTTCTCTTTTATTTATTTTATCAAATGTGTCATCTGCAGTATGATGGTAGTCGAAATATTTTTGTCCATCAGGTTCAAAACCTATTAGGGGAACTTTTATATCTTTTAAGTAGCCAATATCTGCTCCATGCCCACCTACTTTTATGTATTGAACGAAGTACGGGTCTAGAAGAGATTTCCAGCTTAAAACAGTTTTATAGGCATTCATAGTTGTATCAACCCCAATTCCTCTTGGCGAAAAACCTCCGGCATCACTCTCTAAAGCTGCAATATGTTTTAAGTTATTTTTCTTTGTGTCTTCAAAATATGCTTTTCCTCCGGCTCCTCCATTTTCCTCATTCATAAAAGCAACAGCACGAATGGTGTGCTTTGGTTTAATATGTTGTTTTTTATACATCGCTAATACTTCTATTGCTTGAACAACACCGGCTCCATCATCATGAGCACCTTGTCCATTATCCCATGCATCCAAATGTCCACCTGCCATGATAATCTCGTTTGGCTTTTCGGTTCCTTTAATTTCTCCAACTACATTGTAAGAAAGTTCCTTTGGTAGGTTTTGACAACTCATCTTTAAATTTAAAACTAATGATGGATTGTTTTTTAAATTTTCTAATAATTTATCCGCACTACTAAAACTGATTGCGCAGGCCGGTATTTTATTTGGTGTCAAAACAGTATCGTACCCCATTACTCCTGTATGCGGAAAATCATTATTGATTGAACTCATACTGCGAACTATAGTAGCAACAGCTCCATACTTAGCAGCTTTACTTGGACCTGAATATCTGTATGTGACTGTTTCTCCATAACATGTTCCGGTACTTAAATGTTTGTGATTGAAATAAACATTGTAAAAAATAATTTTCCCTTTAATATTTTTTTCTCCTAAGGAATCTAATTGAGTGTAATTATTTACTATAATAACAGGTGCTGTAATTCCTGCTTTTGGTGTACCAACTGAATTTCCTAGAGCACAAATGGAATAATTGGTTTGTTTTTTTGTTTTGACGTCGGTAGAATTACAAGTTTCTTTTTCTCCTCTCACCCAATGAGGCACCATACAGGGCTGAAGATACACAGTATCTGCTCCGGCTTCGTACATCGTTTTTTTTGCCCAAGCAACTGCTTTAGCGGCACCAGGAGAACCACTTAAACGGCTTTCGATTTTTGTACTTAAAAATTCTAAATTTTTATAACAGTTACTTTGGGTTAAGTAATAGTCAAAATGTTTTCGTAATGCGATGCTATCATTGTTTTGCGACTTACTGGTAAATGATAGTAAGCTGAAAAACATGAAACAGTTCCTGAAAAATAAACTCATATTTCTATATAAATTATGAGTTTAAAAGTACGATTTTAAAAATTAAAATTGCCCGGCTTCAATTAATTTAATAGCTCTTTCAATCATGATATCTTCTCCGTTTGGATCATATTCTGATTTCATGTTGCTTCCAAAGAGACGAGCCACACTTTGCCACATAAAAGCTTGAAATCCGCCTCTTAAATCCTTAACCAATTCATAACTGGTGTTTCCGGTTTCACGATCTATCAGCTTCAATAATATTTTACCCTGTGTAACAGATAAATCTTTTAGAGGTTCTTCAAATTCAGCCTTTAATTCTTTTTCTACCGTTTTCATATAAGCCTTTCGAGTAGCTTCGTTGGGCATTTTTTCCAATATACGATTATACTCTTTTAACTTTGCTGCTGCTAAAATAGCATAAGGATATACTTTTTTTACATTGTATTTTGTTCTTGTCCATGCCTCGTATTGTTTCCTGTTTTTGTAACCATAATCAGCGTAAATCCAAACATCAGGTAAACGTATACTAGGTATTGTATCACCATTGACTACTTCGCCCCAAACTTTGTACAATACTTTGTGTGTTTCGGATGGAACAACAACACCATCAGAGTTTTGGGAATGTATTTGAAATACAAACAGGCTAAGAGTGATCAGTAATTTATACTTGTATATACACAAAAACTTCATTTGTAATTTATTCCTTAAACGAAAAAGGTAACCCTTCGGTTACCTTCTAAATTATACTCGATTTAATCGCCATTTAGATTTTCCGCTTGGGACACTTGTTTGTTCTTGGGCTTTGCTATTCAAATTAGATGCCATAAACGCTCCAAAAATAGAGGCAACTTCTTCCTCATTTGAATTAGATTTATTTAACATTTCAGGCTTAAAATATCTAGGTATGAAACCAGTATCGAACTTGCCGCTTACAAAAGCTTCATGTTTTAATACAAATGAGCAAAATGGTAAAGTAGTTTCTACACCGGTAATCTGATAATCTTGAATAGCACGTAACATTTTCTCTATTGCTTCAGTTCTGTCTTTGCCATGCACAATCAACTTAGCAAT
Organism: Bacteroidia bacterium; assembly: GCA_035439445.1. GTDB lineage: Bacteria > Bacteroidota > Bacteroidia > B-17B0 > Aurantibacillaceae > UBA4416. Next base: position 126,245 of record DAORKG010000001.1, read on the forward strand.
CATTGGGTCATAGAAAATTGGAATATCCATTCCTTCTTCAAATGAATCATCAACACGAACTCCTGGTCCAGACGGAATACGATACGTTTTTAATGTTCCAATATCAGGTAAGAAATTATTCATCGGGTCTTCAGCACATACACGCACCTCAATAGAATGACCATTAATCTTTAAATCTTCTTGTGTAAATGATAATTTTTCACCGCGTGCCACTTTAATTTGTTCTTTCACTAAATCAAGTCCTGTAATCATTTCAGATACAGGGTGCTCAACTTGTAAACGCGTATTCATTTCTAGGAAGTAAAAATTAAGTTGGTCATCTACTAAAAACTCTACCGTTCCTGCGCCGCTATAATTACAAGCTTTAGCAACATTTACAGCGCATTCTCCCATTTGTTTTCTTAACTCGGGAGTTAACACAGATGATGGTGCTTCTTCAATAACTTTTTGATGACGACGCTGGATACTGCATTCACGTTCAAACAAATAAACGCAGTTCCCATGGTTATCAGCCAATAATTGTATTTCGATATGACGAGGACCGGTAGCATATTTTTCGATAAATACAGCCCCGTTCCCAAATGCAGAAATAGCCTCGCTAATAGCTAATTTCATTTGTTCTTCTACTTCACTTTCTTTCTCCACTAAGCGCATTCCTTTACCACCCCCGCCAGCAGAGGCCTTAATCAATAATGGAAAGCCAATTTGTTTTGCCAGTTTTGTAGCTTCTGCTAAATCACTAATAGCACCATCAGAGCCAGGAATCATAGGAACATTGTATTTTTTTGCAGTAGCTTTGGCGCTTAATTTATCTCCCATCATATCCATAGCATCAGCACTAGGACCTATGAATGTGATGCCTGCTTTTTGAACTTTACGAACAAAATCAGCATTTTCTGATAAGAAACCATAACCTGGATGAATACCATCTACTCCTAATTTTTTGCAAATTTCTATAATCTTATCTCCTTGTAAATACGACTGTGCGCTTGGAGGAGGTCCAACACATACGGCCTCATCTGCATAACGAACAAATGGTGCATTTCTGTCAGCTTCACTATAAATGGCTACTGTTTTAATTCCCATTTCTTTCGCACTTCGCATAACACGTAGTGCAATTTCTCCTCGATTGGCAACTAGTATTTTTTTCATATGATAGTTCAATAATTATGAGTTACGAATATAATCATTGAGATGTTTAATTTGGTAGAATTTCTAAAGAAAATTGCATTTGTTGATAGTTTGTGAATACTCTTCATAACGGCATTTAAATGCTTTTTTTAATATTTGTTAAAACACTAAACACCCCACTATGAGAAAACTGTTATTATCATTTAGTCTTTTGTTTGCAATTACCTTAATTCAAGCTCAGGATAATTTTAACATTGATGATTTACCTAAAATACTAGTTAGAGAATTAAATAAATTCAGATTAAAAAACGGATTAGATACGTTTGAGGTAAATCAGGTTCTGATAGATGCTGCGGCAATGGATTGTAAAGCGTTTGCAAAATCAGGTGTGGTAAAAGTTGATCCTGTTAAGGTTCAGAAAAATTTAGTAAAAGCCGGAGGAACTAAAAAAGGCGAAGAAACAGCTATGCTAGCCCCTGTTAGCAAAGGAAGAGATAACTATAAAACAGCTGATGTGGCTAAGGTTATTTGGACACGTTGGGAGAATAATAAAAAGGATAAAGAGATTTTATTAAAAGCCCAATACATGCTTATTGGTATTAAGTGTGAAATGCTTAAGGATGGTAAAAAGGTTGTGGCAACAGCAGTTTTTGGTGGATATGATAGTTTTAATACCGGTGCTAAAATGAAAAAAGAGTTGGCTGTACCGTATAATACTAAGTCAAAAAAATTATTAACGCCAGATGCAAAAGCCTGTAAAAATTGTGAAAAGTGGAAAAACTACGATTTGTTACAAAAGGGCTTAAAAGTTGAGAATGGTAAAATTTATTTAGAATACGCTAATCTTAAAGATTTAAAACGATTATTGAAAAAAACTAAAGATGGATTAGCTGTGGATGTTGTTCAACGTTCTCAATACGAAAAGGAGAACTATAATATCGTTGACAATAATTTGCAAAATAAAGGAGTAATGGGAAAAGTAATTACCAAAGATCAAGTATTTACGAAAAACCTTATTAAACCTGATCCTAAGGCTAAAAAGAAGGTTAAGATTAATAAATTAAAAATTGAGATGGGTAAGTTTAATCCTAAAATTACCGGACCTTATGAATTAAATTTAATTGTGGTACAAGATGGGCATGTTTGTAAAACCGTTACCCGTAGTTATTTAGAAAAGGGAGATCAAGAAAGTAGCACTCCAGTAGGAATTATTCCTGCTGATTCTACAGTTGGTTTAAAACCAGCATTTGAGCCTAAGTCAGAGAGTTCAATTTTAAATTTCACTATACCTTTTGAGAAAAATAAATCTGAGTTTAAGCCTGAAGATATTGCACCTTTTATTAAAGCTTTAAACGAACCGGATTTTGTAATTGATGGCTTATATATATATGCATATTCCTCTATTGAAGGAGATGCAAATGCGAATGCAAAATTACAACGTAAGCGTGCAGAAAGCGTAACCAAAGTTTTGCAAAGTATGCAGCAAAATAAAATCACTCCTAACATCGAAACAAAAGATTCTTGGAATTTATTTGAGTTGGAAATGGAAGATGGAAAGTACTCGGAGTTAGTGAAAATGGGTAAGGAAAAAGCTATTAAGAAAATTAATAGTGATAAAGCATTGTTGGAAGAACTTGAGCCTACATTATCAAAACAACGTTTTGCACAGATGGTAATGGATGTTACCTATGATATTACAGGTGACAAGGAACAAAGATTTACAACAGTATCATTTAACAGGGCGGTTAAGGCAAATAAAATGAGTCAGGCTTATAAAATTATGGAATATGCTTCAACTCAAAAGATTGCTAAAAAATATACTGAAGATGTTTTAGATAGTTTTAAAATTCCTGAAAACCCTCAATTTATCAATTTATTGAATAACAGAGCTTATTTCAACTATTTGGCAAATAGCAGCATAGTTGATGAAGATGATTATGCGGAATTTAAGCGTTTGGAGAAAATAGATCCATCAAACGATGTGGTTAGATTTAATAGAATTTTCTGTTCTATAAAATTAGATTCTACTGTTGGAACGAAAGAACAGCAGGGTAAAATGCAACAGGAGATAGACGCTTTATATAAATCTAAAATTAAGAAAAAACTGGTGGATGGTTTAAATATTGAATGGCAATTTAAAATTATTGAGTCATTGGATACTATTGATGATGCTGAGCCTCAAATTGAAGCATGTATCAACAAAATCAAAGGATTTTACAATTTTAAGGAAGCTAGTTGGCAAAATGCTTTAAAATTGGCCTATGTATTTACAAGAGGAAAAGATTATAAATTTTCTTCTGCTGTATTAGAACCATTTTTAAAAGTAGAGAATGTGAGTGAAGATTTAATCTTCAGTTATATTTCTATTGCCTCTCATTTACCTGAGAAATTTTATAGTCGCACTTTTAGCGATGCTTTACATAAAGCTAAAGAGAAAAATCCAGAGCGCTATTGTAAGCTATTTGGAGAACCATATATGTCTTTCCAAGTTTTGGATAATCCTAATGCTAAAAAAGATTATAGAGAAGCTGGTTGTAAATAGCACATGAACAAATAAAAAAGCCCCACGTGGGGCTTTTTTATTTGTTCAATTTTCTTTATTTCAAAATTTGTTGATTTAGAAGTTCTGTGAAATAATATTTTTGTCCTTTGTAAATTGCAATAATAAAAGCGTCTTTTATTCCATTCCTCCTCGCTTTTTCTAACAAAAGATTTGCTTCATTTAATGTTTTGTAATTTCCAAGTGTAAATCTTGTAATATTATCTCCATAAGTTTTTCGTTGAGCTTTTGGTAATCCCACTAATTTAGAGTAGTTGAAATTCTCCATAATTTTGTAGGCTCCTATTTGAACAGTATATTCTAAACTATCCACAACTTTGCTCCCGTATTTTTCAAGTAAAGTTTCATATGTGAGTCCGATTGGTCTTAAATCATCAGCTTTTAAAGCAGTAGAATCAATTTTTGAATAGTTTAGTTTTTGATATTCAGCAGAAAACAATTCTGCATTAATTTCAAGCTTAGCAAATGAATCAACTTTTGCAGTTGAAATATCTTTAGTAGTTGTTGAATTTAAATGCTTATAAACAATTTCATATTCATTTCCAGATGGAAGATTTACTAAATAGCCACCATTAACCGAATTTGAATTGAAAATCCCTGAAAAATCTTTTTTATTAATTTTTGAACGGACAAAGATGTCGGCTTTTACAGGAGCATTGTCATAAGTAACATAACCAGTTACTTGTATTAAAGCAGTAGGTTTACCAAATAAACCCGGCTCTACCATATAAATATCTTGTAATCCTTTACCATCTTTTTTCTCAGATGAATAATAACCCCTTTCACCATCAGAAGAAACTACATAGAATTTATCGTCTTGAGTTGTATTTACGGGTTTCCCTACATTGTAAGGTGTAGTCCATTTTCCTTGTTTTAATTCACTTCTGAAGATGTCATATCCTCCAATTGTATTGTGACCTGTAGATGCAAAAAATAATGTTTTGCCATCTGAATGTATGAATGGTGCATCTTCGTCAAATTTAGTGTTAATTTCAGGACCTAAATTTTTCACATTGCCCCATGAACCATCAGGTAGTAATTGAGCGTAGTAGATATCTCTTCCACCTTGTCCACCTTGTCTGTCACTTGAAAAATAGATTGTTTTTTCATCAGGCGATAAACAAACGCTTCCCTCCCAAAAATTTGAATTTATACCTTTTACTTTTTCAGGAATCCCCCAGTTTGCTCCATCCAACTTACTCATAAAAATATCGCCACTTCCAACTCCCACATTTCTGTATATAAATAACTTTTGTCCATCATGAGAAATGTGAACTGTAGCGTCGTGACCGTTAGTGTTAATAGCAGTTATAGGAAGAGGTTCACCCCACTTGTTATTATGATCTTTATGAGAAATCATAATATCTTCAAAGTAAATTCCATTTTTTTCATCGGCTTTATTAGGAAGGCTTTGTTTTCCTCCCATTGATTTTTCTCCACGATAGGTATATACCATGAAATTTTCATTTGATGGAAATACAGGAGTATATTCAGAACCAGCTGTGTTTACAGGTGGACCTATGTTCGTAATTTTAGCAACTGCCGATTTATTTTCCAATGAAATTGCACTCTTACATATAAAGATTTGATGTTCTACTTCGGCTTTAGAGTCTTTGTCAAGAGGGTTGATCTTGTATTTTTCAAATTGAGCTATCGCTTCATTGAATTTATCATTTACTAAATAAGCTTTACCTAAAAAGTAATCATAATCTAGTAGTTTTGATTTCAGAGGTTCTGCTGATTTTATTAAGGCCTCTGCACTGGCTTGATATCTGGGATCAAAAATATTACATGAACCAAGTAAGTAAGCAATATAATTATTTGTTTTATGTTTCTTATATAAACTGTCGTACGTTTGTCTTGCAAAAAGATATTCCTGATTATTGAAATATTTATCGGCAGAGTTTAGTTTTTCACGATCAGAAAAAGACCAATTGGAGGTCTGCTCTTCTTTCAATTCAAGATTAACTTGACTGTAATTTAAATTACTGATTAATACTAATAAGACGAATATTTTTGATTTCATAATTTGTTTACCTTAAAAACTAAAAATTATAATGAAGATATTAAAAAAATGTATAAAGTATTACACACTGAATGTTTTTTTTTAAACATCAAAAATTAGTAAACGGAAGCAATTCTTACAATCTTAATAAATCGATTTTTATAGTATGGGGCATCTGTAAAGTTTGACAATTTGATGCCGGAATGTTTTTTGTTCGATGAACTATGTATAAATTGTAGTTCATTATTGTAGTTAGAGGTAATTATTCCTACATGTCCTGGTTTTCGGCTTTTAGAGCTTGTTCCGGTAAATATTATAATATCTCCAACTTTAAAAGAATCTGGGTGAATGGTTATACCACAAGATATATAATCCTTCGATGATCTGGGTACTTTAATATTGAAATGACTAAAAATATGGTAAACAAACCCAGAACAATCAAAACCTTTTTTGGGATTACAACTACCATAACAATACTTTGTGCCAAGGAAAGACATGCTATAATTTACTAAACTATCCTTTGATAGGCTGTCTTTAGGAAGAGTCTTAATATTATTATTGCCTAAAATTATATGAGTAAAAAACAGTAAGTATATAAGAGCGACTCTCATTGATATAAAGATACCTTTTTATCTAATAGGTTGTCTGCCTCTTTATGGATTAAAATATAAAAAAATCATAAATAAAATGTTTATTACAACTTTTTGAATTTTAATCTGTTAACTTAGGTAACCAAAAAAGTAAAAATGTATAACAAAAATTATAAATGTTTAATGCAGTCTCGCTTTTTATTAGTTGTTTTGTTATCTATAATTGGGACTTATAGTACCCGGTGTCAAAATTCTAATAATTCACAGGGATTTAAAAAAAGTTCAACTATTAAAAAGGAAACACCAATGAAATTAAACCCGTTAACAAAAGAAGAACAGTATGTTATAATTAACAAAGGCACAGAAAGGCCTTTTACTGGAGAGTATACAGATAATTTTAAGAATGGAACTTATATATGTAAGCAATGCAATGCTCCTTTATATAAATCAGAGTCTAAATTTCACTCTGGTTGCGGATGGCCAAGTTTTGATGATGAAATTAAAGGTGCAGTAAAAAAAACATTAGATGCTGATGGACACAGAACTGAAATAACTTGTGCTACATGTGGGGGGCATTTGGGGCATGTATTTTACGGTGAGGGGTTTACAGATAAAGATACTCGCCATTGTGTTAATTCTATTTCTATGTTATTTGTTGAAGATGAGAATAATACTAAAACCGCAAAAGCTATTTTTGCCGGTGGTTGTTTTTGGGGAGTAGAATATTATTTTCAAAACGTAAAAGGTGTTATTAGTACTCAAGTTGGTTATACCGGTGGTTTTAAAGATAATCCTACCTATAAAGAAGTTTGCAGTCACACCACAGGACATATTGAAGCTATAGAGGTTACTTACGATCCCTCAAAAACAACTTATGAAGAATTAGCAAAATTGTTTTTTGAGATACATGACCCAACACAAGCAAACGGACAAGGAAATGATATAGGACCTCAATATTTATCGGTTGTATTTTACTTAGATGATATACAAAAAGCGGTTGCTGAAAAATTAATTGGGCAGCTTCAATTAAAAGGATATAAAGTGGCAACTCAATTAAAAAAAGCATCTAAGTTTTGGCCTGCTGAAGAGTATCATCAGCAGTACTATGAAAAAGGAGGAGGGACTCCATATTGCCATCACAGAGTATCAAGATTTTAACACAAAAAAGCCTTTCAATTTGAAAGGCTTTTTTGTGTTAATGTAATTTCTTAATTAAAAATATTTCTTAATATAAGCTTCAAATTTTTTTGTGTCAACAATCGAAATATTACTGCCTTTAATTTCAACTAACCCCTCCTGTTTAAAATCACTTAATGTTCTTATGAGAGATTCGGTTGCTGTACCAACAATATTAGCTAAATCTTCCCTTGAAATTGAAATGCTAAAAGTGTCTTTTGAAGTTTGTTGGTAGTTTTTTTGAAGTTTAAGTAACGCTTCAGCTACACGTTTTTTCACGCTGCTGTATGCCATTTTAAGTAGTTGTTCTTCTTTCTCTTGTATTTCATTAGACAATAATCTAACAAAACGTTTCATTACGCCGTGATTATTATTTAGTAGAGCGTAAAAATCTTCTTTTGGAATCAAAACAATACTTGAATCTTCCAAAGCTTCTGCACTCTCATTGTATGGTGTTTCGTCTAATAAAGCTGTGTACCCAAAAAAATCACCCTCTTTATAAAGAGAAATAATTAATTCTTTACCGTATTCGTGTGCTCTGAAAGATTTTATTTTCCCTTTTTGTAGTAAGTATAAATAGTTAGGATTATTTCCTTCTGTGTAGATTAGTTCTTTCTTTTTATAGTTTTTCACCTTTGCAGAATCGCTTAAGTGTTTTAATTCTTCTAAAGATTTAGCTTCATCCAGGAATGAATTAATGCCAGCTTCGTCTCTTGAATAGTCTGATTTTAGTAACTCGGATTTTTTTAGTCTGCTCTCTACTGCTTTTAGTAATTCAATATCATCAAATGGTTTTGTAATATAATCATCTGCTCCCATTTCCATTCCTTTTCTAAAATCACCTCTTTCTGATTTAGCTGTTAAGAAAATAAACGGAATAGATGCAGTTTTGGGAGTTTTGCTCAGTAAGTGTATCACCCCATAACCATCTAAAACTGGCATCATAATATCACAAATAATTAAGTCGATATCATTATTGTTGGCAATCTCAACACCTACTTTTCCGTTTTCTGCTTGTAATACTTTGTAGTTTGCTAACTCTAAAATTTCAGCAGTGTTTTCTCTTACTTCTGTATTATCTTCAATTAAAAGGATTGTTTTCATCTTGTAATGGTAATTTTATGTAAAATGTGGTGCCTATATTTAATTCACTTTCAAATGTTATTGTGCCGTTTAACACTTCTATATATTTTGATACAATATTTAAACCTAGTCCGGTACCTTGTATGTTTGATGCATTTTTTGCCCTGAAAAAACGTTCAAATAAATTCTTCTGTTCATCAACTGGTATTCCCATACCGTGGTCTTTTACCGTTAGTTGAAGTTCGTTTTTAGAATTTTTGGTTGTAATATCTATTGGTTTATTTTCAGGAGAAAATTTACTGGCGTTTGAAACCAAATTAATAATTATGTTTTTTAAAAACTGTCTGTCGCAAACAAAAACGTTGTCTCCTTGGTGACTATAATTAACTACTTGACCAGGCTTTAAGAAATTACTCAGTTCATTTAAACTTTCATTAATATATGCCGGAATATCAATTTTTACAAGGTTAACAGTGATTTTCCCTTCTTCTAATTTTCCGGCAGATAAAAAATCATTTAAAATTAACGTCATATTTGTTACTGCTGATTTTATTCTGTCAACATGTTTATGGCGTTTATCCTCTTCCTCTGTATTTTTGTATTTTCCAATTAATGATGCAGATGAAAGAATGGTGCTTAAAGGTGTTCTAAATTCATGCGATGCCATTGTTACAAAACGAGATTTCATATCGTTTAGCTCTTTTTCTTTTTCAAGTGCCGCACTTAATTCATCCTTAGATGCTTCGAGTTGGCGTAAGGTTTCTTTTAATATTTTAGTACGCTCTTCAACTTTTAGTTCCAGTTCGGCATTCACGCGTTTTATTCTTTCTTCCGCTTCTTTTCTTTCAGTTCGGTCTATTATAAATGCTATAATAAACATCTCGTCATTTGTTTTATAATGACTTAAACTTATTTCTATCGGAAACTCTTTACCATCTTTCCTTTTGCCAAACAAATCTAATCCTTTTCCCATTGAACGAGAATGTGGGTTTTTGTTATAACCATCTCGATGTTTCTCATGGGTATGTGAATATTTGTTTGGGACTAACACCTCAATTTTTTGATTGAGTAATTCGCCAAGCTCATAACCAAATAGTTTTTCTGAACTAGGATTAGCACGAATGATTGTTCCGGCTTGATTGGCAATAATAATACCTTCAGTAGTGTGCTCGAACAATGCGTTTAAGCTTTCCATTATTAGTGAATTTGTTTCTCCCAAGGTATTCATTTTTATAAAAACAACTACCAAAGGTATAGGGAGAGTTCTTAACAAAAACTGATAAATATTAGTTTTTGAGTTGAGAAAAATCAGGTTTAGAAAAGGGTTAAAATTTAACTAATTGATTTTCATATATTTATAATAATCTAACTAAGGATAAATGACTCTGTTTTGTTTGGAAGTATAACTTCTTTATACCCCTCAGTCATTAATTTTTGTTTGAATGATATTTTAGCCTCTAAATCACCATGAACTAAAAATATTTTTTTGACTTTGTTTTTATCTTGGCAAGACAAAAACTTGATAAGCTCACTGTAATCAGCATGTGCACTGTAAGAATCAATTACTTCAATATTTGCATTTACTTCATGAAACTTTCCGAATATTTTCACCTCTTTTTCCCCGGCTTTAATTCTACCTCCAAGTGAGTTTGGTGTGCAGTATCCAACAATTAAGACTGTGTTTTTAGGGTTGGCAATATTATTTGCCAAATGATGTTTAATTCGTCCTGCATCCATCATTCCGGATGCTGAAATGATAATGCATGGTTCGTCTGTAGTATTTAGAGCAATCGACTCTTCTTTTTCCCTTATGTATTTTAAATTATTAAATCCAAATGGATCCGGATCCACTTTAATGTATTCTTGTAGTTTTTCGTTAAAACATGCAACATTCTCCCTCATAATATCGGTCATGTTTGTAGATAATGGACTATCAACATAAACCTTGATATTAGGAAGCATTTTTTTGTTTTTCAATTTATCAAGGATATAAACTATTTCCTGAGTTCTTCCTAAGCTGAATGCCGGTATAATTAATTTACCTTTTTTATCTACACAAGTGTCTCTAACTACATTTAATAAATGTAATTCAGCATCTACGTCCAATTCATGAAGTCTGTCTCCATAAGTTGATTCGCAAATAATATAGTCTGCTAAGGGAAAACATTCCGGATCTTTCAATAGCATGTCGTTGTATTTCCCAACATCTCCGGTATATGTAAGATTGGTAATATTATTATTTGAATCCTTTAATTTTAGATTAGTAACGGCACTTCCTAAAATATGTCCGGCATCAGTAAATGTAAAAGATGCTTCTTCATTTAAATGAAATTCTGCATGGTAAGGTACCGTTTTAAAGTGTTTCATACATCGTTCAACATCTTTTACGGTATATAAAGGTTTTAGAGGTTCTTCGCCTCTTTGCTCTCTTTTTTTATTTACATATTCTATATCGTATTCATGAATTTTAGCACTGTCGTTTAATAATACTTCTACAACCTCTAGTGTTGGTGGAGTGCAATAGATTGAACCTAAAAATCCTTGTTTTATGAGCAAAGGAATATTTCCGGAGTGATCGATATGTGCATGCGACAAAATAAGTACATCGATTTCAGATGGATTAAAACCCAGGTGACGGTTTAAATTATCGGTTTCTTTTCCCATGCCCTGATACAACCCACAATCTAATAAAATGGTATATCCTTTATCTGTTTGAACCAAATGTTTACTTCCGGTTACCGTTTCTGTTGCGCCTATGAATTTTACCTGCATAATAGCAAATATACCCAATTGTGTTGGTTTTTGTCTGATATATGTCATAAATTTATCTGACAATTATTAATAATTAACAAACCTTATTTTAATTAGGTTTGTATAAAACTTTGGTGTCATGAATACAATATTAGTTCCCGTAGATTTTTCTGAGACTTCAGATAATGCATTGCTTTATGCTGTTAATTTAGCTAATTATTTATCCTCAAATATTATATTGCTGCATGTAAATGCAATACCTGTTTATAATAATGAGTATAATATCGTTTCATATACTGTTAACGATAGTGTAGCTGACAGTAATGCTGCATTACAAGAGAAGGCTGAAATATTAAAAAAAGACAATGTATTAATTGGTGATGTAGAATATTTTTCGGAAGTAGGAGATTTTAAAACGGTTATGTTAAGTTATATTTCAGATAAAAACATAGATCTTGTTGTAATGGGAATTACGGGTCATGATACTACAATTGGTAAAGTTTTATTTGGAAGTAATGCGGTTTCAATATCAAGAGAGAGTAATGTTCCGGTATTTATTATTTCAAAACATCATGAGTATAAGCAAATAAAAAACATTGCATATGCGAGTGAATATGATACTCATATAACAGAACAAACAGGCTTGATTCAAATAAAAAATATTGCGGCTATATTTGGAGCCAACTTAAGTGTGTTGCATGTAATTCCAGATAATCATTTAATTAATGAAGTAGAATCTGTTACTGATTTGTTTGTTGAACAGAAATTGGAAAAAACCACCCATAAAACGTTTATTTTGTCTGAAGATAAGGCAAGTACAGCCCTTTTAGATTTTATAAAAACACATGAAGTTGATGTTATTGTTTTAGAACAGAAAAAACATTCCTTTTTACATAATTTAGTTTATCCAAGCACAACAAAGGAAATAGCATTTAATAGTCCTATTCCTGTTTTAACTATTCACAGTTAATGGATAAAAATTAATACGCTAAAAGCCTCGCTGTGCGGGGCTTTTTATTTTTGATAATAGGTAGGATCTCCGGAAATTGCTTCAATATCTTTTTTAAAGCGATCAATTATTAATAATTCTTCTTTAGTTACGGGAGGATATGCTCCGGCAATTTTTTCTATAACTGAGATGAATTTTTCTTTTAAATCGGGACTGAGATAATGACCGTTTGTTTTAATTTCTTTTATAGCCCAATCATAAACTGTATTTGAGTCCATCTTATCTTTCTCCATAATCTGAAAAATAATATCAGAAATATCAAAATCATAGGATTTATTATTGAGTTCTTCCAGAACTATTTTGTGAAATTTTTCACTTTCTTCTTTTTGAACTTTACCATCAGAAAAAGCAATAGCAAAAGCTAATTGACCAATGGCGTAATGTAAATTCTCTACTGGATTCATATGTATCATTATTGTTGGCAAGTTCAATATTTTTTATTACATTTACTTTGACCCTTATCAATTTAATTGCTGATAAATATCAGTTTTGCTCTCTACATCAACTATTAAGTTTGCATTGTGAAAGTTAAAAATATATCAGATGTTAAGTCAACCTGCTATCACTGCGGTGAGGATGTCGTTGATCATCATTATCATGTTGAGGATAAAGAATTCTGTTGTCGAGGCTGTCAAACAGTTTATGAAATTATTAATAAGAGTGATTTATGCTCTTACTACGATTTGGAACATAATCCCGGAATTACACAAAAACATGAAGTTAGAAAAGGTAAATTCGATTTTTTAGACGATACTCAAATCATTAAAAAATTAACCCATTTTCAAGATGATTTGCACCAGCATGTTGTATTTTATTTACCTCAAATGCACTGTGCATCTTGTATATGGATATTGGAACATCTCAACAAAATAAATTCAGGAGTAATTAAGTCTCAGGTTAATTTTGTAAAAAAAGAAGTAACAGTTATTTATAATTATCACGAAACGTCTTTAAAGAAAGTTGCTGAGGCATTAACAATAATAGGTTATGAGCCGCATATTAGCTTAAATGACGTAAGTGCCAGTAAAGTTAAAAAATACGACACTGCAGCTATCGTGAAAATAGGTATTGCCGGTTTTTGCTTTGGCAATATTATGATGTTGAGTTTTCCTGAGTATTTTTCGTTAGCAAAGGCAGATGAAGTAGGATTAAAAACCTGGTTCAGTTATTTAAATCTGGTATTATCTCTTCCTGTATTTTTTTATTCAGCTTCCGAATTTTTTATTTCAGGATATAAAGGATTACGTCAAAAGTTTTTAAATATTGATGCTCCGATTGCTTTAGCAGTTTTAATTACTTTTGGAAGGAGTGTTTACGAAATTTTATCTGGAACGGGTGCAGGTTATCTGGATTCAATGAGTGGTATTGTTTTCTTTATGCTTATAGGTCGTTATTTTCAAAACAGAACTTATCAATCTATTTCATTTGACAGGGATTTTAAATCTTACTTTCCGTTGGGTGTGAGTATAATTAACACAGATGGAACTGAAAAACAAATCTCTGTTTCTGAGTTAAAAGTAGGAAACCGAATAAAAATACATAATGATGAAATAGTACCTGCTGATGCCATTTTGTTTTTGGGAAAAGCAACGATTGATTATAGTTTTGTTACAGGAGAATCTTTACCGGTAGAAAAATCAATAGGAGAAATAGTATATGCGGGCGGTAAACAAACTTCCGGTGCAATTGAATTAGAAGTTGTTAAAGAAGTTTCACAAAGTTATCTGACACAATTGTGGAATAATGAAGCCTTTAAAGAAAATAAAGAGGAAGCTAAAGTGTCTTTTATTCACAAGATAAGTCGTTATTTTACATATGCTTTATTTTCAGTAACTATTTCTGCAGCTATATATTGGGCAATTAACGATCCGTTTAAAATATGGGGAGCCGTTACGGCAGTATTAATAGTTGCGTGTCCTTGCGCATTATTGTTAAGTGCAACATTTACAAACGGTAACATGATTCGTATTTTAAACAAATATAAATTGTATGTCAAAAATGCTTCCGTTATCGAACAAATGTCGGAAATTGATACAATTGTTTTTGATAAAACAGGAACGATTACAGAGCAAGGTAAATCTGAAATTTCTTTTCAAGGGCAAGAGTTATCTCCGGAACAATCTCAACTTATTCGTTCATTAGCCAATCAATCTAATCATCCTTTAAGTAAAAGCGTAGTGTCATTTCTTCCTTTTACTAAAATGTTAAATGCAAAAAATTATAAGGAATTTAAAGGATTTGGAACATCGGCAACTATTAATGAACACTTTGTGAAAATGGGTTCAGCGGATTTTGTATTAGGAAAGGATTCACATCAGTTAGCGTCAGGAAGTAGAGTATATGTAAGTATTGACGAAGAATTTGTAGGTTATTTTATTGTGAAGAACGCTTATAGAGAAGGATTAGAAAAAATAGTCGCATCTCTTGGTAGTCAATTTGATTTAAAAATTTTATCCGGAGATAATTCTTCAGAGGAAACTTATTTAAGAAAAGTCTTTGGTGCTAAATCAGAAATGTTATTTGAACAAAAACCTGAAGATAAATTGAATTTTATTAAACGTCTTCAAAATGATAAAAAGAAAGTGCTGATGATAGGAGATGGTTTAAACGATGCAGGTGCTTTAAAACAAAGTAATGTTGGAATTGCAATCAGTGATGATACAAATAATTTTTCGCCTGCTTGTGATGCGGTTTTGTCTGGAAAAAACTTCACACTTTTAAAAGAGTTAGTAAACTATTGCCGAAAACAAAAAACAATCATTTTCGCAAGTTTTGTTTTATCAATTATGTATAACGTAGTAGGTTTAACGATTGCAGTTCAGGGAGATATGGAGCCTGTAATTGCGGCTATCTTAATGCCTATTAGTTCTATCA
Organism: Bacteroidia bacterium; assembly: GCA_035439445.1. Taxonomy (GTDB): domain Bacteria; phylum Bacteroidota; class Bacteroidia; order B-17B0; family Aurantibacillaceae; genus UBA4416. The sequence continues at coordinate 141,424 of DAORKG010000001.1, forward strand.
GTATTGTGATGTTGACAACAGGAATGAGTTCATTTTATGAGTTAAATCTAAAAAGATTAAGACCTGATAAAAGTCATTATTAGTAATGATAATAGTCAGGTATAAAAAATGTTAAGAAACCTAATTTTACCACCGATATGAGCGCAATTTTCATCATGATAGGAGCAAGTTTATTACTAGCCATAGGCTTTTTGATAGCATTTATTTGGTCTGTAAAAAGTAATCAATATGAAGATGATTACACACCTTCAGTAAGAATGTTATTTGATAATACAACGATTCAAGAAAATAAAAAAGAAACAAACAAAACAAATAAAAAAACAAAGTAATATGGAACTACAAAAATTTCAGTACGACAACAAAATAGTAAAGATGTTTGCTTATGCAACCATTCTTTGGGGTTTAGTAGGTATGTTAGTAGGTTTAATAGCCGCTATTCAGTTGTATTTACCTGCAGCTAATTTAAATTTACCTTATACCACCTTTGGTCGTTTACGTCCGTTACATACCAATGCAGTAATTTTTGCTTTTGTAGGTAATGGTATTTTTATGGGAGTTTATTATTCGTTACAACGTTTATTAAAGGCACGTATGTTTAGTGACTTTTTAAGTAAAGTTCATTTTTGGGGTTGGCAATTAATTATTGTACTAGCTGCCTTAACATTAGTGTTAGGTAAAACTACAGGTAAGGAATATGCAGAGCTAGAATGGCCAATTGATATTTTAATAACTTTAGTATGGGTTGTATTTGGCTGGAATATGTTTGGTACGATTATCCGCCGTCGTGAGCGTCATTTATATGTTGCTATTTGGTTTTATATCGCAACGTTTGTAACAGTTGCTATGTTACACATTGTTAACTCAATTGAAATTCCGGTTTCTTTTTGGAAATCATATTCTTGGTACGCAGGTGTTCAGGATGCATTAGTACAATGGTGGTACGGACATAATGCCGTAGCATTCTTCTTGACAACGCCATATTTAGGATTAATGTATTATTTCTTACCTAAAATTGCTCAACGTCCGGTTTATTCATACCGTTTGTCTATTATCCACTTTTGGGCATTAATTTTCTTATACATCTGGGCTGGTCCACACCACTTATTATATACTTCTGTTCCGGATTGGGCACAGTCTTTAGGTGTTGTTTTCTCTGTCATGTTAATTGCTCCGTCTTGGGGAGGTATGATTAATGGATTATTAACACTTCGTGGTGCTTGGGATAGAGTGCGTGATAATGTGGGTTTAAAATTTTTAGTAGTTGCTGTAACAGCTTATGGTATGGCTACATTCGAGGGGCCAATGTTATCTTTAAAAAATGTAAATGCGATTGCGCATTATACAGATTGGATTGTAGCTCACGTTCACGTTGGCGCATTGGGATGGAATGGTTTTATGACTTTCGGTATCTTATATTGGTTAATACCAAGATTGTTCCAAACAAAATTATATTCTGAGAAATTAGCTAATATGCATTTCTGGATTGGAACATTAGGTATTGTATTATACGCCGTACCAATGTATTGGGCAGGTTTCATGCAATCTTCTATGTGGAAAGATTTTACTCCGGAAGGTCAGTTACAATACCAATTCATGGATACAGTTACGAGAATGATTCCATTCTATATTGCTCGTTCTGTTGGTGGTGCATTATTTTTAGTAGGAGCTATCTTAATGACCTATAATTTAATTAAAACAATTAAAGTAGGTACATTCTTAGAAATTGAAGAAGATCAAGCTCCGGCATTAGTTGGTGAATATCAATCTCATTCTAAAGATCACTGGCACCGTTGGATTGAGCGTAAACCAATTCAATTAATGATTGTGAGTTTAGTTGTGGTAGCTATTGGTGGTTTGATAGAGTTTGTTCCGGTATTCTTGGTAAAATCAAACATTCCTACTATTGCTAGTGTTAAGCCATATACTCCTTTAGAATTGCAAGGTAGAGATATATATGTTCGTGAGGGTTGTTATACATGTCACTCGCAAATGGTTCGTCCTTTCAGAAGTGAAACTGCTCGTTATGGAGAATATTCAAAAGCAGGTGAGTTTGTATATGATCATCCGTTCCAATGGGGATCAAAACGTACGGGTCCGGATTTAGCACGTTTAGGTGGAAAATATCCTGATAGCTGGCACTTTTTTCATATGTATGAGCCAACACAAACATCAGATGGTTCTGTTATGCCACGATATCCTTGGTTGTATTCGGATAAAGTAGATGTTAATAGTACGATATCAAAAATAAGAGCGATGCAACGTTTAGGTGTTCCTTATCCTGAAGGTTATGATAAAATAGCACTTAAAGATATGGAAAAGCAAGCGACCAGTATTGCAGAAAATTTATTAAAGGACGAAAAAGTACGAGAATTTATTGGAGATGAAGCTGCGAAAACGATAAATGATAAAGAAATTATTGCATTAATATCATACTTACAACGTTTAGGAAAAGATATTAAAGCTGAAGGTTTAAAAACACAAAAATAATTTAAAAACATAAAAAATATTTGCTATGAAATTTAAAAACTATTTAGAAAGTATCACCGGAATTGGGATTTATCCACTCATCTCATTAATGATATTTGTTGTGTTTTTTGGATTAGTTACTTTTTATGTAATTAAAGGAAATAAAAAACATTTCGAGAAATTAAGCAATCTTCCAATCAACGATAACGAAACTAATTAATCTATGCTTATGAATAATTTTAATAAAATAAAATCACTTGCCGTTGCAATGTTAATTCCGGCTGTGGGCTTTTGTCAGGAACAAACAACTAAAGAAAGTACCTCTTATTTTACAAATGTCTTATTTTTAACACTGTTAGTTACAATTGTAGTATTAGCAATTGTTATTGTAGCATTTAGTAGTGTGTTTAAAAACATTGCAGACAGTGATTATTTAACTTCTAAATATTCCAATAAAAAAGATGATAACTCTTCGGGAATAAGAAATGTAACCACTGTATTATTGATGTTATCATCTTTAGCAATGATGTCTCAAGAAAAAGCAGTAACAATTGCTAAAGTAGATGATGGAAGAATTGGCGGATTAGACCAATTTACGTTTTACTTCATGTTAGCAATAGTTTTCATAGAGTTAGTCGTTCTTGGTTTAATAATATACCAATTTAATTTCTTAGTAAAAACACATACTGTTATAGAAACTGCTTCTAAAGATAAGAAAGTGGAATCTAAAATAATAATGAGTTTAACAGATGCTGTTGCTGTTGAAGAAGAGGAAAGTATTATGTTAGATCATGATTATGATGGAATTAGAGAGTTAGATAATAACTTGCCGCCTTGGTGGAAATATGGATTCTATCTAACGATTGTTGTTGCTGTTATTTATTTAATTAATTTCCATGTACTAGGTACCGGTGATTTACAACTTAAAGAATACGAAAAAGAAATTACTAAAGCTAAATTAGAGGTTGATGAGTTTATGAAAAACTCAGCTAGTAATGTAGATGAGAACACTGTGAAATTATTAACTGAATCATCTGATATTGAAGCCGGAAAAGCAGTTTTTATAGCCAATTGTGCAGCTTGTCATGGTCAGTTGGGAGAGGGTACAGTAGGGCCTAACTTTGCGGATGATTATTGGATTCATGGAGGAAGTGTGCAAGATATTTTTAAATCAATTAAATATGGTTGGGTTGAAAAAGGAATGAAATCATGGAAAGAAGATTTATCTCCAATGCAAATTTCACAAGTTACATCGTTTATAAAATCATTAAGAGGTACAAATCCTCCAAATGCAAAAGCTCCACAGGGTGATTTATATGTTGAGGGAGGTGCAGCACCTGTAAGTGATTCAACTGCAGTTGCAGGAGATAGTTTAAATGTTCATGTTGATAGTTTAAAGACTGCTGCTGCTGTAAAAAAATAATTTTTATCTTTAAAAGATAAGTCTGTAATTTATCAAGTTTGAATTTTAATTAACAATGGATACTCATAATAATAAACACAATGATAAACAAGATGAGTCTTTTAGAGACCATATTAGTACTGTAAATGATGATGGGAAAAGGGCATATGTTTATCCAACTAAGCCCTTCGGAAAATACTATAACTTAAGAACTTATTTTACTTGGTTTTATTTAATAGTATTTTTCGCAGTCCCTTTCATTAAATATAATGGAGAACCATTATTTTTATTCAATGTTCCCGAGAAAAAATTCATTTTATTTGGCTCTATATTTTGGGCTCAGGATTTTTTCATCTTTGGTTTGGGGATGTTGATTTTCATTGTTTTTATTGCCTTATTTACAGTTGTATTTGGTAGATTGTTTTGTGGTTGGGCTTGCCCTCAAACTATTTTCATGGAAATGATTTTCCGTAAAATTGAGTATTGGATTGATGGAGACGCCAACTATCAAAAAGCCTTAAAAAAAGCACCATGGAATGCTGATAAAATTAAAAAACGTGTGTTGAAATTTTTAGCGTTTTACAGTGTTTCTTTTGTGATATGTTTAACATTACTTAGTTATGTAATCAGCATAGATAATGTCTTTTCTATACTTAAGGATATTAATGGCAATTTAGGATCATTTATAGGACTTATATTATTTACTACGGTATTTTTCTTTGTTTATTGGTGGTTTAGAGAACAAGTATGTATAATTGTTTGCCCCTACGGTAGAATGCAGGGAGTGCTTTTAGATAAAAACTCAGTAGTTGTTGCATACGATTATGTGAGAGGAGAAGATAGACATAAGTTCAAAAAAAATGAAGTAAGAACAGGTGGAGATTGTATCGACTGTAATTTATGTGTAAAAGTTTGTCCTACAGGAATAGATATCAGAAATGGAACTCAGTTAGAGTGTGTTAGTTGTACAGCTTGTATAGATGCCTGTGATCATATGATGGAAAGTGTTGGATTAGAAAAAGGATTAATCCGCTACGATTCCGAAAATGGGATTAAGGACAAAGTTAAATTAACTTTTACAACCAGAATGAAAGCCTACACGGCTGTATTATTGGTTTTGATTGGAGTTGAAACTGTTTTATTAACTACACGTTCTGATTATGATGCAACAATTTTAAGAGCAAAGGGCATGTTGTATCAAGAACAACCTAATGATCAGTTGAGTAATTTATTTACAATCAAATTAGTTAATAAAACCCGTGAAAATTTGCCTGTAGAATTAAAAGTAGAAAACTTTAAAGATTATAAAATTCAATTAATAGGTAAAGATATTCAGGTAAAAGCAGAAGGTATTACAATGGGAGAGTTCTTTGTATTCTTAAATAAAAAAGATATAGTTGAACGAAAAGTAAAATTAGAAATTGGTGTTTATTCTCACGGTAAAAAAATTAAAACAGTTAAAACCAATTTTTTAGGCCCCATTAAGTTTAATAATCATTAAAATTGTACATCATGAATTTTGGAGGTAAAATAATAATCTTGTATTTAAGTTTCGTAGGTCTAATTTTAACATTAGTGTTTATGAGCTACGGACAAAAAGTTGAGTTAGTTAGTGCAGATTACTACGCTCAGGAAATTAATTTTCAACAGAAAATTAATGCTACTAATAATGAAAAATCTTTATCAGGAGCAAGTATCACGCACTCAATAAATGGAAATTCTGTTATTCTGAAAATTGATTCTGCTTTATTAACTAATGATTTTAATGGTAATGTAACATTTTTTCGTCCATCAGACTCTAGTAAAGATTTTCAGTTGAAAATGAATTTTGTAAACAATGAACAAATTATTGATTCGAAAAAATTAATTCATGGCGCATATAAATTGCAATTATCATGGACTAGTAATCAAAAAAACTATTTTAAAGAAGAGGTTCTATTTATCAATTAAACATGGAATTGGTTCTCGCTGCCATATCATTAGGTCTCTTAGGTAGTTTCCATTGTATTGGTATGTGTGGTCCTATTGCATTAGCACTTCCTGTTCATCAATATTCTCCATTTAAAAAGTACCTTGGGATTTTTTTATATAACGTAGGAAGGGTTACCACTTATACTTTTTTAGGGATTGTTTTTGGGTTATTAGGTCAGTCTTTTTTTCTGGGTGGTTTTCAGCAAATACTTTCTATCACAATAGGAGTTTTATTATTACTGTCTGTAATTCTTACAAATGTAAGAGCTTTAAATTCGGCTAAAAGTCTTGGTTTTATTTATTCGTTTGTTAATTCTGTTAAGATTCAGTTAGGAAATTTATTTAATAAAAAGGGATTACACTTTTTGTTTTTAATTGGTTTGTTAAATGGATTATTACCATGCGGCTTAGTTTATCTTGGTATAGCGGGAGCTATTGCATCAGGACATTTCTTAAAAGGAGCAGAGTTTATGTTTTATTTTGGAATAGGAACTGTTCCGGTAATGTATGCTGTAGCTTTTTTAGGGCAATTTATTACTGTTAAATATCGTAATCGTATTCGTCAGTCAATGCCTTATGTAGTTTCGGTAATGGCGGTTTTATTAATCATCAGAGGATTAAATTTAGGAATTCCTTATTTAAGTCCTCAGTTCGAAAAAGAATCGCATAAAGTATCCTGCTGCGAAAAAACGGATTCAGGAAAACCTGTCATAAAATGTTCTCCAAAGAAATGTCATTAAATACCAATTATGTTTTGGGAAAAATATTCATATTCATTAATTAAGCGTAAAGTATTTGACGCCTTAAGCAAAAATACAAATTATCGTACCGAAAATATATTAGGAATACCAGGAACATTTTTAGATACCGATATTTTCTATGATGATGCTCCTTTTTTGAAAGATGCACCATTTCTATCAACTTTAATTGCTAATCCTAATCATATTGGTGTTCATACTTTGGGTGATGAACATGAAGATTTTTTTTCTGGTACTCATGAGATAGAAAAAGATTTAATTAAAATTTGTGCAGAAGAAATTTTTGGAGCAGAACCATTTTCATATGACGGTTATGTTGCTAGTGGAGGTACCGAAGCAAACATTGAAGCTATCTGGATATACAGAAACTTTTATCTGCAAGAATACAAAGCTAAAATGAAAGAAATAACGGTAGTTTATTCTGCAGATACACATTACTCTATTCCTAAAGCTTTAGATTTGTTACATTTAAAAGGCATTGAAATAGATGTACATCAATCTACTCGCGAAATTTTAATAAAAAGTTTAGAGGAAAAAATTGAAAAAGCTTTATCAGATGGTGTGAAATATTTTATCATAAATGTAAATATGTCTACCACCATGTTTGGTTCAGTGGATGATATTGATAAGATTACAGATTTCTTGAATTTACTACATGTCAACTACAAATTACATGTAGATGGAGCGTATGGAGGATTTATTTTGCCATTTACGAGTTCTAACACTCCTTTTTCATTTAAAAATAAAAACATAACTTCTTTTTCTATTGATGGACATAAGATGTTACAAGCGCCTTATGGTACCGGCATCTTTTTAATCAGAAAAGAATTTATGAAATATGTTTGTACAAATGAAGCAGGCTATGTAAAAGGAAAAGATTATACTTTATGTGGCAGTCGCTCAGGTGCCAACGCAGTTTGCGTATGGATGATTTTACGAATTCATGGCTCTGTTGGTTGGACGGTGAAAATGAAACAACTGGTTGATAAAGCAGCATCTATTTCCGAAAGTTTAACAGAATGGGGAATAAAGCATTACCGCCATCCGGATTTAAATATTGTAACAATTGATTCTAATTATATCAGTTCTGATTTAGCACATAAATATCATTTGGTGCCTGATAGCCATGATGAGAAACCTAAATGGTATAAAATTGTAGTGATGCCACATGTAAAACCCGGTATCATCGATGATTTTTTATCTGAGTTGAGAAACGAACAATAGTTTCAAATTCCTCTTATGTTTTTTGTCAATTAGTAAACTGATAATTGTCAGTTTTTCTTGTTTGTATTCAAAGTAACTTTGACGTATGATGGATTTAGTTTCAAAATATAATATTCCTGCTCCTCGTTATACAAGTTACCCAACAGTGCCTTATTGGGACAATAACGTTAATGAAGAAAAATGGATTGAGCATGTAAAAAATGCCTTTATAAAATATAATGCTGATGGTATAAGTTTGTACATTCATTTACCTTATTGCGAGAGCCTTTGTACGTATTGCGCTTGCAATACTCGTATTACCGTAAATCATAAAGTAGAAATGCCTTACATTGAAACTTTATTGAAAGAATGGAAGCTTTATTTAAAACAATTTCAAGGAAAACCTTTAATTAAAGAAATACATTTAGGAGGTGGAACTCCTACTTTTTTTGCACCTGAAAACTTATCTTTTTTACTAAAATCTATTTTAGATAAGGTTGACGTGGCTAAAGATTATGATTTTAGTTTTGAAGGCCATCCAAGTAATACAACTAAAGAACATTTACAAGCTTTATATGATTTAGGTTTTAAGCGCGTGAGTTTTGGTATTCAGGATTTTGATGAAAAAGTTCAGGATACAATCAATCGCTATCAAACATTTGAACAGGTAGATCAGGTTGTTAAGGAGGCAAGAGAGGTTGGTTATACATCTATTAATTTTGATTTAGTTTACGGTTTACCTTATCAAACAATTGAATCTATAAAAGATACTATTACAAAAATAATTTCTTTAAAACCAGAGCGTATCGCTTTTTATAGCTATGCCCATGTACCTTGGTTAAAACCTGGACAAAGAAAGTATTCAGAAAAAGATTTGCCGGCAGATTCATACAAACGTAGTTTATATGAAGTAGGAAAAGAATTATTTATATCAGCTAATTATTCTGATATAGGTATGGATCATTTTGCATTACCAAATGATACATTGTTTGACTCTTTTGCAAAAGGCGAATTACATCGTAATTTTATGGGTTACACTACAAATACAACAAAGTTATTAGTAGGTTTGGGTTGTTCTTCTATTAGTGATACTTGGGATGGCTTTGCTCAAAATGTCAAAACAGTTGAAGGCTATCAAAAAATTGTAAACGAAGGACATTTCCCTATTTTTAAAGGACATTCTTTAACAGAAGAAGATTTGATTATCCGTCAGCATATTTTAGATTTAATGTGTAAACATCAAACTAACTTGGATTCATATTATTTAGACGCTAAAAATAAATTCAATGAGTTTATAAATGATGGGTTAATTGAAGTAACATCTGATATAATGTTGATTAAAGATGAAGGGAAGTTATTTTTAAGAAACGTTTGTTTGTCTTATGATAAACGATATTGGCAAAAGGTTCCAGAAGGAAATGTGTTTAGTACAACCGCTTAAAATGACAGATGAAAAAAGATATTGAAAATCTAGATGATATTAAATTAATGGTGAATACCTTTTACGAGCGTATTCAAAAGAATCATGTATTAGGACCGATTTTTGAAGAGAGAGTAGGCGGTAGATGGGAACAACATCTTGAAAAAATGTATCGCTTTTGGCAAACTATTTTATTTGATGAGCATACATACAGTGGGGCTCCTTTTCCTCCTCATGCAAGAATGCCAATCGATGAAAGTCATTTTATAATTTGGGTTCAAAATTGGACAGGTACGGTAGACGAATTTTTTAGCGGTCCTGTTGCAGAAGAAGCAAAAAAAAGAGGGACTTTAATGGCAGCCATTTTTAATTCTAAATTAGAATATTTTAAACAAAATGGGTTGTAACAGTTCCGTTGTTAAAAGTTTATAAGAATCATATTTTTTTTGAGACTAATTTATTTGTAAATTAGTTCAAATCGATTAATGAAAAACTATGAATATTAAAGATGACGAATGGGAAGAGTTATATGTATTTGCTAAAGATTTAGCTGATCATAAAATCAGTTTTGAAGAAATTGAAAAACAACTTTCTACTAAAACCAGCGATCCTCTTGTTAGAGCTGAAATTATAAAGCAAATCAAAAAAGTTCAATATGCTGTTCATCGAAAAAACGGGTTAACTAAAATTGGATTCGGAGCCTTATTTTTAGTAATTGGTTTTTTAATTACATGTATAAATTTTCATTCTAATCAGTCCTTCACTATTGTAATGTATAGTACAAGTACTATTGGCTTATTGCTTATCTTCTGGGGACTTTACGAAATTATCGGATAATAAATTTCTGACAATAATCATTTACTGAAATTGACCTAAGTCATGTGATTCGGGGCATAGTTCATCTAGATTTACGATAAAAATCTAACTATGCATAATGAACATTCAGATACTCATTTTCAATCAAGGATTGACAGTGGTGAACACATTGAACCAAAGGACTATATGCCTGAGGGCTATCGTAAACATTTAATACGTCAAATGTCACAGCATGCGCATTCCGAGGTAATAGGCATGCAACCTGAAGGCAATTGGATTACTCGTGCCCCAAGTTTAAGAGCTAAGCAAATTTTATTAGCAAAAATACAAGATGAGGGTGGGCATGGTTTGTATTTATACAGTGCTGTAGAAACTTTAGGAGTTTCAAGAGCAGAATTAATAGAACAATTACAAACCGGTAAAGCGAAGTATTCAAGTATTTTTAATTATCCTGCATTAAATTGGGCAGATATTGGTGCTATTGGTTGGTTAGTAGATGGAGCTGCAATTGTTAATCAAGTGTCATTACAGCGTACTTCTTATGGTCCATACAGTAGAGCGATGGTTCGTATTTGTAAAGAAGAAAGTTTTCATCAACGTCAAGGTTACGAAATTATGACAACTATGATGCGTGGAACAAAAGATCAACAGGCAATGGCACAAGATGCGATGAATCGTTGGTGGTGGCCTGCCTTGATGATGTTTGGTCCTCATGATTCGGATTCTCCTAGAAGTGGCGATGCTGTGAAATGGAAAATTAAACGTGAAACGAATGATGAATTACGTCAAAAGTTTATTGATAAAACAATTCCTCAAGCCGAATTAATTGGTTTAACAATTCCTGATAAGAATTTTAAATTGGATGAGAAAACAGGACATTATTCAATTAGCCCTATTAATTGGGAAGAATTTCATAGAGTAGTTGCCGGACATGGACCTTGCAATAAGCAGCGTTTAGATCATCATATCAAGTATCATCAAGAAGGTGCTTGGGTGAGAGAGGCTGCAGAAGCATACAAAATGAAACAATCGAAAAAAGAATTAGTAACAGCTTAATGAAATTTTAATATGGCAACAGATACACAATTAGATTTATGGGAAGTGTTTATTCAAAGTAAATCAGGACTTCCTTATATACATGCAGGTAGCATTCATGCATCTGATGTGAAAATGGCAATGCAAAATGCCAGAGATATATACACTCGTAGAGGAGAAGGAACAAGCATTTGGGTAGTTCCTGCAAAACATATTTCAGCATCTAATCCAGATGATAATGATATGTTATTTGATCCATCAAATGATAAAATTTATCGTCACCCAACTTTTTATGTAATGCCTGAAGGCGCTAAAAACATTTAATCTAAAAGCTATGACAACAAAAGAAGCAACTTATAATTATGCAATTCGTTTAGGCGATAATGCATTAATACTTGGTCATCGTTTATCCGAATTATGCAGTAGAGGGCCAATATTAGAAGAAGATTTAGCATTAACTAATGTGGCTTTAGATATGATTGGTAGAGCTCAGGCTTTATTAAAATATGCCGCTGAGTTAGAAGGTAAAGGACATACAGAAGATGATATTGCTTATCGCAGAGCAGAAATTAATTATCATAATCATTTATTAATTGAGCAACCTAATGGCGATTTCGCTCATACAATTGCTCGCCAGTTATATTTGTCAGTTTTCGAATATTTGTTTTATACAGAATTAGAAAAAAGTAAAGATACAACATTAGCAGCTATCGCTTCTAAAACAATCAAAGAAGTGAAGTATCATATGCAACACGCTATTGATTGGACTTTACGTTTAGGAGATGGAACAGCAGAAAGCCATAAGCGTATGCAAAAGGGCTTAAATGATTTGTACATGTATACAGGAGAATTGTTTGAAATGGATCATATTGATACCTATTTACTACATCAGCATATTGCGGTAGATGCAATTTCACTAAAAGCTAAATGGCAAAACGAAATCGAAAAAGTTTTAGCAGAAGCTACTCTTTCTTTACCTGAAGATACTTATATGCAAACAGGAAGTAAAAAAGGAGTTCATACTGAAAACTTAGGGCATATTTTATCCGAAATGCAATATTTACAACGAGCTTATCCGGATGCAAAATGGTAACAACTCATTTAAATACACAAGATGTTTTTAACTTAATCGCAGGAATCCCTGATCCGGAGATTCCAGTGATTACAATTCAGGATTTAGGAATTTTAAGGGATGTGAAGTTAATAGATGATACCTGTGTGGTTACCATTACACCAACCTACACAGCTTGTCCCGCTATGGGAATGATTGAAGATCAAATTAAAGAAATTCTATCAGGTCACGGTATCAATAAAGTTAAAGTAGAATTAACATACACGCCTGCATGGACAACTGATTGGCTAAGTCAGGAAGCAAAAACTAAATTAAAAAATTATGGTATTGCTCCTCCTAGTCATTCATCTTGCACAAAATTATTTGGTCCAGCCGAAGTCGTTATTTGTCCTCAGTGTAATTCAAAACATACTACTTTAATTAGTCGTTTTGGATCTACTGCTTGTAAAGCGCTATATAAGTGCGAAGATTGTAAGGAAACATTTGATTTATTCAAATGTCATTGATGATTTTTTTTTAATCTATTAAAAAGTCGGTATCTACACCGGCTTTTTTTGTTTATAAAAACTGTTAAATGTCATTGTGTAGTGTAACAAATGTCACAAACTTTCCTGTATTTGTGTTGTACCTTTACAGTAAAATTTATAGGTTATGTTATTGCTTAATATCCTTTATTCAATGCTCTTCAATAAATGTTCTAGATGTCACCAGGGTGATGTGTTTGAATCAAAAAATCCTTACAATTTATCCAAGATGTTTAAGATGCACAAAACATGTAGTCATTGTGAATTAGAGTATGAAGATGAACCAAGTTTCTTTTATGGAGCAATGTATGTGTCATACGCAATTTCTTCCGGATGGTTTATGATTTGGTATGCCATTCAAAACTACTTTTTAAACTGGGAGTTGTTGACTTTTGCCATTTTTATTACTGTATTTATTATAGCAGTAGCTCCCTTAACATTAAGATGGTCAAGATTAATTTGGCTAAACTTCTTTTATAAATATAAAAAAGAATATAAAAACAGAAAACACCAACATGTGGGTATAAATCATAATCATTAAAAAGTAAAAATATGTTAGATGCAATCAAAGGAGCCTTAGGCTTAGGTCCAAAAGTAGATTACAAAGAGTTAGTTAAGAAAGGCGCTCAAATCATTGATGTGAGAACTCGTGGAGAGTATGCATCAGGTCATGTAAAAGGGAGTGTAAACATCCCGTTGAATGAATTATCGTCGAGTGTCTCAAAGATTAAAAAAAATGTGCCCATCATTACATGTTGTGCAAGTGGTATGCGAAGTGCATCTGCTAAATCAACATTAAGCTCTTTAGGTTTTAAAGAAGTATATAATGGTGGAGGTTGGATGAGTTTAAACGGTAAAGTATAATGATAAATAATATAAAAGCACGCTTATTGTCTAATTTGAACCTTTGGCGAATTACACGCTTGGTTTTGTCAATTGTGTTTATAGTTAGTGGTATTATAAACTTAGATTACATTCTTTTAGCAAGTGGTGTGTTTTTGTTAGGTCATGCTTTACTAAATGCTTGTTTAACCTGCGTAAATGGAAATTGTCAAATTCCTAAAAAATAAAAATCATGAACAACTTCAATAATATCATCAATTCCGAAAAACCTGTTTTAGTTGACTTCTTTGCGGAATGGTGTGGGCCTTGTAAAACAATGGCTCCCATATTAAAAGATGTAAAAACTCAAATGCAAGATAAAGCAACTATCATTAAGGTAGATGTGGATAAGAATCCTGAAGCAGCAGCTATCTACCAAATCAGAAGTGTGCCAACTTTAATTATGTTTAAAAATGGACAGCCGGTTTGGAAACAATCAGGTGTTGTGCCAACACAAGAATTAATAAAATTATTTAATCAATTTCAATAACATGTCACATCAATATAATGTAAACCTTAAATGGAACGCAGAAAGAGTAGGAGAAGTATCTTCACCTGAATTAAATTCTAAAATCGAAGTAGCTACACCTCCTCAATTTCCTAAAGGAGTAGAAGGTATTTGGTCGCCCGAACATTTTTTTACAGCGGCAGTTAATTCTTGTTTTATGACAACCTTTTTAGCGATTGCTGAAAACTCAAGATTAGATTTTAAAGAGTTTAATTGTAATGCAGTTGGAATATTAGACCAAGTAGAGGGAAAGTATTTAATGACAGAGGTGGTTTTGAATCCAACTTTAGTAATTACTAAAGAGGAGGATAAAGAGAAAGCTTTACGTGTTTTAGATAAATCAGAAAAAGCATGTTTAATTTCCAATTCTATAAATTCTAAAGTATCTTTGAATCCTATTGTAACAGTTCCCGAAATTGTAAATAGTTGATTATATAGCTACTGAAAAACATATCTATCCTGTAACAGGTATGAGTTGTGCTTCTTGTGCACTCAGTGTGGAGACTATTCTCTCAGCTCAGGATGGTGTTAAAAGTTGTGCTGTAAATTTTGCTGATAATTCCGTTGCCATTGAGTTTGATCCATCTCAAACAAAAGACATTCATCTTAAAAAAAGCGTACAGGATGCCGGCTATGATTTGATATTAAATATCAAAAATAATTCGGAAGAAAGTAATAAATTACATCAAGCGTCTTTAAATCACATCCGGATAAATACAATTTGGTCGGGTGTTTTTGCTGTTCCTATTATGATTATAGGTATGTTCTTTATGGATATGCCTTATGGTAATTATATCATGTGGGTTTTAGCAACACCTGTATTATTGGTATGGGGAAGAAGATTTTATGTGAACGCCTGGCATCAGTTAAAAATAAAGAAAGCCAATATGGATTCTTTAGTAGCATTAAGTACCGGTATTGCGTATGTATTTAGTGTGTTTAACACTTTAAATCCTCAGTATTGGCATTCAAGAGGATTACATCCTCATGTGTATTTTGAAGCGTCAGTTGTCATTATCTTTTTTATTTTATTAGGTAAATGGCTTGAAGAGAAAGCAAAATCTAATACATCAACAGCTATTAAAAAATTAATTGGTTTACAGCCTAAAGAGGTGAGCTTGTTACAACATGATAATACAACCATTCAGGTTCCTATTGATCAAATAAAAAAAGAAGATGTCATTGTTGTAAAACCCGGAGACAAAATTCCTGTTGATGGTATTGTTGTATCTGGCGAAAGCTATGTGGATGAGAGCTCCATTAATGGAGAGCCAATTCCTGTTTTGAAAAATATAAATACTAAAGTATTCACTGGTACCATTAATCAAAAAGGCACTATGAATATTAGTGCTCAAAAAGTTGGAGATGAAACTTTATTGGCTCAAATCATTAAAATGGTTCAAGAGGCTCAGGGAAGTAAAGCGCCTATACAAAAAAGTGTTGATAAAATTGCCAGTGTTTTTGTTCCAACGGTGATAACTATTGCTTTAGTAACATTTATTGTTTGGTTGGTTTCAGGTATTGAAAATAGTTTTACTTATGGTTTATTGTCAGCAATTACTGTATTAGTTATTGCATGTCCCTGTGCTTTGGGTTTAGCTACACCTACGGCTATTATGGTTGGTATTGGTAAAGGAGCTCAATTGGGAATTTTAATTAAAGATGCTGAAGCACTAGAATTGTCGAAAAACATTGATGCGATTATTTTAGATAAAACAGGAACAATTACTGAAGGTAAACCTAAAGTGCAATATCTGGTTTGGAATCAACAAATTAGTGATAGATCTGAGTTATTACAAGTTTTATATTCTATCGAATCAAAAAGTGAACATCCACTGGCGCAATCGGTTTGTGATTATTTAAAACAAACTGATGCAATAGCAATTGAAGGATTTGAAAACGTAATCGGAAAAGGAGTAAAAGCTAATGTAAAGGGCATGTCATTTTTTGTTGGAAGTATGTCGTTTATGAATGACATGAAATTAACTTTAAGCGATGATTTACAAAAAGAATTTAATCATTATTCAGAACAGGCTTACACAGTTTTTGCATTTTCAAATCAGCAAGAAGTATTGGCTTTAATTGCAATTACAGATAG
Organism: Bacteroidia bacterium; assembly: GCA_035439445.1. Taxonomy (GTDB): domain Bacteria; phylum Bacteroidota; class Bacteroidia; order B-17B0; family Aurantibacillaceae; genus UBA4416. Next base: position 157,579 of record DAORKG010000001.1, read on the forward strand.
AATTAAAGATACTTCATTACAAGCCATTAAGGGTTTACAGGAAATGGGTATTGAGGTTTATATGCTTACTGGTGATTCGGAAGCAGCTGCTAAAAATGTATCTTTAAAAACAGGAATTAGCTTTTATAAATCATCAGTGATGCCGCAAGATAAAGCTACATTTGTAAAAGAATTACAAGGTAAGGGTAAAGTAGTAGCAATGGTAGGCGATGGAATTAATGATAGTAATGCATTAGCCCAATCGGATGTAAGTTTTGCTATGGCAAAAGGTTCAGATATAGCGATGGATGTTGCAAAGGTCACTATTATTTCTTCCGATTTAATGATGTTATTAAATTCGATTCAGTTATCAAAAGCAACTGTTTCTAAAATTAGGCAAAATTTATTTTGGGCATTTATTTATAATGTGATTGGCATTCCACTTGCAGCAGGTATTTTATTTCCTGTGAATGGATTTTTATTAAACCCAATGGTTGCGGGTGGAGCGATGGCTTTAAGTAGTGTGTCAGTTGTGACAAATAGTTTGTTGTTAAAATATAAAAAAATATAGTTATGAGTATATATAAATTTAAAACTACCATGAGTTGTAGTGGTTGCGTGAGCAAAGTAGAAAAATTTTTAAACGGAGAAAAAGATATTTTAAAATGGGATGTTGATTTAAATTCTCCCGATAAGATATTAACGATTGAAACTGAAAAATTAGACCCAGGTCAAATCCCGCCTTTGCTTTTAAAAGCTGGCTATAAAGCCGTTCAGATTTAACACTATAAAAAAAAGAGACTTGATTTTTTAAGTCTCTTTTTTTATGGTGCCAATTGCACTAGTTTTTTCCTATAGCCACTTTGCAACAAATAATTTAAATTCTGTTCTCAACTCATTAAAGTTTTTTTCAAAACTGTCAATAGCTTCTTTTTCGCTTACATGTGATGGCATTTCTCTATGATCAACAGCAATTGGATTTTTATTTACTTCTTTTTCTAATCTATTTTCATCAGCTTTAATTTCATGTACTAACTCATCAATATTGTTTTTTTGAACAATTAATTGATTTTGAAAGTGTTCAACTTTTGTTAATACATCTTGATGACTATTTTTAGTAGCGATTTCGCTTAAACGACCTTTCATCAGAGTGATTTCATCTGCATAAAATTTTAATTTATTTATCCATTCTTTGTGGTCAGCATGTTGAGTGTAAATTTTTTCTCCAGTTTTCATGATTGTTATGTGTTTAATTTATAATTATTTACTCTACTAAAGGTAGGTTAATCATTGCTTGATGAACTTGATAATTATCATATTTTAAAACTGAGTTATATCATTCCGTTTTAGTCATGTTTTTTCAAATTTTGTTTAACTAAATAACTAAAGCATGTCTATATATCAAAAACAAGGGCAAGTGCCTAATAAGCGTCATGTAGTGTTTCGCAAACCTAATGGTGAATTGTACCATGAAGAATTAGTCGGTACTGAAGGATTTTCAAGTACATCATCATTAGTGTATCATTTAAATCCACCAACAATGGTTAAAGAAATTGGTAAATCGCATTATGCGAGGCCTGAAGTGGGGATTGATGAAAACTTAAAAGCCTTGAGTTTTATGGGCTATGATGTGGAGCCGGATGATGATTATCTGGAAAGTCGTAAAGTATTTTTCTTTAATGATGACATGCAGATAGGAATGGCATGCCCTTCAAAAAATATGGATGAGTATTTTTTTAAGAATGCTGATTCGGACGAAATGTTGTTTATTCATAAGGGGAGCGGTCGTTGCAAAACAATGTATGGTACGGTTGATTTTGAGTATGGCGATTATGTTATTATTCCAAGAGGTGTAGTTTATAAATTAGAGTTCGATTCTAGTGATAATAAAATTTTATTTATAGAATCACATAGCCCCATTCGTACTCCTAAACGTTACCGCAACGAATTTGGTCAATTATTAGAGCATTCCCCGTTCTGTGAGCGTGATTTTAAATTGCCATATAATTTTGAGACTCATGATGAAAAAGGTGATTTTAAAATCATGATTAAAAAACGTGGAATGATTTATCCATATACTTACGAAACACATCCATTTGATTTAGTAGGTTGGGATGGATATGTGTATCCTTACGCTTTTTCAATTTTTAATTTTGAGCCAATTACAGGTCGTATACATATGCCGCCTCCAATTCATCAACAGTTTGAAGGCCGAAATTTTGTGATTTGTTCGTTTGTTCCTCGTTTATACGATTATCACCCGAATGCAATTCCTGCACCTTATCACCATAGCAACATTGATGCAGAAGAAATTTTATATTATGTAGATGGTGATTTCATGAGCCGTAATAACATTAAAGCTGGTCAGTTTACATTACATCCCGCAGGTGTTCCTCATGGGCCACATCCTGGCGCAATTGAACGTAGTATCGGTAAAAAAGAAACGAAAGAATTAGCGGTGATGATTGATCCATTTAATCCTTTAAAAATTTCGACTGAGGCTCTTAAATATGAAGTAAAAGATTATTATAAATCTTGGATGAGTAAACCACAATTAGCTTAAATAAATTAGAAGTCAGATTTAAGAATTTAGAATTCGGTAATATGACTTGAAAATTAGAATAAAATTAAATAATAAATCAAAATTCATAAATCTAAAATTTCAAATAATATGTCAGTAGCAGATTTAACAAAAGTAAAAAACTACGATTATAGCGGAGAAAAAGTATTTGATAAAGCTCAAGACTTTTTACCAATTAATGGAACAGATTATGTTGAATTGTATGTGGGTAACGCAAAGCAGGCAGCACACTACTATAAAACGGCATTTGGTTTTCAAGAATTAGCATACGCTGGATTAGAAACATGTTCTCGTGATAGAGTGTCTTATGTATTAGTTCAAGATAAAATTCGATTGGTACTAACTTCACCATTTGATCCGGAAAGTGAAATATCTCACCATATTCGCAGGCATGGAGATGGTGTTAAAGTAATTGCATTATGGGTTGATGATGCCCGTAAATCATACGAAGAAACTATCAAGCGTGGTGCTAAATCATATATGGAACCAACTGTTGTAAAAGATGAACAAGGTGAAATTGTAAAAGCAGGTATTCATACATACGGAGAAACGATTCATATGTTTATTGAACGTAAAAACTACAAAGGCGTTTTTATGCCAGGTTTTGAAAAATTAGATACTGAATATAAGCCAACTCCTACAGGATTAAAATACATTGATCACATGGTTGGTAATGTGGAGTTAGGTGCTATGAATAAATGGGCAAGCTTCTATGCCGATGTAATGGGTTTTGCAAACTTAGTAACATTTGATGATAAAGATATTTCTACGGAGTACACTGCTCTAATGAGTAAGGTAATGACAAACGGAAACGGACGTATTAAATTTCCAATTAACGAACCCGCTCATGGTAAAAAGAAATCACAAGTTGAAGAATATTTAGATTTCTATTATGGTCCAGGCTGCCAGCATATTGCAGTTGCAACAGATGATATAGTATTCACTATTTCTGAAATGCGTAAACGTGGAGTTGAATTTTTATATGTACCCGGAACATATTACGATACTGTAAAAGATCGTGTAGGTATTATTGAAGAGGATATGGAAGAGTTAAAGAAATGGGGTATTATGGTAGATAGAGACGATGAAGGGTACTTATTACAAATATTTACAAAGCCAGTGGAAGACAGACCAACTTTATTTTTTGAAATCATTCAACGTAAAGGTGCGAAATCTTTTGGAAAAGGTAATTTCCAAGCTTTATTTGAATCAATTGAAGCTGAACAAGCAAGAAGAGGAACCCTTTAATTATATATAGTAACACCTGTCAGGTTTTATAAACCTGACAGGTGTTTTCTTTTTTTTTGAACAAATCGCATTTTAAATTTGAGCATAATACCTCCTTTTAATTTTAAAAAGTGGATTGACGAGAATCGTCATTTATTAAAACCACCGGTTGGTAATCAGGTGGTTTATAAGGATACTGAATTTATTGTAATGGTTGTTGGTGGACCAAATGCCCGCAAAGAATTTCATTATAATGAAGGAGAAGAATTTTTCTATCAAATTGAAGGAGATATGCAATTGCCTATCAGAGAAAATGGTAAAACTAGAGTGATAGACATTAAAGAAGGTGAAATCTTTTTATTACCACCAATAGTAGAACATTCTCCTCAACGCTATCCTAATACAGTAGGTTTGGTAATTGAACGTCAGCGTACACCACAAGAATTAGATGCATGCACTTGGTATTGTGAAAACTGTGATACAGAATTGTACCGAGCTAAGTTTCATTTAGGAGACATTGTAGAACAATTGCCAAAATTAATGCAATCGTTTTACGATAGTTTGGGATTGAGAACTTGCAAAAAATGCGGTCATGTCATGGAACCGCCAAAATTAAAAGAAGCATTAGTGAAATAGTCTTCGTTCCGATAGCTATCGGAACCGCTCAGACTGATAATATAAAAATTAGAAAATACAATATTAATGAAACAAGCAACAATAGTAGGTGCAGGATTAGTAGGCTCTTTATGGGCGGTATATTTAGCAAAAGAAGGCTATAAAGTAAATGTGTATGAGCGCCGCCCGGATATGCGTAAAGCTAACATATCTGCCGGAAAATCAATTAATCTGGCAACCTCTTATCGCGGCTGGAAAGCATTAGATGCAGTAGGGATTGGCGATGAGATTAGGAAAATTGCCATTCCTATGTATGGTCGTACCATGCACCCGCTAAAGGGCGATACAAATTATCAACCTTATGGAATAAATGATCAAGCTATTTATTCAGTGTCTCGAGGTGAGATTAATGCCAAATTAATGGATTTATCAGAGCAAAATCCTAATGTCAAAATTTTCTTTAACGAGGAATGTGTAAATGTTGATTTAGAAAAAGGAACGGCATTTTTCAAACATACTCAAACAGGAACACTATCTGAAGTAACGGCTGATGTGGTATTTGCTACTGATGGTGCATTTTCTGCTGTACGATACAATGCTATGCAAAAGTTGGATCGCTTTAGCTATAGTCAAAATTATATTGAAGATGGTTACCGTGAAATTTTATTACCGGCTAATGCAGATGGTAGCTATAAATTAGAAAAGAATACATTACATATTTGGCCTCGTGGTCGTTTCATGTTAATTGCTCTACCAAACTTTGATGGTTCATTTACATGTACTTTATTTATGCCGTTTGATAGACATGAGCATTGTTTTAATAAATTAACATCAAGAGATAAAGTGGAGAACTTCTTTAAAGAGGTGTTTCCAGATTTCTTTGAGATGATGCCAAATGTAGCAGATGCTTGGGAAGATCATCCTTTATCATCTTTAGCAATTATTCGTTGTTACCCATGGTATCATGGTAAAGTAATGTTGATGGGAGATGCAGCGCATGCAACAGTTCCTTTCTTTGGGCAAGGAATGAATTGTGGTTTTGAAGATTGTACTGTGATGTGGGAATTGATGAAAAAACACAATGAAGACTGGAAGAAAATAGGGGAAGAATATCAGATACTACGTAAGCCAAATGGAGATGCCGTTCAGGATTTATCAGTTAATAATTATTTGGTAATGCGTAATAAAGTAGCAGATCCTGATTTCTTATTGTTGCAAAAAATTGAAAGAAGATTCAGCGAGTTATATCCGGATAAATACTTTCCATTATATACGATGGTTTCTTTTACTGATATTGAATATAAAACAGCATTGGAAAAAGGAAATGCTCAGGAAAATATTATAAAAGAATTAATTAAAAAATATGATTTTAATCATACTACTCCAATGACAACAATTGATGATGTTATCCATCAGCATATGACTAAAAATGTATTAATTTAGCAAAAAAATAAATTATGACTGACGCACAAAAAGAAATCGTTTCTCGCATTGAAGACAAATACAAAGCAATCGACCAAAATCCGGATGTTCATTTAGAAGGTTTAGTTTGGGCTAATCCTATTACTTATTGGGATTATATTTTGCCAGATGCTTTACTAGGACTTCAAATTCAACGTACAACTCAGCCTGATGAGATGGTGTTTATTATGTATCACCAAATTAACGAGTTGTTATTTAAAATGATTTTGTGGGAAATTAATCAGGTAAGTAATAGTGCCGAAGTGTCAGCTCCTTTCTTTACTGAAAAATTAAGACGCATCAGCCGTTATTTTGATATGTTATCTTCTTCATTCGATATTATGGGAGATGGTATGGAGAAAGAGCAATACATGAAATTTAGAAATACATTAACTCCTGCAAGTGGATTTCAAAGTGCTCAATACCGTTTAATTGAATTTGCTTCAACAGAGTTGATTAATTTAATAGATTACCGTTTTAGAGCAACTATCGACAGAAATACTCCTTATGAGCATGCCTATGAGCATTTATATTGGCAAGCAGCTGGTAAAGACCATGCAACGGGTAAAAAGAATACGTTGATTAGAAATTTTGAAAAACGTTATAAGGCAGAATTTTTAATTAAGATGGAAGGATACAATACTACCAACTTATGGACAAAGTTCAAGCAATTACCGGAAGCTGTGAAAAACGATGCTGAATTAATTAAAGCTATGCGTCATTATGATTATACTGTAAACGTATCTTGGGTAATGGCTCATTATAACGCAGCAGGAAAATATTTAGGAAATGCAGAAGCAACGGGCGGAAGTGATTGGAGAAAGTATATGCATCCGAAATATCAACGCCGTATTTTCTTCCCTGAATTATGGAGTAAAGAAGAGTTAGAAAATTGGGGAAATAACGTGTAAGTATGAAATTTTAATGAAACGTTCTATTGAATTAATGTCGCCAGCGGGCTCCTATGAAGCTTTAATGGCAGCAATAAAAGCAGGTTGTAATTCGGTTTATTTTGGTGTGGAGCAATTGAATATGCGTGCACGTTCCAGTAACAACTTTACTTTAGAAGATCTAAAACGTGTTGCAGAAATTGGTAAAGAAAATAACGTAAAAACGTATTTAACTCTAAACACTATTTTGTACGATCACGATATTACTTTGATGAAAAGTATTGTGAGTACAGCTAAAGAAAGTGGTGTGACTGCAATCATCGCAGCAGATCAAGCGGTGATGAATTATGCCAAAAAAATTGGAATGGAAATTCACATTTCTACTCAAGCAAATGTTTCTAATATTGATACTGTTGAGTTTTATGCAAATTACGCGGATGTAGTTGTATTAGCTCGCGAATTAAGTTTAATGCAGGTAGCAGATATTAGCCGTGAAATTAAACGAAGAAATATCACGGGTCCATCAGGTAAGTTAGTTGAATTGGAAATTTTTGCTCATGGCGCTTTATGTATGGCTGTTTCAGGTAAGTGTTATTTAAGTTTGCATTCGCATTTTGCATCGGCTAATCGTGGTGCCTGTATTCAAAATTGTAGAAGAAGTTATGTGGTTACCGATAAAGAAGATGGAATTGAATTTGAGGTGGACAATGAATTCATTATGTCGGCTAAAGATTTATGTACCATTGATTTTTTAGATAAAATATTGGATGCCGGTGTAAGTGTATTGAAACTGGAAGGTCGTGGACGTTCCGTTGATTATGTTCATACCGTAACTAGATGTTATAACGAAGCTATCAATGCTTATTTAGAAGGAACTTATACCAAAGAGAAAGTAGAAAATTGGAAGACTCAATTAGCTACTGTATTTAATCGTGGTTTTTGGGATGGTTATTATTTAGGACGTAAAATGGGTGAGTGGTGTGATGAAAACGGTTCTAAATCTTCTAAACGGAAAATTTATTTAGCTAAAGGTTTAAAGTATTTTGACCAAGCTAATGTGGGTGAATTTAAATGTGAATCTCATAGTTTATCAGTTGGCGATGAAATTATTATTACAGGTCCAACAACTGGTTATTTACAAATGATGATTGATGAGTTACGAGTAAATGGTAAATCGGTAGAAAAAGTAGTTAAAGGTGAAGAATTTACAATAGCTACACCTGAGAGAATTCGTCAATCAGATAAATTGTATAAACTAGTTCCTGAAGTTTAATGATACGTATTATACAACAACGTATTAAATGCATTGGTTGTAATGCTTGTGTAGAGGCTGCAGACTATCGCTGGCGTATTTCTACCAGAGATGGGAAGTGTACTTTAGTTGGTGGTGTTGAAAAACGAGGTTTTTATTCGGTTGTAGTAAACGATCATGAATTAGAAGATAATTTAAAAGCCTCTAAAAACTGCCCGGTTAACATTATCAAAATCCATAAAATTTGATTTTTTTAATTCAGTCCCTGATAATTGTCATTTTTAGTTTAGCCTATCTTTAGTTCCTTTGTGACGGATTGATGCCTTAAGTATTAAGTCTAAACACAATGAAACCGGAATTAAAAGATAAAATTAAATTTGCCAGACATGATTATACCAAACATCAGTTGTTGGAAGAGAATATCAGTTCAGATCCTTTTATTCAGTTTGGTATTTGGCTGCACGAAGCTTTTGAAAATGGAGATGAAGCAGCTAACGCTTTCACATTGTCTACTGTTAATCAGCTAAACCAACCATCTTCTCGTATCGTATTATTAAGAGATGTTAGTCACGGAGGATTTACTTTTTTTACAAACTATGCAAGTCATAAAGGAAGAGATATAGAGAAAAATAAACAAGTTTCTCTACTGTTTTTTTGGAAAGAATTACAGCGCCAGGTAAGAATTGATGGAATGGTTGAATTTTTATCAGAAGAAGAATCGGTTTCATATTTCAATTCTCGCCCTCGCGAATCTCAATTAGCAGCCTTGGCATCACAACAAAGCGAAGTGATTTCTAGTAGAGAAGAGTTAGATAATTACTTTTTAAATGTAACCAAATTATATGCGGATAAAGAAGTTCCAAAACCCAATCATTGGGGTGGGTATGTTGTAATACCAACAAAAATGGAGTTCTGGCAAGGAAGAGCGAGTAGATTACATGATCGCATCCAATATACTTTAATTAATAATTCATGGAAGATTGAGCGTTTATCTCCATAAAAATAAATTTTGTACTATATGAATACAGTAAGATTTACTTGCGCAAACAAAGATGAAAAACAGTTTGTTGCAACCCTCAGAAAAAATGTAAACGATTATTTCAAGCAAAACAATTTATCTCAAAAAGCAAATGTGGCTATGGTGGTGAAAACCATTGCGTTAATTAGCATGTATATTGTTCCATATATTTTAATATTAGTGATACCTATGTCGTCTTGGATTGCGTTAGGTTTATCGATTATTATGGGTATTGGTATTGCAGGTGTTGGAATGGGTGTTATGCATGATGCATGTCACGGAGCTTATTCAAAGAAAAACTGGGTAAATAATGTTTTGGGAGGTAGTATTTATTTATTAGGAAGCAATATGTTGAACTGGAAAATTCAACATAACGTATTACATCATACCTATACCAATATTTCAGGTTTAGACGAAGATATTAATACTAAAGGGCCTATCCGTTTAGCAGAACAAGCTCCTTTAAAATGGTATCATAAATATCAGTTTTTATATGCATTTGCATTTTATGGGTTAATGACTATTACCATGTTGACTAACGATTTTACTCGACTGTTTCAATATAACAAAGCAGGTTTAGTTAAGAGTCAGAATAAAGAAGTAACAAGTGAGTATATTAAAATGCTATTACGTAAAGTTGCTTATTTGGCTGTTATTTTAGGTTTGCCATTATGGCTAACAGATTTTACATGGTATCAAATTTTAATTGGTTTTTTTGTCATGCATTGGGTGGCTAGTATTATATTGAGTTTTGTATTTCAAATGGCACATGTAGTTGAGGGAGCAGAACAACCTGTCGCAGAAAATGAACTTCATACAGATTGGCACGTACATCAATTAAAAACAACTTCTGATTTTGCCCGAAATAGCAAATTACTAAGTTGGTATGTTGGAGGCTTAAATTATCAGATAGAACATCATTTGTTTCCTAATATTTGTCACATACATTACCCTAAACTAGCCCCAATAGTTGAAAAAACAGCACATGAATTTGGGATTCCATATAATTTAAAATCAAGTTTTGGTAGCGCTTTAATGTCTCATGTTGAACGATTAAAAGAATTAGGCAGAGCTTAAGTATGTTAAAGAATCAATACATCAGAGTTACTAAGAAATTTACTTTTGATATGGCTCATGCGTTGTATGGCTACGATGGACCGTGTAAAAATATTCATGGCCATACTTATGTGTTATATGTGACTTTAAAGGGTAAAATATTAGAAAAAGAAAACCACCCGAAAAATGGAATGGTGATTGATTTTACTGATTTTAAAAAAATTGTAAATGAGCAGGTGGTTCAAGTATTTGATCATTCTTTAGTCCTTAATTTAAACACACCACACGCGCAATTAAATGATTTGCATACTAATTTCGAAAAAATTAATTATGTCCCATATCAACCTAGTTGCGAAAATTTATTAATTGACTTTGTCAATAGAATCAATATCAAACTTCCTAATAATATAATAATTAATAGCCTCAAATTAGAAGAAACACCAACATCCTTTGCGGAGTGGTATTTAGATGATAATTTATAAAAAATAATTTTATGGAAACAACAGATGTTTTAGTTATTGGCGCTGGCCCTGCGGGATGTATTGCTGCGTCGCTTTTAAATAAGCAAGGATATAAAGTTAAAATGGTGGAGAAAGAAAAGTTTCCCCGTTTTGTTATTGGTGAAAGTTTGCTTCCGAGGGTAATGGATCATTTAGATGAGGCTGGATTATTGGATGCTGTTAAAGCTGCCGGATTTCAGGAGAAATTTGGTGCTAAATTCGTTAGAGGTAATGAGATATGTGATTTTAATTTTGCTGAACAATTTAGTAATGGTTGGAAGTGGACATGGCAAGTGCCTCGCGGGCAATTTGATCAGATTTTATCTAATACTGTAAAGTCAATGGGTGTAGATTTAGAGTTTGAAACCGGTGTTACTGATATTAAATTTAATGGAACTAATTCGGTTACTTCTGTAGTTGATTCAAAAGGAAATAAAAGAGAAATAGCAGCTAAATTTATTGTAGATGCAAGTGGCTATGGACGAGTAATTCCCCGTATGTTTAATTTAGATGAACCATCTAACTTAGGTGTGCGCAAAACGCATTTCTCTCATTTTAAAGATTTAAAACGCCCACAAGGTGTTGATGGAAACAGAATTACAATAGTGGTTCATCAACAAAGAACTTGGATTTGGATTATCCCTTTTTCTAATGGAATTACATCTGTTGGTTATGTGAGTGATCCTTCTTTTTATGATGGAATGTCTGAAGATCCAACTGAAAGAATGCTCCACTTGATAGATATTGACCAAAACTTAAAAGAACGTTTTAAAGGAGCTGAAATGATGTTTGAGCCTAAGTCAATTGCCGGGTATTCTATTTCTACCAAACAATTATATGGAGATGGCTATGTATTGGTAGGTAATGCAACAGAGTTTTTAGATCCAGTGTTTTCATCAGGTGTAACTTTTGCAATGGAATCTGGAGCTAAGGCAGGTAAACTGGTTGGACAGTTTTTAAAGGGAGAAAATGTTGATTGGCAAAAAGATTACACTGAGTATATGATGCAAGGAATTAATACATTCAGAACCTATGTCTCTACTTGGTATACGGGTGAATTACATGATATTTTCTTTTCGGAGAATCAAGACCCTGAAATCAAAAAACAAATTTGTTCGGTTTTGGCAGGTTATGTTTGGGACTTAAATAATCCGTTTGTTAAGAAGCATGAACAGGCTGTTAAATCACTCCATAAAGTAATAGAGTTAGCGAAATAAAATGGGTTTCTGATTAATATCAGGCCATAAGATGACCCTTGTCAGATAAAAATAACTCATAAGTATTGACCTTTGCAGTAAGAAAAGTAGTACAATTATGACAATCATTAAGATAGATAAACCTGTTAAGGTTTCTGAGATAAAGAAAGCGTTTAACAATGAGTTTCCGTTTTTAAAAATAGAGTTTTTCAAGAAAAAACATAAAGAATTACAGGGCTCATTAAAAAAGGATGTGATAACTGATGATTTTGTTATTACTGCCCCTAGTGGAGGTCATGATATTATAATTAGTGAGGATATGTTAGTTTCTGAATTCGAAAAACAATTTGCTGAGAAGTTAAAATTATCAGCTCAGGTTTTTAGAAAATCGGGAAAATCTTGGTTGGAAACTACTTTCACCGACGGTTGGACACTCAAAAAACAAAATGAAGAAGGCTTAGAATTAAGTAATATTTAGTTAATAGATAATTTAATAATAAAAAAAGGATTCGTGAAACGAATCCTTTTTTTATGCAATTACTTAATTGTATACTTTAGAACGGAACTCCAGCGGTGCCTCCTGCAGACATTTCATTAATTTCTGGTTTAATGCAAAGTACAGGAATTTTTGAATTATTAATTAACTGATGGATATAGTTTCCTAATAGTACTGATTTGAATTCTGTATCTTGATCAGTCATTGATACAATAATGTCGGCATTTACTTTTTTTGAAAACTGCAATGTTCTTTTTACTTTATTACTTGTTTTTGCAGCAAACGAAGTTACTGACACTTTATTTTTTTGACATTCTTTTTCAATTTGACTTAAGTATACATCTAATTTATATTTTTCAGATTTTTCATCATCATTATATAAACCAATAACATAAATATGGCTGGTAAATAATTTTGCTAGTTGAATAGCCATATTTACTTTTTGTCTTGTATGTGCAGATAAATCTATAGGCAATACAATATTAGAAAAACCTTTTTTTGAAGGAGCCGTTCTTACAGTGAGTATTGGTAAATCACTTTTGGTTAATGTTCTATAAGTATTGCTACCCATAAATAAATCATTGTTGGAATCACCACCTTGTGTTCCCATCACAATCAAATTTGCTCCAACTTCTTCACAGATATTAATTAACTCAGTAGTAATGTTACCGGATGAAAATACAGGAGTTACTTTTATACCATATTTTTTAGAAATTTTGACTGCTTCCGTTGTTAATTTTTCAGATAATAAATCTGAAATAGTATTTGGCTTTTTTACACTCAAAGAAGGTAACAACATATTTAATATGTCATTTTTCTTTTGAACGAATACTAAATATAATTCGCCCTTTGTATATGCGGCTACAAAAGCTGCATGTTCAATAGCATTTTCAGCTGTTTTAGAAAAATCGTATGGTACGACAATTTTTTTTGTTTTTAAATTTATCATAGGTTTTTATTTATGAATTGATATTACTGGTATGTTAGAAGATAAAATTATTTTTTTTGAATTACTATCAATGAATAAGTTATGAAAAGCACTATAATTATGGCTGATTAACATAATGGCATCTGCCTTCGATTTTTTAGCGTAAGAACTTATGCCCGTCCTGAAATCTGAAGATTTGATGTTAGTTACAGGAAATGGATGTCTGTTTTTTTCTCCTAACTCTAATTCGTCTTCAGTTTTAATATGAACAAACTCAGCTGTTGCTCCTATAAAATCTATTGTTGAGTGTATACGTTTAGACAACCCTGAGCCTATATTTTCTTTATTATCAATAGCTACTAATATTTTTTTAATTGTTTGATGTTTGTATTTCTCAGGAACTGTAATAATAGGGCATTCAATTTTTCCTGTTAAGTCGGCACTGGTTGTTCCGTAAATAAATTTTGAAATTTTACTTTTACTCTCTAATCCCAAAACAGCTAAACTTATTTTATTTTTCTTGGAAAGTTTTTTTACTCTTTCTCTAATGTTATCATAAGTTAATTCTGTATCAAATTTAACATCAGGGTGTTTTTTTGATAGCTGTAGTAATAGATTTTGCATTCTTTTTTCTTCTCCTTTCAAGTTTGCTTCACCATCCATAAATACTAAGCCAGATGTTGTATGAACTACCGGCGCACTTAAGGCATGAAATAATAATACCTTAGCTTCAGATTTCTTGGCTATTTCTATTGCATATTCGATTGTGTTGTCGGATGATTTAGAAAAATCTACACCCACTAAAATTGTTTTCATTTACTCTTGTTTAGATTATAATCAGTTATTAAGTATTATGGTATCAAGTCCAAAATAAAAGTAGTTAGAAAGAAGTAAGGTTAATGTTAACAATACTACCCTTGGAAATACATGTTGCATATCCCACATAGGTCTTAAAAATGAGAAAGCGAAAGCTACTATCAATAAGTTGATTGCCAGTAGAATTGGTGAATATTGGTGCAACACCCCCGTTATTAATAGTATTCCTCCAAAAAATTCGGTTATAGACGTAAAATAAGATGTAAAGACCAGCAAAAACTCAGGAATATGTTTTCTGTCTGTTTCTTTATGAAATGCATTTACAACATTTTTTATTTTTACAACAAATAGTTTGTCGTATCCTTGAAAAAGAAATAAAATCCCCAATAAACATCTTATAAACACTTCGGCTATGCTAAAATTTAAGTCTGTTTGGCTCATGAAACGAAGTTATAGGAGTAATTTATGAATAAATATGACTTATGTCAACTTTTTGCCTGATTAAAGCTAGGATCTTTTAATAATTACTAGAATATCTAGTGGATTATGAAATTGTTAAAATTCGTATATTGTACTTTGTAATAATAAAAATGATTTTTTTTAAGACTAAAATATATTGTATTGTGTTTTTTCTTCTGTTTTGTGTTTCGGGTTTTACTCAAAACAAAATGGTGGAAGGATTAAAGATTGAACTCAAAGCGGCAAAGCATGATACTACTCGATGTGAATTATTGGATCAGCTAATTGAAGTTGCTGCCGAGGGCGAATGGCAAAAGTATAATGAGGAGTTGAAAAAACTGAGTGCTAAAAATTTGGCATCAAAACCAGAGGGCAGATTGTTTAAATTGTATAGTAAATATTACGCCACTGCTCTTCATAATCAAGGAATTATTTATTCCGAGCAATCTGACGATGAAAAAGCAGTTGAATTTTTTAATAAAAGTATTGAAGTAAGTAAATCGTCAGGTAATAAAAATGAGGTGGCAATTTCTTTACAAGCTATTGCACAAATTGATATTAGAAAGGGAAACAATACAAAAGCACTAAATCAACTTTATGAATGCTTGAAAATTTTTGAAGAAGAGGGAGATGAAATCGGAATTGCAGACGTTCATCTTAGTATAGGAGATATATCTTATTTGCAAAGGGATTATCATAAAGCACTTGAGCACCATCAAAAAAGTTTAGAATTATACACAAAAAATAGATATTTGGTAGCACTTAGTACTATTAACTTCAAAGTGGGTACTGATTATAATGCATTAAAAGATTACACCAAAGCGTTACAGTATCTTCAAAAAAGTATTGATTTAATAGAGAGTTCTGATTATGGACCAAATTCGGTAGCTTATTTAAATATTGCTCAGATTTACATCTATCAAAATAAATTGGATAAAGCTTTGGAGTATGCTACTAAGGGATTAGATATAGCCAAGAGCATGCAAAACAAAGTAGAAATTAACCACAGTCATATTGTATTAAGTAAAATTTTCAGACAGCAAAAAAAATATGATCTATCTGTTTCAAATGCAAAAGAAGCATTGAAAATAGGACAAGAAATTGAGCATCCTGCCGAAATTAATATGGCGGCAAAACAATTATATGAAATTTATACAGAGACAAAAGAAACTGATAAAGCTAACACATATCATCAGTTGTATATTGAAACCAAAACTATTTTAGATAATCAGGAATCTAAAAATGCTTTACTAGAACAAAAATTGAAGTATGAATATGAAAAAAAGGAATTGTTAACCAAAGCTGAGAATGAAAAAAAGTTAGTAGAAATTACATCTGCTAACGAAAAAAATAACCTCAGAAAAAATATTTGGCTAATTGTTTTCGCGTCTATATTGATTGTATTAAGTATCAGCTCTTTTTTTATTTACAAAAACTTCAAACAAAAAAGTATTATAAATAATCAAAAAAATAATTTACTAAAACAAAAGTTATTGGTTTCTCAGATGAATCCGCATTTTATTTTTAACTCATTAAATGCCATACAAAACTATATTTTTAAGCAAGATAGTTTAAAAGCAGGTAATTATCTGACTCAGTTTTCAGAACTGATTCGAATGATTTTAGATTATTCCAGAAAAGATTATATCTCGGTTGATGCCGAAGTTAAATTGTTGAATAATTATCTTGAGTTGCAAAAGTTGAGATTCGAAAATAAATTTGATTTTGATATTATTTTAGATGATAAAATTGATAGAGAAAGTATTCATATTCCTCCTATGTTGGCACAGCCTTTTATAGAAAATGCCATAGAACATGGTATTTTCTATAAAAAAGATAAAGGCAGGGTAGATGTGAGATTGTTTTTTGAAGATACAATTTTGATTTATGAAATAGAGGATGATGGCGTTGGTATGGAAGAAGCTATGAAATTGAAGAATAAGTTAAAATCTTCTTATGAATCTTTGGCAACAATAATTACCAAAGAAAGAATGAGCACGTTAAACGATCCTTCTAAAAACGAAATCGAAATAATAGATAAGAAGAAAATTAATCCTGATTTTTCGGGAGTAAAAGTGAGATTTGTTGTACCTTTCAAAGAAATGTAAAAAAATATGATAAAGGCAGTAATTATAGATGATGAAATTAATAATCAGGAATTGATTTCTAATTTATTAAAGTCTTATGCCGAAAATGTTCAGGTAGTTGGTTTAGCTAATTCCGTAGATTCGGCATATAAAGCCATTAATGAGCACCATCCCGATTTGATTTTTTTAGATATCCAGATGCCTGATGGAACAGGATTTGATTTATTGAAAAAGTTCGAAAAAATAAATTTTAAAATCATTTTTGTAACTGCACATCAGGAATTTGCTATCGAAGCATTTAAGTATAGCGCATTAGATTATTTATTAAAACCTTTGTCTCCTGCTAATTTATTAGCTGCTGTTAAAAAGGCAGAAGAAACAATGGGAGAAGATGAATTAAATACTAAACTTAAAATTCTTTTAAATAACATAGCAGAACCAATTAAGAATAAAAAGAAAATTGTTCTTAAAACAATGGAACGTATTTATTCTGTTGATTTGGATGATATTATTCGTTTCGAATCGGATGGGGGGTACACGAAGGTTTATCTTACGGATGGTAAACGTATCATGGTTTCTAAAACCATGAAAGAATTTGACGACTTATTGTTGGATGCTGGTTTTTTAAGAGTTCATCATTCTCATTTAATTAATATGAATCATCTATTTTGCTTTGAAAAAACAGAAGGGCATGTTGTTATGAAAGATGATTCTGTTGTTCCGGTTTCTAATAGAAAAAAGGATCAGTTATTGGAATTATTAAATATGTTGTAAATCGGTTTTGTTGAACAAAAATTATTACATTTATATACATGGAAATTCCTAAATATGCCAATGATTTAAAGGGTTATTATACTTGGATGGGAGAGGATGGAATTGCCCGAACGAGTGTAAAACCCAATATTGATATAGTGTTAGAGCATGCTGTCGAAAATTCAGCAGTTGTAACATCCTTTTTTAAAGACAAAAAGTTTCCTATTTTAATAGATGCAAGAAATATTAAGTCTATGAGTTACGAGGCAAGGCATCATTTTTCTGCTCATGGTAGGGAAACAAAAACTAATGCTTTTGGTATTATTATCGGCTCTCCAATTAGCAGAGTTTTAGGTAATTTTTATTTAGGAATTAATAAACCAGCTGTACCTACCAAGCTTTTTGATAACGAGGAAGATGCCACAAAATGGTTAAAACAATTTTGTTTATAGTTTTTAATGAATTCAAAAAATAATATTTCTTTATCTGATAACGCTCGTGTAAATGAAATTTTGGAGGTAATATTATCTTTTGCTCGCCAGGATTTTTCTAGAAAAGTTACAATTAAGGAAGATGATAATCTTTTAGACGGTATAGGGGCCGGAGTTAATATGCTTGGTGAAGAGTTGGAACATTCCCGTATTTCTCTCGGCGAAAAAGAACAGCTCTTGAAAGAAGTACATCACAGGGTTAAGAATAATATGCAAATCATTTCCAGTTTATTGAATTTGCAGTCAGATAAAATTACTGATAAGAAAGTTTTATCTCTTATTCGTGAAAGTCAAAATAGGATAAAATCCATGGCCTTAGTACATGAGATGCTTTATAAATCCCAAGATCTAAGTAAAATTGCATTAGATAAGTATATTGAGAATTTATGTAAAAGTATTGGAGATTCATATAGTGTTCCAGAGTCAGATATAAAGTTTATGTATGATTTTGAGGAGAATTTATTTTTTGACATTGATAAAATGATATTACTAGGTTTAATTTTAAATGAAATTATTAGTAATTCGTTAAAGTATGCTTTCCCAAATCAAATGGGAGAAATCAGTATTGTTTTGAGAAAAGATGGTACTAAACATAATTTATGGGTAAGTGATAATGGCATAGGCTTAAAGCGTAATTTTGATTTAGAAAAAGATTCTCATCTGGGAATTCAATTAATATACATGCTAGCTGAACAGCTGGATGGAAACGTAAATTGCGATAATTCAAATGGGGTTAGCTACTCTTTAGTGTTTTAATATCTGAAACAGCAATAAAACAATTATTTTTTATTTGCTACAATTTATAGCAATATGATGTTTTAAAATGTAGTAATTTTATTAAAAGATTTTTGTTAATTAAAATTATTGTTGCCATGAATACTAAAAACCAAACTTCAAGTTACGCTAAAAGTAATCAGCTGTCATTGTTTTCAGAACCAAAGAAAGAGCAAACGGAACCTGTTCTGGATACTGTTTATCAGTATTTTTTAATTATTTCTCCACCGGATGAAATAAAAAGCAAAGTAAAATCACTAAAGTACAAGCTTCACAAAGCAGTAGGGTTAAGTGATTATAATCTTCAATCGGTTCCGCACATTTCATTAATGTCGTTTCATACGATGAGACCTGTGAATGAACGTTTTTTTAGTTCATTACAAAATTTGTTCTCCAAAAACAATTCATTTGAAATTGATTTAAATGGTTTTGATTTCTTTGAGCATGGTTCTGAGTCCAATACAATTTATGTTAGGATTGAAAATTCTTTTCAAATTGTAAGAGTATATCACGAGTTACATAATTTGTTGGGGCTTAGAGTGCGTGAGTTTGTCCCTCATTTAACAGTTGCCAGAACAATGTCGAGAGTTCGTTTTAATAAGAGTTATGAAATGATTAAACAGCATGTGTTTAATGAGAAATTTAATTGTAATCATATTACTATACTTGAGAGAAAATTACAACATGGCGTAGTGAGCAATTATAGAGTACTAAAAGAGATTGAGTTTAACAGCATGTCTATCCCTCACCCTTAATCACTCTCCCAGCGGGAGAGGGAAATTTAGTCTCCCTTCTCCCTGTGGGAGAAGGGCTGGGGATGAGGGGGATTTTGAAAACGAACACATAAACTATACCTTAACTTACAATGAAACGTATAATAAATCAATCGTATGGCGCATCAGATTATTTGTTCGATAACGCAAAAAAATTGAGGAAAAGAAGCACAACTGCCGAGCATATCTTTTGGCAAATAGTTAGGAGTCGAAAAATATTAGGTTTTAAATTCAGGCGTCAACATCCTATTAAATATTTTATAGCTGATTTTTATTGTCACGAAGCTTCATTGGTTATTGAGCTTGATGGAACAATTCATGAACTTGGAAATATAAAACGTTATGATATGGAACGTGAAGCAATACTCAATGGCTTAGGAATTTCAGTACTTAGGTTTACTAACGAAGAGGTGTTTTCTGATATTGATAATGTAATTCTTAAGTTAGAAAAATATTTGTCGAGTTTCAAATGCAAACTAGATTAAATAATCTTAAAAGTCACCATTTGATGCTTCAAAAATCATCTCTTCATTACTTACAGGATGTGTTATAATTAACTTTGCAGCATGGAGAGCAATGGCATTTGGTTTATAGGGAATATTAGAGCCGTATAATTCATCACCAATTATTGGGTATCCTATACTTGATAATTGAGCACGTATTTGATGATACTTTCCTGTATGTAATTGAATGTTCCAGAGGAAGTAATTACCATACGGTTTCACCGTATACTCCAATTTTGCTTTTTCGACATATTCAGTTCCTTCAGGTACCAATATCGCTTTCTTTTTTTCTTTACGATGCCAATGTTCTAAAGTACCGCTTTCGGGCACTTCGAGAACCTCAGAGTCTGAATTGGTGACTGAGGCTCTTGATGTCAATGCTATATAATATTTAGAAACTTGTCTTTGAGCAAATTGCTCACTTAGATTTCGTAAATGTTCTTTTTGTTTGGTAAATAATACGATGCCACTCGTTACTCTATCTAAGCGATGTAAATGCTGCGCATAAGGATTTTTATCTCCTGTTTTTTCCTTTAAATAATTTTTGACCTGCTGCAATAAATTAGGATGATTATTTCTATCAGGTTCCACCATCAAACCTGCCGGTTTATTACAAACGAGTATAACATCGTCTTCGTATATGATTTGAAGGTTGAGCATTTCTGTTTTTCTATAAAATAGGAATTGCCTTACGGCGAGTCCCTGTCATGTCATGTTGAGAAAGAAAAAACTCCTTTCAGAAGTTCTTTTTTTGTTTTTCAGTCCTCTCGCATCAAGCAGAGCTTGTGCAGTTCTGTAAAACAAAAAAGGTCCAAGCTATGCTTGAACCTTTTTCTTTCATTTGTACCCCAGACGGGACTTGAACCCGTACAATCTTGCGATCACAGGATTTTAAGTCCTGCGTGTCTACCAATTCCACCACCGGGGCATTTTGGTTGAAAAACAACTCTAAGAGTCAGTTTTCGAGCGAAAGACGGGTCTCGAACCCGCGACCTTAACCTTGGCAAGGTTACGCTCTACCAACTGAGCTACTTTCGCTTGTAATTCATTTAAAAGAACAATCGATTTTATTAATCGGGAGTGCAAAGATAATTGTTTTTTTACTCTGACAAAATTTTTTTTGATTTTTTTTTATCCTCCAATCAATCGCTTGATATCATTGAGTTTCATGAGGGCCTCTACCGGGGTTAAAGTGTTGATATCCGTCTTTACAAGTTCATCTTTTACCTGTTCCAAAACTGGGTCGTTTAGCTGAAAAAAGCTCAATTGGTAATCGCTTTTGCTCTTGGTTTTTGAACTCATATGGTCAATGGCATCCTCCGAAGAATTTACGGCTTCCACTTCCGATAATTCCAACTCATGATCTTTTTCCAGTTTCTTTAAAATATCATTGGCTCGATCTACCACTTGTTTTGGCATACCTGCCATACGGGCTACATGAATACCAAAACTGTGTTCACTGCCACCTTCTTGTAGTTTACGCAAGAAAATAATCTTATTATTGACTTCCTTTACCGACACATTAAAGTTTTTAATGCGCGGGAAATAAGTGGTCATTTCATTTAGTTCGTGATAATGAGTAGCAAATAAGGTTTTTGCTCTGTTTTTTGGTTGAGAGTGAATGTACTCGGCAATAGCCCAAGCTATTGAAATACCATCATAAGTTGAAGTTCCTCGTCCAATTTCATCCAATAAAATTAAACTGCGTTCGCTTAAGTTATTTAAGATACTGGCTGTTTCATTCATCTCTACCATAAAGGTCGATTCGCCACTGGATATATTATCACTGGCACCTACACGTGTGAATATTTTATCTACGATGCCAATTTTAGCACTTTTAGCAGGAACGTAGCACCCAATTTGAGCCATTAAGGTGATTAAAGCAACCTGACGTAATAAAGCAGATTTACCACTCATGTTAGGTCCGGTAATCATCATCACTTGCTGCGTGTCGTTATCCAAGTACACAGAGTTACTTACATAATCGGTTCCAATAGGTAATTGTTTTTCAATCACCGGATGACGTCCATCTATAATATTAATGGCAAATTCATTGGTTAGGGTAGGGCGCACGTACTGGTTATCTCTAGCAAGTTTAGCAAAAGATAATAAGCAATCTAATTTCGAAATCAAGGCAGCGTTTAATTGAATAGGAATGATGTAATCAATTAAATCACGCACCAATGCTTCGTATAAGGTTTGCTCTAGAACTGCAATTTTATCTTCAGCCCCTAATATTTTCTCCTCGTAAACTTTTAACTCAGGTGTAATATATCGCTCAGCGGTTGTTAAAGTTTGTTTACGAATCCAGTCGCTTGGCACTTTATCTTTGTGCACATTGGTTACTTCTAAGTAATAACCAAATACATTATTATAAGAAACTTTTAATGATGAAATGCCTGTACGTTCAACTTCACGCTGTTGTATTTGTAATAAGAAATCTTTTCCGCTAAATGCAATAGCTCGCAATTCGTCTAATTCTGCATTTACTCCTTTGCTAATTACATTGCCTTTGTTTAATAATACTGGTGCATCTTCGTTTAACTCATTTTGTAAACGATCGCGCATCAATAAGCAAGGATTTAGTTGTTCAGCAATTTTTTGTAAAGAATGATTGTCGCATTTACTCGTCACTTCTTTAATCGATTCAATTAAATTTAAGGCGCGTTTTAGTTGCACTAACTCACGAGGGTTTATTTTCCCTGCTGCTACTTTTGATATCAATCGTTCTAAGTCGCCAATTTCTTTAAATTGAGCAATTAAATCAGATTGTAAACTGCTATGCACTCCAAAATATTCTACAACATCCAAACGTTCATTAATTATGTCTAATTGCTTTAATGGCAATGCTAACCAGCGTTTTAATAAACGAGAACCCATTGGTGTAACGGTAGTGTCAATAATGTCAATTAAGCATTTGCCATTATCGTGCCCGCTTCCAAATAATTCCAAATTACGAACCGTAAATCTGTCCAGCCAAACGTATTGATCTTCTTCAACTCTACTAACAGCAGTAATGTGTTGTAACTTATCATGCTTGGTTTCGCCAAGGTAGTGCAAAATAGCACCACAACTCATAATCGCTAAACTCATGTGCTCAACACCAAAGCCTTTTAAACTATTGGTGCCAAATTGTTTGGTAAGAGCTTCGTATCCAAAATCAAGTGTAAAAGCCCAATCATCCAAACCAAAAATGTAAAAACGATCGCCAATTAAATTGGTTAAGGTTTGACGTTTATTTTTCTCAAATAATATTTCGTTTGGCTTAAAACTTTGAATCAGTTTTTCAATGTATGTGTGAGTTCCTTCAGCTACTAAAAATTCTCCGGTTGATACATCTAAAAATGAAACCCCAGCTCGTTCTTTATCTAAATGAACACTGGCTAAGAAATTATTGGTTTTATGTTCTAAAACTTTATCATTAAAACTAACACCTGGAGTTACTAATTCTGTGACCCCACGTTTCACAATACCTTTTACCATTTTAGGGTCTTCCAGCTGGTCGCAAATAGCTACACGGTAACCGGCACGCACTAATTTTGGTAAATAAGTATCTACACTATGGTGTGGAAATCCAGCTAACTCAATGTGTGAGGCAGAGCCATTGGCACGTTTGGTTAAGGTAATGCCTAAAATTTGAGAAGCTCTAACGGCATCCTCTCCAAAGGTTTCGTAAAAATCTCCTACACGAAACAACAAGATAGCATCAGGATATTTTCCTTTCACTTCATTGTATTGTTTCATCAACGGTGTTTCTTTGGTTTCTGTTGTCTTTGCCATAGTCTTAGAGGGTTAAAGATACAATATCAGGGTGGTGTCTTTCTATTTAATTTTTAACAGAAATGGGGAAATTGTTAATATATTTTAGGTTACACCTGTCAGGTTTATTACAAACCATAACTAAACCTGACAGGTGTGAAATGTTACCTAAAAATCCCATCTTTGTCATTCATGCAAGAGTTCAAACAACATATCATCAATGCTTGTAAAAGCCATTTAGAGAACAAAATACTTTCATTAAATACGATTATCAAAGAAGTGTCTGAATCATCTAATTCGGAAAGTAAAAGTTCGGCGGGTGATAAACACGAAACTTCTAAAGCCATGATGCAGTTAGAAATTGAAAAACTGGGAACTCAATTGAAAGAAGCTGAGTTGCAATTATCTGAATTTGAAAAAATAAATTTCAGTAAAACTATTCAAACAATAGAGCAGGGGAGTTTAGTAGAAACCAATAAGGGCTATTTTTTAATAGCGAGTTCTATAGGAAAAATAACCGTTGATGATAAAACTATTTTTGTGATTTCCAGTAAATCACCTTTGGCAGTTGCTTTTTCAGGAAAGCAAAAGGAAAATAATGTGAGTTTTAATGGAGTGCAATATATGATAAATGCGATTTATTAAAAGTTCTCGACTTCGCTCGAACCGACATTGGCTTGTCATTTCGAGCGGAGTCGAGAAGCAAGAACTATTTTTTCAAAACAACTCTCTTCACTATTGAATTATTTTCAGAACTAATCTTCACAAAATAAACACCATTGTTTAATTTACTTAAATCTATGTTTTTGTAATTACTCGTAATTGTTTCTTCCAATACAACCTGCCCTATAGCATTTAATACTTGTACTTGACTTGTTTCCATTACAGAAGATGAATTGACAATATATAAAGCACCGGTACTTGGATTCGGGTATACATTCCATCCATCATTAATACTTGAAGAAGATTTAATATCTGTTACATATGCAATGGTGTTGATGGCTGTATTGGTAACAACAGGTTCATTAAAATCAAAATAAATGTAAGCTGTATTTTTTATTTGGGTGCCTGGCTCATACACAGGGTTTCTCTTAACTCTGTATTGAATATAGCCATGACTTGCAGGTTCATTACTGTTACTATCCGGTAACATAATATTATTGAATTTCCATTTTAAGATATTACCAGGTAAAATTTCGATGTTATAGTTATGACTTGAACCTAACATCTCAAAAGTATTCACATCCACATTTGGTGATAAAGTGTCTTTAACCACAATATTCACAGCAGGACCATTACCGGTATTTTGAAAACGAATTAAATAGGTTAAATCTGTAACGCTAGCTGCAATATCTCCTGTTGAACCAACACCAACAGGATTTGGAGTTTTATCATTTGGGTCAAATGAGCCAGTTACTGTTCGATAATAACAATAAGTGTTATTTATAGGATTAAAGTCAGTGGTTGATGTTTGAGCATAAGCACAGCTCGTGAATATACTTCCTAATGGTGTACTGATAGGAGTTGTAAATTGAACTATGAAAGAAGCATATGGATTATTTGTATAATTTAAATTAGTAAATGTCCACATAACTGTATCTCCACTAAGTGTGTATGTAGATGGAGTAACTAATGTAATATCCGGGATAAAGGCAGATGGTAAAGTTGCTTTCAGAATACCTGAACCATTAACATTGTTTAAGTTATTCAATGTGTAATTCATATAGCCATTAAATCCTGGAACTATTCCATTGCCCCATGAAGTAACTCTTATATCGGGTTGTGTTGTTGAATTGAAACCTGCAGATAAATTATTGTTGAAGGAGTTTGGTTGTCCGGAATTAATAGTCGTGTTTATAGTAGTCGTACATGACGGAATTAAACCACTGTATATATTGCCAATTGAAAGAGAGTAGGTTCCGTATGGTAAATTATTAATGAAATAATCTCCGTTATTGTTTGTGTACCCATAATGATTTCCTGGATTTGCAATTACAAAACCATTTGTTAAATTATTGTCGCCTGTGTTTTTTACGCAGTCTGAATTATTATCAATAAATACATTACCATTAACAGAACCACAGTTAGTTCCATTTGCTGTAATTGCGCTTGTATAAGTCATACAGTTCATTGCCGCATCAAAAATAGTTACGCTATAGGTGTTGGTTACAATGTTTGTAATATCTTGTGTTGTAGCACCTGTATTCCATTGATAAGTAAATGGACCGGGATTGCTTCCTGCTACTGTTAAATCAATAGCTCCGTCTCCTGAATACAAACATGTTTCTTGATACGAGGTTAAGGTTGTTGTTACTCCGGATAAGGTTCCGGTTCCAGTTGTGTTTACCACTGCAGTTGAACTTACCATACATCCATTTATATCTATTACTGTTAAGGTGTACATTCCTGCTGATGCATTTTGATATACTGGCCCAGCCGCTCCTCCGGGAGTCCACATGTAATTGAAGGGTGGTGTACCACCATTTGCCATTCCAAAAACAGCCCCATCGGAGTTACCTCCGCATGATACATTATTAGAGTTCATGAAAAGACTTAAGGGATTAGGCTGAACTATCATAAATGTCGAAGTAGTTGTCGTGAGAGCTGCATCTGCAACAATCACAGTATATGAACTTGCGCATAAATTAGGAATACTACCCATAGATGTAAAAGTGCCTGTCATAGATGATGGCATTAAGGTATAGGTATATGGCATGATTCCTCCAGAGGCCGTGATGTTAGCCACGCCGTCGCATTGCCCGAAGCATGTTACATTTTGGATAGTTACCGTTGAAGAGATTTGTGCTGAAGAAGTCAGATAACCCATGCAAAGCGAAATAAAGAGTATAATTTTTTTCATAAAATATGTTTTTGTTGCAACGAAATTATAATAATTACTCACACTAAAATTTGCTATTTAGTAAAGCACTGGTATGATTGAGTGAGAAATAAGTAGGGTTTAATAGCGTTTAGTGAGTGTATAGATTCACTGAGTAAATACAGCTATTGTGTATTCCGATTTCCTTTTATTTCTTCCTTCTTCGCAAAATACTTTTTAAAATTATATGTAAATGTTAGCATATAATAACGATTTAAAACATAAGTTTGAGAATCTTGTATGTAGCTATCGGTATTGGTTCTTGAAATGGCGTTGTTTTGATTTAATAAATCATAAACTGTTAATCGTAATTCAGCTTGTTTGTCTTTTAAAAATTTATAGCCAATACCCGCATTCCATAAAGAGATAGATTGATTGAAAGCGCTTGTTAAACCTGAATAATAGGTGTTGGTATATTCGCTTTGTAACACTAATCCTTTCCATGGATTAACTGTAATTTTTAATCTTGATTGTTGTGATAAATAAGTTGTATTAGAGGATGTTTGTAAAGTATTATTAATTTGACTGTAAGATGAATTAGATGATAAAGTGAAATCAAACTTTTCGCTGATGTTACTGCTAAATACCAAGCCTAAAGCACCTGTAGCTGTTTTGGCTAAGTTTGTTTGTGTGTTGATTAAGCCTGGTATATTAGTGTAATTTCCTGAAAGATTCACACTTAAATTTGTTTTAATTTTTTTAATAGGAAAAGTGTAATTAATAAATGAACGAACGCTATAATATCCATCTAAATTAACAGGGCGTGTGATTTGAGAACCTTTTTTTAATGAAATAGAATTATAAACTACAGTGTCTTGGTTAGCTATTAAGGTACTGTTTCCAATATAATTTGCGGAGTAATTGCCACCTAATAAAGCAAAGAATGATGTAGCTTTTTCAGTGTTTACTCCCGAATAACGCATATTTAAATTGTTTTGAAAATCCTGTTTTAAATCCGGATTACCGGTACTTAATTGTAAAGAATTACTATTATTAACCACATCTTGCAATTGATCAATACTTGGTGCGTTATTACTGGTTCTGTAGTTAATTCTTAAATTCTTTTTTGGAGAAAATTTATATTGTAATTGAGCTGATGGTAAAACAGATTCAAATGTTTTACTTAGTTGATAGTTACTTGGAATTTCTTGCTGCTTAGATAATAAGGCCCATTGATAGGCAGCATTTAATGAGAAATTAAATTTCTTTTTTTCAAATCGATATCCTAAACTTCCTGATTGAGACTGATATTGACTTTTAAATACATTGGTTAAAGAACTATCTAAATCAGAATAATTATATTCTATATAATTTTTATCATACGTCCTTTTTGAAGAGTAATTATCATTGTAGTTTGCATTATAGTTTACTATTAAAAAACTTGTATTACTTAATGGTTCGGTATATGATATATTTCCATTTATTGTTTTTCCATTTTTTGCAATATGAGCTTTTTGATTCAAAGAATCACCTACAATGATTGTGTCTCTATAGTAATCATTTAAAGTATATAATCTGTTTTCTCCATTGTTTTCCGTGATGGTTGGAGTTAGGTTGATAGAGAATGTTCTTCCTCTTTTTGCGAACGAGTGTCTGTATAAAATTGGAGAGGAAATAGAATAACCAAATAAGTTTGAGGAAGTGTTGTTTTGAGAGTTGCTTAAGGTAAATGCTTCTTTAACGTTACTGCCTAATAATGATTTTGAACCGTCGTTGTTTTGAAAAGATAATTTAGGTTGAAATATAATGGAATTCATAGAATCCAATTTGCTTTCAATTTTAAAATTAATTCGATGATTGTAGTTATCACTTTTAGTAGTGTTATTTTCGTTATATACTAAGCCATTATTTGAACCAATAATATATTGTTGGAGTAGGGAAGACTTAGAGTCGTTTTGAGTCCAATTGAAAAAATAACTGGCAGTTATATCTGTTTTCTTTCCCCATTTATCGGCGTAGTTTAATCCAAATAGTGATGTTGTATTGATGCCATTTTGAACACCCACTAAAAAATTATCAGCATTGTTCTGTGGCGAACCACCTCCGCCACCTCTCATGCCTCGTCCACCGCCACCTCCGCTGCCAGAACTCATGACACCCACTAAATCTTCTGATGAGAAATTTTGTTCATTGATATTATTCGACTGGGCCAGAATTGTAATACGTCTATTGCCTTTAAAAATATTTACTGTTGCACCACCTTTGTATTTGTCTTCATAACCATAACCTCCATATACTTTTCCAAATACGCCGTTTTTAAATTGCGGCTTAGTGGTGATGTTAATCGTTTTGCTGGCATTACCATCATCAAATCCTGTAAATTGAGCTTGGTCACTTTTTTTATCAAACACTTGCACTTTATCAATTACTTCAGCAGGAATATTTTTTAAAACAGCATTGGCATCATCTCCAAAAAATGGTTTTCCATCTACTAATACTTTCTTTACTTCTTCGCCTTGTGCTTGTACTTTGCCATCCACAACTGTAATGCCTGGCATCTTTGTAACTAAGTCTTCAGCAGTAGCATCTTTATTTACTTTAAAAGCTTTGGAACTAAAACTAGTCGTGTCTCCGTTTTGCGTAGCTAAAGCTTGTTGTGCTTCAACAGTGACTTCTTTTAAATTAGTTGAGTTTTGCTTTAATGCAATCGTTGGAATAATTAAATCTTGATTTGTAACTTGAATAGATTTAAAAACTGGTTTATATCCTAATGAAAGTATTTTAAGAATGTAATTATTTGAACTGATATTTTCCAGTTTATATTGACCTTCTATATCTGTTGTTGTCCCTTTTACAAAGGAAGAGTCTGTTTTTAATAGTAATACAGAAGAGCCAATAGCAGCTTGTTTGTTTTCGTCAATTAAATTTCCGCTAACAGAAAAAGTTTGAGCCCGTATAAATGAGAACGAACAAATGCATAGTATTATATATAGATATTTTGAAAACATGTAAGTTTTAAATATACGATTTAGAGAGAATGTAAAAATGTTTAAATACGTTAAAAACGACGAGGCTCGATTTTTTGAGGTAAAAAAAATGCTCGCCAATTGCGAGCATTTTTTTATTAAATTTTATTTATTTGTGTCTATCCTAATGCAGCTTTTATAAAGCTAACAAATAAAGGGTGAGGGTTTTCTACCGTACTTTTATATTCCGGGTGAAATTGAACACCAATAAAGAATGGATGAGTTGGAATTTCTACAATCTCTGCTAATTCAGCAGTTGGATTTAAGCCTGATAAAACCATTCCGGCATCTTTGTATAATTTTGTGTATTCGTTATTAAATTCATAACGATGACGGTGACGCTCATTGATATCTGTTTTGCCATAAATTTTATGAGCTAAAGTTCCTTCAACAATACGACAAGGGTATGAACCCAAACGCATAGTTCCTCCCATGTGCGAAATGTTTTTTTGAGCTTCTAATAAATCAATTACAGGAGCACTTGTTGCAGGATTCATTTCTCTACTATGTGCATCTTTTAATCCTAATACATGACGTGCAAATTCAATTACTGCACATTGCATACCTAAACAAATTCCAAAAAATGGCACATTATTTTCACGTGCATATTTAATAGCCGAAATTTTCCCTTCAATACCGCGGTTACCAAAACCTGGTGCTACTAAAATTCCTTTTAATCCTTTTAATTTTTCGGCAACGTTTTCGTTTGTTAAACTTTCGCTATGAATCCATTCAACATTTACCTTGCAATCATTAACTGCGCCTGCATGAATAATAGCTTCAGCAATAGATTTGTAAGAATCTTTTAATTCAACGTATTTTCCAACTAAACCAATAGTGACAGTTTTAGAAGGATTATGGAATTTATTTAAAAATAATTTCCATTTATCTAATTTAACTTCGCTAGGTGTGTTAACATTTAATTTCTTTAAAACAATCTCATCTAATTTCTCTTTTTCCATTAATAATGGAACTTCATAAATTGTAGAGGCATCTAAAGCTTCAATAACAGCATCCGGAGATACATTACAGAATAAAGCAATCTTTCTTCTAATGTCATTACTAATTGCATGTTCAGAACGACATACTAAAACATCAGGTTGAACACCATACTCTAATAATAATTTTACAGAGTGTTGTGTTGGTTTTGTTTTTAATTCACCAGAAGTTGCTAAATAAGGTAATAGTGTTAAATGAATAACTGTACAGTCATCACCTAATTCCCATTTCAACTGACGAACAGCTTCAATGTACGGTAGTGATTCAATATCACCTACAGTTCCTCCAATCTCAGTAATTACAAATTGGTATTGACCTGTTTTTCCTAAAATTTTAATCCTGTTTTTAATTTCATCAGTAATATGAGGAATAACTTGAACGGTTTTTCCTAAAAACTCTCCTTTACGCTCTTTATCAATGACTGATTGATAAATACGACCAGTAGTGACATTATTTGCCTGAGAAGTAGCAACGTTTAAAAAACGCTCATAATGACCTAAGTCTAAGTCAGTTTCAGCGCCATCATCTGTAACATAGCACTCGCCATGCTCATATGGGTTTAATGTTCCCGGATCGATATTGATATAAGGGTCTAATTTTTGAATGGTCACAGTATATCCACGAGCCTGTAGTAATTTGGCTAGAGATGCTGCGATAATTCCTTTTCCGAGAGAAGATGTTACACCACCGGTAACAAAGATATATTTAGTGTTGGTTGACATACAGTTTTTTGTAAACTGTACGCAAAGATAAGCGATTTTTTTTGAATAGAATTAGTGTTTTTTCACTATTTATTAAACTTCTAACTTTTCTTTACAAAAACCGCTAGAGTGCCCTAAATCTGAGATAATCCCCGAGATCTATTGAAAATTAGATTACTTTAATTTCCCTAATTCATCATCAGTGAAATGCTTTTTTGATTTTTCTTTTGAAAACTTATAAGAATTATAGTCTTTAGACTTATTCTTTGGGATAGATAAACTGGTCCATTCGGATTTTTTTAAGATTTTGGCATAAAATACCACTTGCCCCACGTGGTATGGATAGTGCGCTAATTGTCGATTAATAGCTTCTAAAACCGTGTGCCCCTCATTTCGGATGTAAATTATTTTGTCTAAATCTTCAGGTTTTAAACTATTCAATGTATTAAATAAGCACTCCCAACCTTGGCTCCATTGTTTTAAAACGTGTTCCTTAGTTTGGTTGCTGAGCTCCGTCGAAGCATCAAACTCTTCATCTCTGTTACGCCATTCTTTTTCTCCGTCAGTCGTTAAAAAATCAGTCCAACGAGATAGCATATTGCCATGTAAGTGTTTTACAATAGTAGCGATACTATTGGTGTCTTCATTTAATGAAATAAAAAGTTGTTCTGGCTCTAGTTGGTCTATGGCTTTTTCGCCTAATGTTTTATAATATAAAAACTGGCGATTAGCACTTCTTAAAAAATCTTCTGATACAGTCATTTGTCAAAAGACCTGTCAGGTTTTTAAAACCTGACAGGTCTAATAGGTTAGTAATTAATCAATTTCATTAATTTTTCTTTGAATCTTTCTTTTGGCAAGAAGTTGATTTCTAAATCAGCATTCATTGGAACAGGAGTATCTAAACTTCCTTCACGCATTACCGGTGCATCAAGGTATTCGAAACAGTGTTCAGTAATTAACGCACTTAATTCACCACCAATGCCGCCAGTTAATGTATCTTCATGTAATACAAAGGCACGTCCTGTTTTCTTCACAGAATCGTAAATTGCTTGCGTATCTAATGGTGCCAATGTTCTTAAGTCAATTAAGTCAGCCGAAATCTCAGGATGAGCATTTAATAATTCTAATGCCCAATGAACACCTAATCCATAAGTTACTATAGTTACCTGATTTCCTTCTTTTACTAAACGAGCTTTTCCAAAAGGAATCGTGTAATACTCATCCAGTACATCTTCATCAATACTTCTGTATAATGCTTTGTGTTCAAAGAACATCACCGGGTTTGGATCTTCAAATGAAGCTAATAGTAAACCTTTTGCATCACTTGGGAATGCTGGATATGCAATTTTTAATCCGGGAGTTTTAAAAAACCAAGCTTCGTTACTTTGACTATGGAATGGCCCTGCAGCTACACCAGCGCCGGTTGGCATACGAACTACTACATCGGCATTTTGTCCCCAACGGTAATGAGATTTTGCTAAGTTGTTTACAATTTGTGTCATACCTTCAGAAACGAAATCTGCAAATTGCATTTCTACCATCGCTTTGTGTTTATTAATTGATAAACCAAAGCCAGTTCCTAAAATAGCTGATTCACATAAAGGTGTATTACGCACGCGTCCTTTACCAAACTCATCCACAAAACCATCCGTAATTTTAAATACACCACCGTAGTCAGCAATATCTTGTCCCATCAATACAAGGTTCTCGTGTTTACGCATTGCTAAACGTAATCCATCGGATATAGCATCAATTAAACGTTTGTTTGTTTTTGCACCTGATTGATTTGATGTGTCGTTTATGGTGCATGGCATAAACATTTCATCTAATTCCTTTTTAGTATCAGGAGCAGGTAATGTTTCTGCGTAAGCTAATTCTAAACCAGCATCAATATCTTGTTTAATTTCATTACGAAGTTTTTCAATTATTTCTTCTGTTAAAACACCTTCGTCTAATAAAAATTTCTCAAATGTATTCACAGGATCCTTTCTTCCCCAAACATCAAATAATTCTTTAGGAACATATTTAGTACCTGATGCTTCTTCGTGTCCGCGCATACGAAATGTTACGCATTCTAATAAAACCGGACGAGGATTTTCTCTGATAGATTCAGCTAAATTCTTAACTGTTTCGTATACTTTTAAAACATTGTTTCCATCAACCGTAACACCTTCAATTCCGTAACCAATGGCTTTATCAACAAATGACTTACAACGGAATTGTTCATTACTAGGTGTAGATAAGCCGTAGCCATTATTTTCAATAACAAAAATAACCGGTAAGTCCCAAACCGCGGCAGTGTTTAAACTTTCATGAAAATCTCCTTCACTAGCACCGCCATCACCACTAAATACCACCGTTACTTTTTTATCGCCTTTTAATTTATTTGCTAAAGCAATACCATCTGCAACTCCTAATTGGGGACCTAAGTGAGAAATCATTCCCACAATATTATATTCTTGAGTTCCGAAGTGAAAACTTCTGTCACGCCCTTGAGTGAAACCACTTGGTTTACCTTGAAATTGGCAAAACAAACGATTCATAGGAATACTACGTGTTGTAAATACACCTAGGTTACGGTGCATTGGTAAAATAAACTCATCTCTTTGTAAAGCAGTTGCTACACCCACTGAAATAGCTTCCTGACCAATACCACTAAACCATTTAGCAATTCGTCCCTGACGAAGAAGAATCAACATTTTTTCTTCTATCAAACGGGGAGTTAAAATATTTTTATAAAGTTGTAATAACGTATCATCTTTTTGTTTACGTCTGTCAAACTTAATCGGAGATTCTGCTGTAATCATTACTTATAAATTTGTGACGAAAATACCAATTTTAGAGTTACTTTTGAGCATAATTAATTAACTATTTGTGAATGAAAATTATAGTTTTTGTTTTTGCTCTTATTTTTAGTGCAAATGTGTATTCTCAGGTTATGTGGCAGGTAAAAATTAATTCATCTCAAAAATGGTACTATCAGGATGGAGATGAATTTAATAACCCGATTATTGATGAAAATAAATGGGTTTTTGGTATGCCATGGGGTAATGTGGTTATGAATCAGGATTTAGTTTATTCTAGGAACAATGTAATTGTTGAGAATGGATTAGCTTCTTTTATTGCAAGGAAAGAAGAAGTTTCTGCTCGTATTAATGAATGGGAAATTAAGCCTAAATATCTTGATAAAACCGGTAAAAAAGTAGTTGATGGAATGTATGATGTGAATTATACAGCAGGTATGTTATCATCTAAACGAAAATATAAATACGGATATTTTGAGTTAAGATTTAAAGCAAATGAAGAGAAAGGAATTTGGCCGGCATTTTGGTTATTTGGCGGAGAACCAAATGAAGAAATTGATTTTTTTGAGTTGAAAGGAGAAAGGGAAAATCAAATTCATTTAGATGTTCACTGCCCAAAAGGATGTGAAGATTATAAAGGTGGGTTTTTAAACCTGAAAAAAAATTGGGGAGCTTGGATAAAAACTAATGAAAGTCTTGCAAAGGATTGGAATGTTATTTCAGGAGAATGGCAACCAAATTATGTAAAGTTTTATTTAAACGGACAACCAATTGGTTATTTTGCGGGCGATTTTAGAACCTATCAATATTTATTGGTTAACACATCTGTTGCAAAAGACGGTGAACCATTTAATCCGGGGCCAGACGAAAATACAAAATGGCCAAATAGTTTTGATGTTGATTATATAAGAATTTGGAGTAAAGAGGATACGGTTTATAACATGAAGGATAAGTATAAGCTATTCGAATCTTCGCCTCAAACTATTTCTAACAATAATTTGTATGCAACAGATTTGAAACGAAAAGTGAATTATGTTTATAATAAAAAAGAATTGTCAGGAGAGGTCGGAACAATAACATTACTCCCAGTTTTTTATAATAAATATAGTGTCTCGTTTGCTGGTAAAAATTTTGGTAAAGTTCAAATAGATGTTATTGATAGATTTGAACAAAAAGTAGCAGGGTTTGAAGTTATAAATACAGAGTATTATGTGATGGATTTATCAGCCTTGCCAACCGGACCTTATACTATTAAATTAAATGTTTTAGGCCAAGTATTGACTCACAATGTCCCTGTTCTTAATCCTGAAAAGATAGGAGAAATCAAAAAATAATGCAGGATGTTTTAGTTGTTATAGTTTTAATTTTAGCTTTATCCTATTTAGGATATAGGCTTTATAAAACTTTTACTAAGAAAAAATGTGATGACAATTGCAGCTGTCATTAGATTATTTAATGGCCTTTAAACTTAAGTCTAAACTTTTAACGTGATGTGTTAATGCACCTACAGAGATAAAATCAACCCCACATTTTGCATAATTGGCAATTGTTTTCTCTGTAATTCCACCTGAACTCTCTATTTCATATTTATTTCCAATTAAAGCCACTGCTTTTTTCGTGTCAGCTATGCTATAGTTATCTAACATTATGCGTTGAAATCCACCTTTCTCTAAAATTAATTTCACGTCATTTAAGGTTCGTGTTTCAACTTCAATAGGTAGTTTCTTTTTTGTTTTTTTTAGGTAGGTGTGGGTCGCATCTAAAGCTTCTAGAATACCCCCGCAAAAATCAATGTGATTATCCTTTAACATAATCATATCATACAGTCCAAAGCGATGATTAGAACCACCACCAATCACAACTGCCCATTTTTCAAAAAAACGAAATCCCGGAGTGGTTTTGCGGGTGTCAATTACTTTTGTTTTTGTTCCTTTGCAAAGAGACTGTAGATAATTAGTTTTTGTAGCGATTCCACTCATGCGTTGCATTACATTTAATACTAATCGTTCAGCAGTTAGTAATTTCTGAGAGCTACCTTCTACAACAAATGCAATATCACCTACTTTAACAGGTGTTCCGTCTTGTATGAATGTGGTTACTTTAAATTTCGGATCAATAATTTTAAATATTTCTTTCGCCGCTTCAACACCAGCTAAAATGCCATTCTCTTTAACAAGTAGATGACATTTACCTTTTTTGTTAGCTGGAATTGTTGCTAACGCAGAGTGATCGCCATCGCCCACATCTTCCTGCAAGGCATTTTGAACAAAGGTTTTGAAATTAAAATTTTTTTTGTGTTGCGAGATATAATTAGCCATTGTCGTGTTCTATTCTGAACTGCGAAATTACGTTTCCTCTGACTAATATGGAAATTCTAAATTTTCCGTTATTGGTATCTAAAGTACCGGTAATAAACTGTTGGTTACCATTTACTATACTGGTGTGAGAAGTCTGATAGCCTTTAACTTTATGCTTTGAGAAAAAGTCTTCTATAACAGCTTGAGCTTGGGCTTTACTCAATAAATCCTCTTGATTTAATACTTTTATTGAGATTTTTTCAGAGAAACTCTTAACTAACTCAGAAGTATTACCTTGTTTTAGGGCATTAGCAACTTCATCAGTTATATCTTGTAAGGTGAAGGCAAAACTGAAAATGCTAATTAAAGTAATAAATAATAGTTTCATTAATTTTTGAAATTTCCCTTGATAATGCAATTATTATGCCTAAAACTACGTAAATTGAGCCGGAAAATGAAAATATTGCTGATTCAAATAGAAAAGACAACTGATTCTTATCTCGTGGAAGGAGTGAAAATCTATACAGAACGACTAAAGAATTATATATCATTTAGTACTGAAACCATATCAATGCCAAAAAATATTCGACAAAAGCCCTTTGATGAGCAAAAAAGAGCGGAGGCCTTGGAGATACAAAAACTGATTGATCCATCTGATTTTTTAGTATGTATGGACGAACATGGTAAGCAGTTTTCCTCAATTCAATTTGCAGATTTTTTAAATAAAAGAATGGTTTCTGGATGTAAGAGGGTTGTTTTTTTAATTGGCGGTCCCTTTGGAATAGATAAATCGATTTTAGATAAAAGTTCATATGTTTTGTCTTTATCAAACATGACATTTTCACATCAAATGATCCGTTTATTTTTTTGTGAACAATTATATAGGGGTTTTACAATCTTAAAAAACGAAAAGTATCATCATGATTAGATATCTGATTTTTAGTTAATTACACGTAAAAAATTAACATTGATTTTGTTGTTTTTGTCTTATATTAGCAAAAAATAAGCTAGTTAATCGCACATATTTCATCTTATGCTAAAAGGATTAAATAAATCACCAGTTCTATTGATAATATTCGCACTATCGTGCTTAGTATCATCAACGATGTTTTCTCAAACTGTAACCGTTACTGCACCCGTTGCTTCTGCAACATTCTGTGCAGGAACAAGTGTAACAGTAAATTATACAGTTACTTCAGCTTTTGGTGCAGGTAATATTTTTACAACACAGTTATCTGATGCAACTGGTAGTTTTGCATCTCCTGTAAATATTAGAACTGTTTCAGCTACAGGTAATGGGGGAGGAGCATGTGTTATTCCTTTTACAACTCCTTCAGGTACTGGTTATAGAGTCAGAGTTATTTCTTCAAATCCCACATTTACAAGTCAGTCAAATGGCGTTAACTTAACTATTAATGGCTTAGCGATAAGTACACCAACAACAACTAGTTTGATTTACTGTCAAGGAGAAGTGTTTAATCTTACTTATTCTCAAAATTGTAATTTTTCTAATACAGGTTTTAATAACGTTTACACAGTTCAACTCTCAGATGCGTCAGGTAGTTTTTCGAGCCCCACAACTATTGGAACCAGGACAGCAACAACTGCCGCAGCTATTTCATGTACGATTCCTGCCGTTCCTTTCGGGACAGGTTACAGAGTCAGAATCGTAGCATCCAATCCATCGGTTACCAGTCCAGATAATGGTTCAAATATTACAATTAATGTTCCTTCTGGAAGCCCTTCTGTTGCCGGAAATGGTTCTTGGAATGCCTATTGTTTTAATGCAGCCAATAACTATACACTTAACTATCAAGGTTATTTCACTGAAAATAATTTAAGTTTTGATACTAGAACGAGGTATACAAGTACTTCTTATCCAGCATCTGCTAATACAGTATCAGGAAATGCATATGCGGGTTGTACATTTACAAATACTAATAATTATTCTGTTGCTTTTAAGCGTACAAATATTCCTTGCGGATACTATAATATCACCTTTGCTCATGATGATGAAGGTAGAATATTTATTGACGGTACCCAAGTATACTACAATCCATATATTGGAGGTGGGGTCCAGCAAGCATACAGTGGTTTTATCAGTCCTACCAATACGGTAGAAGTGAGGTATAGTAATACAGGTGGAGGACCTGGCTTTGCTGCTGTTAATATAACTACTGTAAATATTATAAATGCTTTTAATCCCGCTACCATATGTGCGGGAACAACTACAACTCTTAATGCTACAAACACTAGTACAGTTCCTTTGACATTTTCATGGACGCCCTCAGCATTTGCAAGCCCAACTACGGGAACAGCAACTACTGTTTCTCCTACTGTAACTACCATTTTTACGGTTTCTGCTAATGATGCGGTTTCCGGTTGTTCGGTGTCAAATACGGTTCAGATTACTGTAAATCCGGTTGCAACAACCACAGTAGCTGCGACCTCTACGCTGATGTGTTCGGGAGTTACTCAAGTTACTTTAACTGCCGGAGGTGCTGCATCTTACACATGGAATCCATCTGCTGGTCTAAGTGCAGTAAATGGAGCTTCAGTTATTGCTAACCCTACAGTTACGACTACCTATACTGTTAGTGGATCTAATAACTGTAACACAGTTGATGCGTCGACTTTAATTACTGTTCAAACTATCCCTGCTTCACCAACACCAACTGTGTATGGTAATGGAACATGGAATGTATATTGCTATAACGATAACAATACCTTTACAAACTATTATGGGTATTACACTGAAAATAATTTAAGTTATACTACAACTGCAAGATGGAATGCGAATAACGGTCCGTCAACTTGTACTACAACTGCCACAGGTTTAGCGTATTCTGGTTGTTCAATTCCCTCATCACCATGGTCAATGAGATTCAGAAGAACAAATATCCCTTGTGGTTATTATCAAATTGATATTACGTCAAAAGATGATAATTTAAAATTATTTATTGATGGAGTTCAAGTAGCATCAGCTGGATGTTGTGCTGGACAAACTAATTTCTGGACAGGATTTATTGGGCCAACTACTTTAGTAGAGTTTACTTTAGTTAACACGGGAGGTCCGGGGAATATGGGGGTAAATTTTGTACCTATTTCATATCCAGTGTTATCCCCTCCTGTTACTATTTGTGCGGGTACTTCAACTTCTTTAACAGCATCTCCTTTTATTTCAGGAGCTAATTATGTTTGGAGTCCTGCAGCTAGTTTAACGGTTACAACAACAGGCACTATTGTACCTGCTTCTCCAACTGTTGGTACGAATTATACTTGTACTGTAACAGACCCTGTAACAACATGTAGTGCGGCAGCTAGTGTTTCTGTTTCAGTAAACCCATTACCAACTACCACCGTTTCTCCAACAACAGGAACAATAGCTTGTTCTTCTCAATCTGTAACTTTAACGGCAGGCGGTGCTAATACATATTCTTGGAGTCCTGCTGCTGGGTTAAACACAACTACAGGGACATCCGTTATTGCTACACCAACTGTTACAACAATTTATACTGTGACAGGAAATAATAACTGTTCGGGAGTTGATGCTACTTCAACTATAACAGTTGTCCCTTTGATTTCATCAACTGTATTTCCTACTTCAGCATGGAATGTATATTGTCATAACAATACAACATTTAGCAGCTATTATGGGTATTATACACATTTCGGTACTGGAGCAACTGGTTATGATTTTAATACAGCAACCCAGTGGGTTAGTGGAGCTGCTCCATCTACAGCAACAGCAAACGCTTCGGGAACAGCCTATCAGGGATGTACTATGAATGCAACCAATATTTCGTTAAGTTTCAAACGAACTGGTTTTACCTGCGGTACCTATACTGTCGTTTTGAATAATAATGACGATGGGGTTGCAATGTTTTTAGATGGAGTTCAAGTTGCACAAAGAACCACAAATTCTGCTGCTGCTGTTAATTTGTGGATAGGAACTTTAAATACCAACTCTCAAGTTGAGTTTAGGTTAAATCAAGGTGGCGGAGGGTCAAACTTAAGGGTGACTTTTTCTGCTGCAGCCGCTACCCCATCTCTATCAACATGGGTTGGAGGTACAAGTACAGATTGGTTTACTGCTTCTAACTGGTGTGGTTCAGGAATTCCATCTTCAACAACGGATGTATTAGTTCCTAGCTCAAGACCGGTTTTTATGCCAGTTATTAATGCGCCTGGAGCTGCATGCAGAAGTTTAACGGTTTCGGCTTCAAGTGCATCTACGGCAGTAATGGCTGCTGTTCCAGCGGCTTCATTGAGTGTCAATTCCGGAAATAGTCTTGATGTTTATGGAAATTGGATAAATAACGGTGTTGTCACAGCCG
This sequence comes from Bacteroidia bacterium, assembly GCA_035439445.1. Lineage (GTDB taxonomy): Bacteria > Bacteroidota > Bacteroidia > B-17B0 > Aurantibacillaceae > UBA4416. The sequence goes on from DAORKG010000001.1 coordinate 198,178, forward strand.
GAGCAACCAGCACTATCAATTTATTAGGAACAACATCTTCTTCTATTACTGGTTCAGCTTCAGAAACTTTAGGTTCCTTGGCAATTAATAAAACTGGAACAGTTACAATCCCTGCAAGTAAAGTTGTTCAAATAGCAGGAGATGGAAATTTCACAAACGGAATAGTCAACCAAAATGGTACTTTAAGATTTTTAAATGGTTCTACAACTTCAGGGGCAAATAATAGTAGTTATGTTAATGGTCAGGTTATTAAAGTTGGTACACAAGCATTTACCTTTCCGGTAGGGGCTGGTAGTTTTTATAGACCAATTGGAATATCTGCACCTAGCGTTTCTACAGATAATTTTACAGCTCAGTATTTTTTAGCTGATGCGAGTCCGTCATTCACTCACACATCAAAGGATGCAACCATAGATCATATTGGTAGATGTGAGCATTGGATATTGAACAGAACAGGGGGAAGCTCTAATGTTAGTGTCACTTTATCATGGGATGCAACTAGTTGTGGAGTTACAAATTTAGCTGACTTATTAGTGGCAAGATGGGATGCTGGTCAAGCAAAATGGAAGAATGAAGGAAATGGTGGTACAACAGGAAATACAACATCAGGTACAATTGTTTCTAGTGGAGCTGTTAGTGTTTTTAGTCCGTTTACACTGGCTTCGTTAACAACTGCAAACCCTTTACCAATAGAGTTAGTTAGTTTTGGTTGCAGTAACAGTAAAAACTCAAACACATTAAATTGGATTACAGCTACCGAATCTAATAATGATTATTTTGCTATTGAAAGATCAGCAAGTGGGGCAGAGTTTGTTCAAATAGCTAAAGTTGGTGGTGCAGGAAACAGTTTAAGTACGTTGCATTATTCATACAAAGATGAGAATCCATTGCGAGGAACAGCTTATTACAGATTAAAGCAAGTTGATTTTAACGGTAAGTTCTCTTATTCTGAAATTTGTTCAGTTACTAATAACGGAGATGGAAATATTTCTTTTTTCCCTAATCCAGTAAGAAATACTTTAACTATTGATTATGATTTTTCTGAAAAACCTAAATCAAATATGATTACTGTAACAGATGTAACTGGTAAGTTAGTGTCAGTTACATCTTCATTTTCAGATTCTAAAGTCTCTCTAGATTGCTCTGATTTAGCTGAAGGAATATATTTCTTGAAGGTATTTATTGGAGATAAGGAAGTGGTAAATAAATTTACAGTTCAAAAATAAAATTAGATTTTACATAAATTAAAAAGCCTTCAAGTTTACTTGAAGGCTTTTTTCTTTTTAGTGTCAGATGATTATTTTCTTTTTATTACTTTTTGCGCTGCGTTCACAATATCAATTGTATCCAATTTGTATTTAGTCATTAACTCATCAGGTGTTCCACTTTCGCCAAAACTGTCGTTAACTGCAACATACTCTTGTGGAGCAGGTGTGTTACGTGATAGTAACTGAGCAACGCTATCGCCCAAGCCACCATGCATTTGATGTTCTTCGGCAGTAACCACACATTTGGTTTTTGCTACCGACTTTAAAATTGCTTCGTTATCTAATGGCTTAATCGTATGAATATTTATAATCTCTGCAGAAATTCCTTGTTCTGCTAATTTTTCTCCTGCTTCAATCGCCTTCCAAACTAAATGTCCGGTTGCAATAATGGTTACGTCTGTTCCTTCATTTAACATCACAGCTTTACCAATTTCAAATTTTTGGTCAGCTGGAGTAAAGTTTGGAACTGTTGGACGACCAAAACGTAAATACACTGGCCCTTCATAATCAGCAATCGCAATTGTAGCAGCTTTTGTTTGGTTGTAATCGCATGGATTGATTACACACATGTGTGGTAACATTTTCATTAATCCAATGTCTTCTAAAATTTGATGAGTGGCTCCATCTTCTCCTAATGTTAAACCCGCATGCGAAGCACAGATTTTTACATTCTTACCGGAATATGCAACACTTTGACGAATTTGATCATATACACGTCCTGTACTAAAGTTAGCAAATGTTCCTGTGAAAGGAATTTTACCACCAATAGTTAAACCAGCTGCTAAGCCAATCATGTTAGCTTCAGCAATTCCTACTTGAAAAAAACGATCCGGATTTTCTGCTTTAAAAGCATCCATTTTTAATGAACCAATTAAATCGGCACATAATGCAACTACATTAGGATTGGTTTGACCTAATTGTTGTAATCCCGCTCCAAATCCTGAACGAGTGTCTTTTTTTTCTGTGTATGTATATTTTTTCATAGTCGTTATTTTGTCAGTCTTAGCGAAGTCGAAGACTAGTTTAATTTTACATTAGTTGTTACAGCCGATGTCACACTGAATTTTCTTTCAATGGTATTAGTTGTTTGTTTAGCGTTTTCGTATCTAAATTCCAATTTGTAATTACCGGGTTGAAGATAAATAATTTCATTTTGTAAACTCGTATTTAAATTACAAACCCAGGTCATTTTTTTTCCATCATCCGCAAAAATACTTCCGTAACCATTGCCTCCTTTTACAATATACACATTGCCAGAGGTAGGAACTTTAATTGTATTTGTAGTGCTTTGCTGAATTTCTACATCATTTAATTTAATGCGAGGAAGAGTCAATATCTCCAAATCATATTTACCAACAATGTATTTATCTGTTTTACCGAAATCCTGAATATTAAGTGTATTCATTTCTCCTTTTTTGCGAACCACACAGGTAGGAAAGTATTTACTTAATGCTCCGTCTAATTCTAATTTTAAATAGCCTTGCGGGGCATCTACAGGAATCACATTGTGTTTTCCTTTTTCAATGGTAATGTTTTTCTTTTCAATTGGAGGAATGGTATGAACCATTAGATCGTAAGTAATATTCGGACTTAAAACTAAAGTATCAGGATTTCCTCTGTGATTTAGCGTATGTAAATAGTTGTATTTTATTTGTTTGGTATTTGAATCATAAAATGTCATGTTGACATCTGTCTCTGTTGGTTTTTTAGTAATATCTAATAAATCAACCTGGACAGTTGTTTGAGAAATAGCTTCTGTGAGCACTAATTGAAGAACGTCTTTAAAATTAGCTTCATTACTAACGTCATAAAACTTACCCATACAACCAAATACGTCAGCAAACTTTACATCTAAACCAACTCCAATTACAAAGGGTCTTAAGAAAATACCTTTGCGTTGAAGCTCAGACGATACTTCACAGGGTACACCACCACATTCTTCAATACCGTCAGTAATTAAAATAATAATGTTACGGCAATTACTGCAAGGTGTGAAGTCTGCAGCGCTTTCTCCCAAAGAATAAGCAATAGGCGTTGTTCCTAATGGTTCTAATTTTTGAATACGCTGTTTAATTAAAGGTGCCGATTTAGAAGCTGTAGCGAAGGGAACTTCTAATTTTGTATCCTTGCAATTACGTTCAGGTTTAATAAATGTTTGATGTCCGTAACAGCGTAATGCTAATTCTAAATTGGGAATAGTTTTTAAACTATCTAAAAACTCACCCATTATTTTTTTAGCTACTTCAATTTTGATGTTACTATTCCATGGGGCATACATGCTGTAGGAATCATCGAAAATAAAAAGGATACGGTTAGTTGGTTGAGATTTAAGATTTAAGAAGGCAGAGTTTAGAAGGATTAGAAATAAAATATTTCTAAAATTCTTTTTTAGTTTTCTCAAATCTGAAATCTCAGTTTTCAAATCTTAAATATTAGTAGTCTCCTAAAGTTTCTTCTAACTGACCTAATGCTTTTGCTAATTGTTCATCATTAGGAGCTGAACCATGCCATTTGTGAGTACCCATCATAAAATCAACACCTGCCCCCATTTCTGTTTTCATGATGTTAACGATAGGTTTTCCTTTACCAATAAATGTTTTTGACTTTGCTAAACCTTCAATAACAGAAGCCATATCATTTCCTTTTTCGGTTTCAACAACCTGCCAACCAAAAGCTTCAAATTTTGCTTTTAAGTTCCCAAGAGATAATACATTTTCAACATCTCCGTCAATTTGACGTCCGTTGTAATCAATGGTTGCAATATAATTATCTACTTTGTTAGCAGCTGCATACATGGCAGCTTCCCAAATTTGACCTTCTTGTAATTCTCCATCACCATGTAAACTGTAAATGATAGAATTATCTTTATTTAATTTTTTTGTTAAAGCTGCACCAATAGCCACACTCATGCCTTGACCTAATGAACCACTTGCAATACGCACGCCTGGTAAATGGTCGTGGGTAGTTGGGTGTCCTTGCAAACGAGTATTTAAACGGCGGAATGTTTTTAATTCTTCTACCGGAAAATAACCGCAACGTGCTAATACACTGTAGTATACGGGAGAGATATGTCCATTACTTAAGAAAAATAAATCTTCACCTTTACCATCCATGGTAAAGTTTTTTGGGTTATGGTTCATAACACCATTATATAAAGCCACTAAAAAATCTGTACAACCTAAGGAACCGCCAGGATGACCTGAGCTAACAGCATGAACCATGCGAACGATATCGCGGCGAACTTGAGTTGATAGTTTTTGAAGTTGTGAAATATCTGCCATAAGTATTGATTTTGCTGCAAAAATAGCATTTGCTTAGGCTATATAACGCTAATGTTAATAATAATGACAGTATGTTAAAAAATAAAAG
>DAORKG010000002.1:0-96406 GCA_035439445.1 Bacteroidia bacterium
TACAAACCTGGTTAATGAGAAAATTTATTGACGATGGTAAAATAAGAGAAGAGCTTTTGGCAAATATGAAAAAACCTGAGAAAAAATCTAGTTTCCAAACTAAGTTAGAAGAAATGGCAAAACAACGTCAACAACTGCCAAACAAAAAGAAATAATTCTAAGAAAGCCGCTATTTAGCGGCTTTTTTTATGCTATTTTTAAACATTCTAACCTTTAAAAAAATAGACCGAATATTTGATGATTTACTTAAAATTAGTTAATCTTACAATCACTAATTAAACTGTTATATATGAACACGCAGTCATCTCCTTTAGATTATTTACCAATATTATTAATGTTTATCGTTGCCCTTGGTTTTGTAGTAACTACAATGGTTGCATCGCATTGGTTAGGTCCAAAACGTAAAACAAAAATTAAATTAGATTCTTTTGAGTGCGGTATCGAATCCTTAGGAAATGCACGTTTACCTTTTGCCATTAAGTATTTCTTAGTGGCTATTTTATTTGTGCTTTTCGACATAGAGGTAATTTTCATGTATCCTTGGGCTGTAAACTTTAAAGAGTTAGGTATGTTAGGTGTTGTAGAAGTATTCACCTTTATCATCTTATTATTAGTTGGATTCTACTACATGCTTTCTAAAAAAGCATTGAAATGGGAAGAATAAAATTCAACATTAAAAATTTTAAAAAATGGCAAAAGAAATTATAAAACGCACAAAACTAGAAATCGCTAAAAGCCCTGAGGGACTTGAAGGACCTGGTTTTTTTGCAACAAAATTAGAAGACGCAGTTGGTTTAGCTCGTAAAAACTCTTTATGGCCTTTACCTTTTGCAACATCTTGTTGTGGTATTGAGTTCATGGCTACCATGGCATCTCACTACGACTTAGGTCGTTTTGGATCTGAACGTTTAAGCTTCTCTCCACGTCAGGCTGATATGCTAATGGTAATGGGAACCATTGCTAAAAAAATGGGACCTACTTTACGTCAGGTGTATGAGCAAATGGCTGAACCAAAATGGGTTTTATCTGTAGGAGCTTGTGCAAGTACAGGTGGTATTTTTGATACTTACTCAGTATTGCAGGGAATTGATAAAATTATTCCGGTTGACGTTTACGTGCCGGGTTGTCCTCCGCGTCCAGAACAAATTTTGGAAGGTGTTTTAAAAATCCAAGAAATGGCTCAAAACGAATCTTTCAGAAGAAGAGAATCTGAAGAGTACAAGAAAATGTTAAACTCATACGGAATAGAATAATTCAAAATATACTATGGAGCTTTTAGAAATTGTAAATACTAAATTGAAAGAAAACTTTGCGGATGCGATTGAATCCGCAGAGCAACTTTACGATTACCCTGTTTTTACTGTAAAAAATGATAAAGTACATGATATCCTTAAATTTTTAAAAGAAGATGAAACATTAAACTTTCACTTCTTAACAGATTTATGCGGTATGCAAACGGCTGATGAAAAACAGTTAGGTGTGATTTATCATTTACACAACATGCCAAAAAATTATCGTATTCGTTTAAAAACATTTTTCGACATCAATAAACCTGAAATTCCTACAGCTACTGATTTGTGGCCTGCAGCAAACTGGATGGAGCGCGAAACATACGATTTCTTCGGTGTGAAATTTAAAGGTCATCCAAACTTAAAACGTATTTTAAATGTAGATGAAATGGATATTTTTCCTTTGAGAAAAGAGTATCCTTTAGAGGATCAAACTAGAACCGATAAAAAAGACAGCATGTTTGGTCGTTAATCAAATTATTTTCAACTCATGAGTAAAAAAGAAACTAATACGAATGTAAATAAAGAGGTTGTAGAAGAAAAAGAATATTCTACACTAAACCTTGGACCTACGCATCCTGCAACACATGGTATTTTCCAAAACGTATTAAAAATGGATGGTGAAATTATTCACGATGCCGTTCCTACTATTGGATATATTCACCGTGCTTTCGAAAAATTAGCAGAGCGTCGTCCTTACGCACAAATTACTCCTATTACAGATCGTTTAAACTATTGTTCTTCACCAATCAATAATATGGGTTGGTACATGACAGTAGAAAAATTATTAAAAGCAGAAATTCCAAAACGTGCACAATATCACCGTGTGATTATTATGGAATTATCTCGTATTGCCGATCATATTATTTGTAACTCTGTAATTGGTGTTGATACTGGAGCTATGACAGGTTTCTTATACATCTTCCAATCGAGAGAGAAAATTTATGAAATCTTCGAAGAAATTTGTGGAGCTCGTTTAACAACTAACATTGGTCGTATTGGTGGTTTTGATAAAGAATGGAGTAAAGAAGCATGGAATAAAATTCATGCATTTGTTGCTGAATTCCCTAAAGCTTTGAAAGAATTCTCTAATTTATTAGAACGTAATAAAATTTTCATGGACCGTACTATTAATTGCGGACCAATATCAGCAGAGAGAGCGTTAGCTTACAGCTTTGTAGGACCTAACTTACGTGCTGCAGGTGTTGATTATGATGTTCGTGTCATGAATCCATATTCGTCTTATGAAGATTTTACATTTACGGTTCCTGTAGGAACTCAAGGAGATACTTACGATCGTTTCATGGTTCGTCAACACGAAATGTGGCAATCATTAAGCATCATTGAGCAAGCAATTAAGAAAATGCCTGAAGGACCAATGCACGCTGATTTACCTGATTTCTTCTTGCCTCCAAAAGAACAAGTTTACAATAGTATGGAAGCTTTAATCTATCACTTTAAAATTGTGATGGGTGAAACAGATATCCCTAAAGGAGAAGTATATCACTGCGTTGAAGGTGGAAATGGAGAATTAGGGTTTTACCTAATTAGTGATGGTGGTAGAACACCTTTCCGTTTACATTTCCGCAGACCATGCTTCATTTATTATCAAGCATATCCGGAAATGATTAAAGGAATTATGTTGTCAGATGCTATTTTAACAATGAGTAGTATGAACGTAATTGCTGGAGAATTAGACGCATAAAGAAGGTTTAATTATTAATGTTGAGTTTTTAATAACAAGAAAATATAAAGAATGTAGTAGCGAGTTAATATATTAATAACTAAAAACTCAATACTAAAAACTAATAAAAATGGGATCACAAGTACACGGAGCACAAAAATTTGATAGCACAAAACGTGCTGAAATTAAATTTAGTGATGATGCAATGAAAACAGTGGAAACGATTATTAGTCGTTACCCTCAAGGAAAACAAAAATCAGCTTTATTGCCTGTATTACATGTTGCACAAGCAGAGTTTGGTGGTTGGTTAAGCCCTGAAACAATGGACTATGTAGCATCTATCTTAAACATTAAACCTGTTGAGGTTTTTGAGGTTGCATCTTTTTATACGATGTATAACTTAAAACCTGTTGGAAAATGTGTATTAGAAGTTTGTCAAACAAGTTCTTGTTGGTTAAATGGTGCTGAAGACATCGTGAAATACATTGAGAAAAAATTAAACATCAAAGTTGGTGAAACAACTAAAGATGGTATGTTTACCTTAAAAGTAGCAGAGTGCTTAGGTTCTTGCGGAACAGCACCAATGTTACAATGTGGAGCTAGCTACCACGAAAATTTAACTTACGAAAAAGTAGATGCTATTTTAGAAACCTACAAAAACGAAGGTAGATTGAGAAGTTATACAGATTTAGATTATAAAAACACACTATAATAACCATTAAACGATGGGAAGAAAATTATTAATACACAACGATAAAGTACCTAACATTCATACGTTAGAAGTATATCGTGCACATGGTGGGTATGCTTCTGTAGAGAAAGCATTAAAAACAATGCAACCGGATCAAATCACTGAAGAAGTTAAAAAATCAGGATTAAGAGGTCGTGGAGGTGCGGGTTTCCCAACGGGAATGAAATGGAGTTTCTTAGCAAAACCAGAAGGCGTTCCTCGTTACTTAGTTTGTAATGCGGATGAGTCTGAGCCGGGAACATTTAAAGACCGTTACTTAATGGAAAAAATTCCTCATGCATTAATTGAAGGGATGATTACTTCTTCTTATGCATTAGGCGCTAAACAATCATACATCTATATCCGTGGCGAATACTTTTATGTTGCTCGTATATTAGAAACAGCTATCGCTGAAGCTTATGCTGCAGGTTGGTTAGGGAAAAATATTTTAGGTACTGACTACTCGTTAGATTTATCTGTACAAGTAGGTGGTGGAGCTTACATTTGCGGAGAAGAAACTGCCTTATTAGAATCATTAGAAGGTAAGCGTGGCAACCCACGTATTAAACCTCCATTTCCGGCCGTTGCAGGTTTATGGGGTTGTCCAACAGTAGTTAATAACGTTGAGACTATTGCCGCTGTAGTTCCAATTGTAAATATGGGTGGAGAAGAATACGCTAAAATTGGTGTAGGAAAATCTACAGGTACAAAATTAATTTCTGCTTCCGGACATCTTAATAAACCAGGTGTTTACGAAATTGAATTAGGAATTACGGTTGAAGAATTTATTTATAGCGAAGAATATTGCGGAGGTATCCGTAATGGGAAAAAATTAAAAGCAGTAGTAGCAGGTGGTTCCTCGGTGCCAATTTTACCAACTGAATTAATTTTAAAAACTGCTAAGGGCGAGCCTCGTTTGATGACTTATGAAAGTTTATCTGACGGAGGTTTCCAAACAGGTACCATGTTAGGTTCAGGTGGATTTATTGCTATGGACGAAGACACAAGTATCGTTAAAAATTTATTTACCTTCTCTCGTTTCTATCATCATGAGTCTTGCGGACAATGTTCTCCTTGTCGTGAAGGAACTGGTTGGATTGAAAAAATCTTAAAGAAATTTTTAGACGGTACAGCAAATGAAAGTGATGTTGAATTATTGTGGGACATTCAAAGTAAAATTGAAGGGAAAACAATTTGTCCGTTAGGTGAAGCAGCAGCGTGGCCTGTAGCGGCAGCACTTCGTCATTTCAAACATGAGTTTATCGAAATCGCACAAAAGAAAAAATTTGTGGATATCAGTCATTATAACAGATTAAATAAAATAATAGCGTAATGAAAGTTACTATTGATGGAATAGAAATTGACGTACCAAAAGGTACCACAATTCTTCAAGCAGCACGAATGATAGGTCCGGAGGTAGCTCCGCCAACCATGTGCTATTATTCTAAATTAAAAACCAGTGGTGGATACTGCCGAACTTGTATTGTTAAAGTAACACAAGGTAGTGCAGCTAACCCTACTCCTATGCCTAAACCTGTTGCGGCTTGCCGTACTGAGGTGATGGACGGAATGGTAGTAGAAAACACTATTAATAAAGATGTTTTAGAGGCACGTAAAGGTGTGGTTGAATTTTTATTAGTAAACCACCCATTAGATTGCCCTGTTTGCGACCAAGCCGGTGAATGTCACTTACAAGATTTAAGTTATGAGCATGGTTCAGCTAAATCAAGATATGAGTTTCCTAAGCGTGAGTACGAAAGAATTGATATTGGTAAGTATGTTCAATTACATATGAACCGTTGTATCTTATGTTACCGTTGCGTGAAAGTTGCAGATCAGTTAACTGATAAACGTGTTCACGGTGTAATGCACCGCGGAGATGCTGCAGAAATTTCTACATACATTGAGAATGTAATTGAAAACGATTTTTCCGGTAACGTAATTGATGTTTGTCCGGTTGGTGCATTAACAGATAAAACATTCCGTTTCAAGTCTCGTGTTTGGTTTACTAAACCCGTTGATGCAAGTTGTGACTGCAAAAAGTGTTCAGGTAAAGTCCGCTTATGGTATAAAGGCGATGAAATTTTAAGAGTAACTGCTCGTAAAGATCAATGGGGAGAAGCAGAAGAATTTATTTGCAACGAATGTCGTTTTGATAAAAAGAAAACGTCTGATTGGAAAATCGAAGGACCTACAAAAGTAGATCGTCATTCGGTTATTTCTCAAAATCATTACAATCACTTAAATGAGTTAAAAGTACAAGTGTTGAAACAACAAAAAGCACTTGGATTTATGGATATTAATAAAAGACCTTAATCAATACGTATGACAGCATTTATAATATATAAAGCAATAATGTGTGCGGCAGTTTTCTTGTTATCTTTAGGGGTGGCAGCTTACGCAACGTTATGGGAAAGAAAATTCGCAGCTTTTTTACAAGATAGAAAAGGTCCAAGCAGAGCGGGTCCAGGTGGATTATTACAGCCAATTGCCGATGGTGTGAAAATGTTTATGAAGGAAGAAATCATTCCTAATGTTTCTAATCGTTCATTATTCATCATTGGTCCATGTTTATTTATGGTAACAGCCGTTATGACAAGTGTTGTTATTCCTTGGGCTAAACCAATGATGATTGGTGGACACCTATATGATTTACAAATCACTGATATTAACATTGGCACCATTTATTTATTAGGTGTTGTATCAATTGGTGTGTATGGTATTATGATTGGTGGTTGGGCATCTAATAATAAGTTTGCTTTATTAGGAGCTGTTCGTGCTTCTTCACAAATGATTAGTTATGAAATTGCGATGGGTATTGCTTTAATTGCATTAATCATTTCTTCAGGCGGTTCATTAAGCTTAAAAGATATTATTGAAGGTCAAGATAAAGGCTTTGCAAATATTGTTTGGCAACCTTTAGGATTTTTAATTTTCTTTATCTGTGCATTAGCAGAAACTAACCGTGCGCCATTTGATTTACCTGAGTGTGAAACTGAATTAGTTGGTGGATACCATACAGAATACTCATCAATGAAATTAGGTTTATTCTTATTTGCAGAATACATTAACATGTTTATCTCTTCAGCAATTATGGCTGGTTTTTATTTTGGTGGTTACAACTTCCCGTTTGCTAGTGAGTTATATGCAAAACTTGGATTAGTAGAAGGAGATTGGTTAATTTCATTAATTGGCTTTGGAGCATACTTTACAAAAATCGTAATTTTCATTTGTGTGTTTATGTGGGTGCGTTGGACTTTACCACGTTTCCGTTATGACCAATTAATGAATTTAGGTTGGAAAACATTATTACCGTTATCACTATTTAACTTAGCGTTAACAGTAGTTGTAGAATATTTTAGAGGAAACATACACTTTTAGTTATCAGTGTTTAGTGATTAGTTTTGAATAAACAACACTAAACAATTAAACATTAAAAACTTAGAACTAAAAACTAAATAGAATGCAATTAACAAACAGAAAAGTAGTCGTATCAAATAAAGAGCAAAGTTTTGCTGAAAGAATCTATTTACCTGCTATTGCAAAAGGTATGATGATTACAGCAAGCCACTTGTTTAAAAAATCACCTACGATTAATTACCCGGAACAAAAACGTCCTATCGCTAATGTGTATCGTGGACAACACGTTTTAAAGCGTGATGAAAATGGTGCAGAACGTTGTACATCTTGTGGTATGTGTGCTGTAGCTTGCCCTGCAGAAGCAATCACCATGACAAGTGGAGAGCGTAAAAAAGGCGAAGAGCATTTATATCGCGAAGAAAAATATGCTGCAACTTATGAAATTGACATGCTACGTTGCATTTTCTGCGGTTTATGTGAAGAGGCTTGTCCGAAAGAGGCTATATTCTTAACTGATAGAATTGTTGATGCCGGATTTGAGCGTAAAGACTTTGTTTTTGGAAAAGATAAATTAGTAGAAAAAATAGATCAACGCATTGATGTGACTAAACGTCAAACGCCTGAAGTATTAGCATTCAAAAAAATTCCTGGATTAAAACACAACGAATTATTTGATGCTAAAAAATTAAATAAAGGACACAAACACTAAAAATGAATTACATATCTAATACAATATTTTTTACAGCTATGAGCATGTCTGTTTTTAGCTGTCAAAAAGATCCTTGTTTAGATAGCGAAAAAAATTATAGAAGTAATGTAGAAGGAAGTTATTATTGCACTGTTAAAAAAACAGAATATATAATGGGATCAACTACGAATGAAAGTACATATTTTGAAACCGTAAATGTAAGTGTGGATTATTGTGATGCAAATAATAAAAGTATTAAGATAAACAATAGTACATTTTCGTCATTAGAAGCTGTCGGGAATTATTATACATTTAGCGATAATGGATCACAGTTTAAAAATAAGTATGGAAAATTTATCAATGATTCAATATATTATGAAATAACAAATGGCACAAATGGAAACTCTACTCATTATATTTATACAGGAAAAAAATAATTAATTAAAAAATAAATATGTTAGGATACACAATTACACAATGGCTTTTTGGAATTTTATCATTCCTTGCTATTATGTTCGCGCTTATGGTTGTTTTTACTCGCAACCCAGTTAACTCAGTTTTATATTTAGTATTAACGTTTTTCTGCATCGCAGGACATTACTTATTATTAAATGCTCAATTTTTAGCAGTAGTGCATATTGTTGTGTATGCCGGTGCAATTATGGTATTATTCCTATTCATTATCATGTTAATGAATCTAAATGTAGATACTGAACCTCGTAAACATATTGCTACTAGAGCTATTGCAGGCGTTGTAGGCGGCGTGTTATTATTTGTAATGGTTGGAGCTTTAAAAGGTGCTGAGCAATTACAATTAGTACAAGGTGGCGCATCACAAATTGGATTGGTAAAGAATTTAGGTAAAGTATTATTCAGTGAATTCTTATTCCCATTTGAAATTGCATCTGTATTATTATTAGCAGCATTAGTTGGTGCTATTATGATTGGTAAACGCGACACAAATATTAACTCAAAAGAAACTAATTAACAAATGTTGAATTTTAAGTGTTTAGTTTTTAATAAAAAATTAAACCGAAATAAATAACTAAAAACTAAGCACTAAAAACCAAAAACTATTTTTACTATGTTAAACGGAATTCCAATTAATTTTTACATCATGTTAAGCGCCGTGCTTTTTATCATTGGCGTAGTTGGTGTAATGGCTCGCAGAAATGCTATTATTATTTTTATGTGTATTGAGTTAATGCTTAATGCAGTGAATTTATTATTGGTTGCTTTTTCAACCTTGCACAATGATGCATCAGGACAAGTATTTGTATTCTTTATTATGGCAGTTGCTGCGGCTGAGGTTGCTGTAGGATTAGCTATCTTATCGATGGTGTATCGTAATTTCAAAACAATTGATATTGATTTATTAAGCAGATTAAAGAACTAAGTATATGATTAAATTAGTAGCCCTTATTCCATTATTCCCTTTATTAGGATTCTTAATAAATGGATTCTTTGGTAAAAAAATCAGCAAAAGCTTATCAGGCTGGATTGCAAGTTTAGCTGTATTAGCATCATTCGCTATTTCATTATTAATCTTTTTTGAATTAGAGCATTCGGAGGCTAAATCTCAAATCGTTCCATTATTCTCTTGGATTAATTCTGACACATTAAAAATTCCTTTTGAGTTTTTAGTTGATCCATTATCATCTTGGTTTTTATTAATCATTACAGGTATTGGTTTCTTAATCCATATTTACTCAATGGGTTATATGCACGATGACGAAGGATTTGCTCGTTTCTTCACTTACTTAAATTTATTCGTATTCTTCATGTTGTTGTTAGTATTAGGCAACAACTACCTAATTATGTTTGTGGGTTGGGAAGGTGTAGGTTTATGCTCTTACTTATTAATTGGTTTCTGGTTCAAAAACACGGCTTACAATAATGCTGCTAAAAAAGCTTTCATTATGAATCGTGTTGGTGACTTAGGTTTCTTAATGGGAATTATTTTAATCTTCATCACGTTTGGAAGTATTTCTTACGATCAAGTATTTTCAGTAGCATCAACAGGTAATGAAGCAACTGTAACAGCTATCGCATTATTATTATTTATTGGTGCAATGGGTAAGTCAGCACAATTACCATTATACACTTGGTTACCAGATGCGATGGCGGGTCCAACTCCGGTATCTGCCTTAATCCATGCTGCTACAATGGTTACTGCAGGTATTTACATGATTGTTCGTTCTAACATTTTCTACTCAATGTCTGAAGAAGCATCTCATGTAGTTGCAGTAGTTGGTGTTGCTACAGCCTTATTTGCTGCAACAATTGGTTTATTCCAAAACGATATCAAAAAGGTATTAGCTTACTCAACCGTATCTCAATTAGGTTTAATGTTTTTAGGTTTAGGTGTTGGCGCTTACAGTTCTTCTGTATTTCACGTAACAACTCACGCATTCTTTAAAGCTTTATTATTCTTAGGTGCAGGTTCTGTAATTCATGCAATGGGTGGAGAACAAGATATGCGTAAAATGGGTGGTTTATGGAAACATTTACCTATTACAGGGAAAGTAATGGCTATTGGTACTTTAGCAATTAGTGGTTTCCCTTTGTTATCAGGTTTCTTTTCTAAAGATGAAATTTTAGCACATACATATGAGCACAGTCCAACATTATGGTTCTTTGGTCAAGTTGCTTCTATCTTAACTGCATTCTACATGTTCCGTTTATTCTTCTTAACTTTCTTCGGAAACTTCAGAGGAACTCACGAACAAGAACATCATTTACACGAATCACCAAGCACGATGACAATTCCTTTAATTGTTTTAGCAGTGTTATCAATAGTAGGTGGTGCTTTAGGTTTACCTGAATTCTGGGGAACTACAAACTGGTTCCACCATCATTTAGATCCAATCATTGTTCACAAAAACCCAAGTATTTTAAATCATGCAAAAGAATGGACATTAATGTTCATTGCAACAGCAGCAGCTTTAGCAACTATTTTCTTTGCTTATATGGTTTACATGAAAAACAATATTTTACCTGAAGTAAAAGATGAAAAATTAACAGGTATCAAAAAATTAATTTACAATAAGTATTATGTAGATGAGATTTATGATGCTATCATCCGCAAACCGTTAAATATATTATCTGAAATATTCTATAAGTTTTTGGATTTACAAGTAGTAGATGGCATTGTGAATGGAGTTGGAAGTGCGGTTACAGGCGTAAGTTCATTAGTACGTAAAGTTCAAACCGGACACATTGGATTTTATATTTTTGGAATGGTGCTAGGAATTATTGCCATTTTATTTTTCACATTCATCAAGTAATATTAAATAGTAAATAATAAAAAGATATGTTAGTTGGATTATTAATCATTGTACCTCTGATAGCAAGTTTGCTAGTGTTCTTCACAAAAGGAAACACAAGTAGAACAGTTGCTTTAGGTTTATCTGTTGTAGAATTTATTTTATCACTTGCTGTGTTGTTTCAATTTAAACACAACCCTGCAAGTGCTGACTTGATGTTAAACTGCCCTTGGGTTGAATCTTTAGGGATTCACTTCGCAGTAAGCATTGATGCTTTATCAATGTTAATGGTATTATTAACAACGTTCTTAGTTCCATTAATTATTTTATCTTCTTTTAATTCTACTTACGAAAAACCAAATTCGTTTTATGGATTAATCTTATTAATGCAAATGGCATTAGTTGGTGTATTTACTGCTAACGATGGATTCTTATTTTATGTATTCTGGGAATTAGCTTTAATTCCAATTTACTTTATCTGTTTATTATGGGGTGGAGAAAATCGTGGACGAATTACTTTCAAATTCTTCGTATACACTTTATTTGGTTCTTTATTCATGTTAGTTGGTTTAGTTTACTTATACAACCACACAGGATTTGAAACAGGAATTAAATCTTGGGCTGTAACAGATTTATACCAAGCAGGTAAATCATTAAACTTACAACAACAATCAGTAGTTTTCTGGTGCATTTTCTTAGCATTTGGAATTAAAATGCCGGTGTTCCCTTTACACACTTGGCAACCTGATACATACGTAAATGCCCCAACACAAGGCACCATGTTATTATCAGGGATCATGTTAAAGATGGGAACATTTGGATTAATCAAATGGTTAATGCCGGTTACTCCTTTAGCACTAGCTGAATGGGGATGGTTAGCAATCGCTTTATCTGTATTTGGTATTTTTTACGCGTCTTGTATTGCAATTGTTCAAAAAGATTACAAACGTTTAATTGCATATTCATCTATCGCTCACGTTGGATTAATTGCTGCAGGAATTTTATCAGCTAATCAACAAGGTATACAAGGAGCAGTAATGCAAATGTTAGCACATGGTGTCAATGTAATTGGATTGTTCTTAATTGCAGATATTTTAATGCGTCATACGGGTACACGAGAGTTAGATAAATTAGGTGGTATCAGAAATATGAATGGCAACTTCGCTGTTTTGTTTTTAATTGTGATGTTAGGCTCTGTTGCATTACCATTAACTAACGGTTTCGTTGGTGAGTTTTTATTAATTAATGGTGTGTATCAATATGGCGCATGGGTTGCTGCATTTGCTGGTTTAACAGTTATTTTAGGTGCTGTATATATGTTACGCAGTTACCAAGCTATTATGTTAGGCGAGAAAAAAGATTCAGCTATTGCATTTGGTTCATTAGAAGGTTCTGATAAATGGGTACTATATATTATCTGTTTTGCAGTAATTGCTTTTGGTGTTTATCCAAAACCATTAAATGATTTAGCAGAAGAAGGAACAAAAGCAATTTTAACTTACATTAAATAATAAAATAATTTTCGAATTAGGATTATCATAATTCATAAAGCACAACATAAAATATGAAAGGTCTTTTTATAATTAGCGGATTAGGGGTTTTAGCCATGTTGGCCGAAATTTTTAAATTCAAAAAACTATTGTATCCATTAGTACTAATTGGAGTTTTAGCAGCTTATGTAACAAATTTCATGGAGTGGAATAATAACTACAACATCGAAATGTTTGGTAACATGATGCGTTTTGATAACGTAGCATTAGCATTTAGTGGAGTGATTTTAGTAACCGCTTTCTTTTGGTTTATTTTAGCCAACGATTATTTTGAACACGACCATGTAACCGATCATTTTGCACTAGTATTATTTGCATTAGTTGGCGCTGTAATGTTAACTGGCTTCAGTAACATGACTACCTTGTTCTTAGGTATTGAAATTTTATCCATTCCAATGTATGTATTAGCCGCTAGCCGCAAAAGAGATTTAGCATCTAACGAGGCAGGTTTCAAATATTTAATCATGGGGTCATTCGCTTCTGGTTTCTTATTATTTGGTATTGCATTAATTTACGGTGCAACTGGAAGTTTTGATTTAATGGCAATTCGTTCATTCATTTCTCATTCACAAGGTGTTTTACCTGCTTTCTTTTATGCAGGTGTATTAATGGTTTTAATTGCCATGTTATTTAAAGTGAGTGCTGCTCCTTTCCATTTCTGGGCACCAGATGTTTACGAAGGTTCTCCAACTGTTATTACAGCATTAATGAGTACAATCGTAAAAACAGCTGCTTTTGCTGCGTTTATGCGCTTATTCTTAGTAGTGTTTGGTGGTGTTAATGAAACTTGGAGTATGATTTTAGCTGTAGTGATTGCTTTATCATTAGTTGTTTCAAATATTACAGCAGCTACACAAAACAGCGTAAAACGTATGTTGGCTTATTCAAGTATTAGCCACGCTGCATTTATGTTAATGGCTATTTTAGCTAACCAAAGAGGAATGGCAAGTGTTAGTGCTATCTTGTATTATTCATTAGCATATTCAGTAGGTTCTATTGCAGCATTTACAGTATTATACAATGTATCAAAAGCAAAGGACAATGCAAACATCGAAGCATTTAATGGTTTAGGAAAACGTCATCCATTTATGGCAGCTTGTATGGTGATTGCTATGTTATCATTAGCCGGTATTCCAATTACAGCAGGTTTCTTTGCTAAGTATTTCATTTTCTCAGTAATGATAGGTACTACTTTCAAATGGTTAATCATCTTAGCTATTTTAACTTCTGCTGTAGGTGTTTACTATTATTTCAAAGTAATTATTGCGATGTATTTTAAACAAGAGGAATCTGAGCAAGAAGTTACAATGGAAACATCACATGTATTGTTATTGGCTTTAACAACCATCTTTACATTAGCATTAGGAATTGTTCCTAAATATGTGATTGAAATTTTTAGTTAATCAAAACTTATTTTTATTAGAGAGTATTTTGATATAAAATCATTCTTAGATAAGAATCATTCTTACTATCAAAAACTTAATTCATCAGATAAAACCCGATTTATTAATCGCGTAGAGTCATTTATTGAATCTAAATCAATTACCGGACGCCAAGGCCTTACAATTACACCATTAATAAGCGTTCAAATTGCTGCGGCTGCAGTTCAGGTAACATTTGGATTAGATACATGGGATTATTCTCACTTTAGTCAAATATTAGTTTATCCTACTGAGTATAAAAATCCACAAACAGGACGAATGCATAAAGGTGAAACCAACTTGGGCGGCTTTATGTGTTTTAGCTGGAAGGACTTTCAGTCAGGCAATCAGACTCCGGACGATAAAATAAATTTAGGTTTGCATGAATTTGGTCATGCATTAAGATTTAATGGTGTTAACGGTGATGAAACAGATTATTTTTACGAACACTACTTTAAACGCTGGTTAGCTTGTGCCGCCAAAGAATTTAATAAACTAAGAAAAGGTTTACCAAGCATTTTTAGAAAATACGGGTCTGTAAACATTAATGAATTTTTTAGTGTAGTAATCGAAACGTTTTTTGAAAAACCACTAGAGTTTAAATCTAATCTTCCAGAACTTTTTAATCACACATCCATCATTTTAAATCAAACGTTTTTAGATGATGGGACGGTTGAACTAAATTGTCGAGAAAAATTAATCAAACAAAATAAATCAGCATTTAGCAGAGAAGTATATTCTCCTTTATCATACAATGTAAATGAAAGTGGTCATGTTATCGCAGCTGGTTTGTTTTTTGTAATTGGCGCCTTATCACTTTCGGGAGAAGGATACAAATATCCACCTGCTTATATTTTATTTTTTATTGCAGGTTTATTTTGGATGTATTTTGAGAAAAAATTCACTCGATTCGATTTTAATAAAAATACATTTACTGTTACTAAAGGATATTTAATCATAAAAGGTTATCACACTAAAACACTGCCTATATCACACATGGTTTCATTATACGCAAACTGTGTTTTGCAATATGATAAGAGTGGAAGGTTTATTGGAGAAAAGGCGTACATTACAATTATGTATTATGATCAAGGTGATTTTTATGAGGAAGAAATGACCTGTGACATTAATCGCCCCCAGTTTGATGCCTTATGTAGTGAACTGATTGATAATTATATTCACGTTTTTATTAAAAAATAGATTTTCATTAAACCCTTTTAATGGTTAATTAATATGTCTTTATTTGACATTCATCGATTTTTATTTACCTTTGCCCAAAATTTTAGACTATGCTAATTAAAGAAAACAGCTCCATTTTAATTCCAATCGATTTTTCAAAACAATCATTAATTGCCATTGAGCAATCTTATAATTTAGCAAAATTTACTCATTCAAAAATCATTGTGATGCATGCTTCCCCTAACAGCAATCACGAGCATCAAAAAGATTTAGAAGATATTGTAGAGAAGATTAAAAAAGAGTCAGGATTACAAGCTGAATTTTTAAATTTAAAAGGTGATATCTACGAATTGATTGATCCTAAAGCAGAAGAATTGGGTTGTGCTTTAATCGTAATTGGTTTAGATACACAGGTTCGTTTCAGAAGTTTTATTGGTGTTACCAATGTGAGTAAGTTTATTAAAAACGCTCCTTGTCCTGTTATCACTATGCGTTCTAAAGATAACAGAAACAGCTGTGCTAATATTTTAATGCCGATTGATTTAAGTGCTCAAAGCCGTGAAAAAGTGGGTGTTGTTGTTCAGTTAGCTAAATACTATAATGCAACTATTAGGATTGTATCCGTATTTAGTCCAAATGATGAGAAATACGAAAACGAATTATTACCATACTTAAATCAGGTTAAAAAATATATTAAGGATAGAGGAGTTGCTTGTACTAATAAATCGATTCCATCCAATAATCCTGCTGAAGCTTTAATTGCTTACGCTAATAATTCAGAGTGTGATTTAATTGTGATCATGAACAAAAAAGATTTATCAATTGGCGAAATGTTGGCAGGTGATTTATCTATTAAAATTGTAGAAACAAGTAACGTACCTGTGCTCACAATTAACCCAATGAAACGCGAAAGTATTAGTACTGGAATTCACTAATTAAAGCATCGCTTCATTTTCTACTATTACGTTTCCTACCATGCCTGACTTTGCATGTTTAATCATGGCACTTGCCACTTGTTTAACATGAATAGCTTTGTAGCGCTTTAATTTCCCTATAAAGGCAAACGAAAGAGCCTGCATAACAACCTTTCCAATTTTTTCTCCTAGTCTAAATTCTGTTCTATCACCCAGTAACATTGATGGCCTGAAAGTAGCAAAGGACTGAAAATTTAAAGACTTAATAGCATCTTCGGTTTCGCCTTTTGTTTTTAAATAAAAATTATTGGATTTTGCATCTGCTCCTAATGAACTTTGCAAACAAAACACAGGAACATTATTTTCTTTAGCCAGCTTTGCAAATTGAATCGGGTAGGCGAAATCTACTTTTTTAAATGCTTCCTGCGAACCGGCTGTTTTTATGGTTGTTCCCATACAACAAAATACCACATCGCCTTTTATCAAATCCTTGTAAGAGCTCAAGTTATTAAAATCAATAGCATGCTGAGTTAGTTTTGCGTGTGCTATCGTCAATTCTTTACGAACAAAAACAATTACTCGATTAAATGAATCGTCTTGCAACAACTGATATAATAAAGCTTTACCGGTGAGGCCGCTTGCTCCAATAATGATGGCTGTTTTCATATGTCTAAATTATTTTTTAATGGTCATATGGTATAGCCAGTTTAGCTATTTGTGGTGTGTTTTGGTAAACACGGCTATTTCATAGAACAAATTTAGTGTAAAGTTTAACATTCTGGTAACATTAACATGAACTTAAGTTTAAGCTGGTGGGTTTACTTTGTGGCATGAAAAAGGAAATTGTTTTAATTATAATCTTAACCGTATTTGTTTGTGTTTTAGGCTTTGCTGGCGAGAAACCAAAAGCAACTAATACCAGAGCAATCCTATTAAGTGGTAAAGTAATTGATTTTAAAAACAACGAAAATTTAGCAGGTGTAAAAATCTCTTGTTCAAATTGCGAAAAAACCTTCTATTCTGATTTGGATGGAAACTTCTTTATTTATTTGGAAGTAAACGCCAACGAAAATTTAACATTAGAGCTTTCTCAGGTAGGCTATTCTTCTAAAACCCTTAATCTAAAAGAAATTCAGGCAAATGCAGCAAATCTGCAAATCAATTTAGAATCTGAATAGCTAATTTCTAATGTAAAGTTAAGGTTAAGTTTTTGTTACTATTGTAACAAATAATTTCTTTATAGGTATAATTGTACTAGAAATCAATTACAGATTTCACAGGTCTCACAATTTAATACCTTTTATCATGAAAAATTTAATTCTTTTAGCTGGTTTATTCTTAACAAGTACTGCATTTTCGCAAGACATTAGTTTTGATAATGGAACATACACTAAAAATCAAGTTGCTTATTCGGGTAAGCATACCTTGTATTATGCTAGCGGAGCCGTTAAAGAAGAGTTAAATATAAAAGACGGTAAATTAGATGGAGAGATGGTGAAGTATTTTGAGAACGGTCAAAAAATGGAAGTAGGGCAGTATGAAAATAATTTAAAGTTTGGTTTATGGACTCGATACAACATTACAGGCGCAACCATTGCAGAGGCTCGTTATAAAAATGATAAAAAAGATGGTACTTGGATGGTATATGATGATAAAGGAAATAAGCAATTTCAAATGGAATATAAAGACGGAGAAAAAGTTGGAACCTGGACTCAATGGGATGAAACAGGCGCTGTTATAAAAACAACCGATTACGCTTCGATGTAATAACATTACATAAAGCTATATAAAGCCATTTGCTGACGAGTAGATGGCTTTTTTATTTTAAATGAATGTTATAATGTTCCAAATCTTCTCTACTCAAATTTCTTTCCCAATAGAGGCCTTCATTGCAATCACAATTTATTGAAAACGAGCGATTTTTACTTACAGCCCTTTCAAAAATTCTAAAATGTCCATTTTCATCTGTTGTTGCTGTAAATACACCTGGCAATGGTTCATCAGAGCCACTGGTGAATTGGCGTATATATACTGCTACATTGGGGACTGGTGTATTTCCTGTGCCTTTTTTAGAATATACAGTTCCTTCAGAAACCACTTTCTTAACGCAAGACGAAAGTATGAATACGAAGATCGTTAAGGACAAAAAAAATCGTTTTATAATTAGTGTTTTCATATACGAATATTTAACCATATCGAAATTACATAATTTCTATTTATTCTTTAATTATTTTTTATGTAAGGAATTGATATGACATCATATAGTTTAATAAAAGCCAGAGGCTGACGAGTAGATGGCTTTTTTGTTTTTGAATTTGTATATTTACTTATAAAACATAAGGAAATCTTGTATAATTAACGAGATATGCTTAAGAAAGTTATGAATATAAGAAAGTTAGGCGCAAGCTTATGACTAGAAAACGACCAAGAAAAATAGTAGTGTATAATGACAATGGGATTGATGTTGAGGAACAAAAGTTCAATACTGCTGTAATTATATTGCTTTCAATTGTTATAAATCTTATTCTATTTTTTTGCTTCGCGTATCAGACACTGATTCCAACAACTTTTATTATTATTACATATCTATTACTACCAATTATTCTATTTATTGTCTTTAAAATTAAAAGAGTTAAGAATCCTGAACTAAAATCATTTACTATAACTCCACTTGTCCTAAATACAATTTTGGTTTTAAATTATTTCATTAGTTTCAATCCGAAACAAGAAACCTACTTTTACCAAAGAAATAGTCAAATAGTTTTTTCAAGAATAGGATATAGAAGTTATAGTCAAAATAGTACAGAAATCACTTTACAAAATAATGCTTATGATAATTACTATGGTATTAGAGTTTTCGTAAGCGAAGAAAATATAAAGGGCGGTTATAAAATAACATACACTTTCAAAACAGGCATTCTTGGAATACGTGTTATGACAGACTATAGTTTTAGTTAAGCATGCACCTAAAATCCTAGTAAAATATAAAGCACCTAAACCCTAATCCCAATCACACACACGTCATCCACTTGATCTAAACTACCTTTCCAGTTATTGTAGGTGTTTTCTAAAGCTAGTTTTTGCTCACGCATAGTTTTATCAGAATTCGCTATTAGAACTTCTTCAAATTGTTTACGCATTAATTTTTTTCCTTTTGGTCCGCCAAACTGGTCGGCATAACCATCTGTAAATAAATACACACAATCTCCATCTTGCAACTGTGTGGTAACATTGTCAAAAGGGATTACCTCATCATTCATGTTGCCAATGGCTTGCTTAGTTGCTTTTAAGGTTTCTAATGTTTTATTCCTTAGCACATAAGCCGGATTATTGGCGCCGGAGTATGCTAACTGTTTTGTTTCTGTATCAATGGCGATAAAAGAAATATCCATACCATCTCTGATTTTTTCTTCGCCGTAACCATGGTTTAGTGTGGTAATAATTTTTTGATTTAAAAAATCTAAAGCTTGCGCAGGTGTATTCACATCTCTTTCTGTAGCACTTTGATGTAAAAAATTTGAACCTAATAAACTCATGAAAGCACCCGGAACACCATGCCCCGTACAATCTGCTACTGCTAATAACAAAAATTCTTTTGGCTTTCCTTCTCTTGGAGTTGTTTTTATTTTTCTTGCCCAATAAAAATCACCTGATACAATATCACGAGGTTGATATAAAATAAAATAGTTGTCCTTAAAAAAACTTTCCAATAAATTTTTTGGGGGCAATAGTGCTTCTTGCAAACGTTTAGCGTAACGCAAACTGCTTATAATTTCCTGATTCTTTTCATCAACTTCTTCTTTCTGTTGTTCAATTAATTGTTTCGATTTTTCAAGTTCTAAGCGGCTCACCAATTCTTTGTAGGTTAGTCGGTATCTATTCCTAATCATAAACATACAGAAAATCGCTACAGTAAATGTAAGCATACCTCCATTCACCATAAACTCTTCAATGCTCAGTTTGCTGTTTAATACATAGAAAAAAATATTACTTACTATAGTTACCAACATCAATATTATTGATAACCAGAATTCCCACAACACCAACATGCCAACTCCAATAAACATCGCAATATAAGCAAAAGCATGTTTTTGTAGGTGGCTTATATCCATTACACTCCACATATAGGCATTTTGAACAGAGATACCTAATACAATAATAAAGGTGCAGGTAAAAATACTAATGCCTAGTTTATGTCTTAAAATAACTGCTAAAAATGTAGTGAATGAAACTACAAATCTAAAAGCTAAAAAAGGAATCCAGTATTCTGGTAATACAATATAATCGCTGGCAAACCAACCTAAGTTTAATATAATACCTACCCAGCAAGCAATAATATGAGCTTTCTCAGTTGCTTTTGTAAATTCTTTCTTTATTAAACTTTCGGGTATGGTTAAATCTTCCATTAAAACCCTAAAGTACTAAATAATAACCAAAAAATGAAATTGATGTTTAACTTAAAACTAAACAGAAGCTTCTTTGTATTTCTCCATAAAGTCCATTGCAGTTTTCATCATTTCCGTTGAACCTAAAAATAATGGAGTGCGTTGGTGAAGTTCATTAATGTCTAATTCCATAATGCGCTTGTATCCGTCAGTTGCAGTACCACCCGCTTGTTCAATAATAAAAGCTAATGGATTACATTCGTATAATAAACGTAATTTCCCTTTTGGAGATTTAGTAGTTGTTGGGTAAATATAAATACCACCTGTAATTAAGTTACGGTGAATATCTGCTACACCCGAACCAATATAACGGCTAGAATATGGACGATTAGTAGCTTTGTCTTCTTCTTGACAATACTTAATGTATTTTTTTACGCCATCAGGAAAGTGTAAATAGTTTCCTTCGTTGATAGAATAGGTTTTCCCTTCTT
The DNA here is from genome assembly GCA_035439445.1 of Bacteroidia bacterium. Taxonomy (GTDB): domain Bacteria; phylum Bacteroidota; class Bacteroidia; order B-17B0; family Aurantibacillaceae; genus UBA4416. The sequence continues at coordinate 20,958 of DAORKG010000002.1, forward strand.
TTGGCATTTGCATATTTGGGTGAGATAAACAGAACTCACCAATACTTGGGTCTAATGTAAATCCATTAACACCTTTACCTGTTGTGTAAACCAACATAGCTGATGAACCATAGATGATATAACCGGCAGCTACTTGCTCTGTACCACGTTGCATAAAATCTTCGTGAGTACCCGGACCATTTAAACTTACTCTGCGGTAAATGGAAAAGATTGTTCCGATAGAAACGTTTACATCAATATTAGATGAACCATCTAATGGATCCATGGCCACCACATAACGTGCATTTTTTGAAATCTCAGAATCAATAGGAATAATGTCTTCGTTTTCTTCGCTGGCAATAGCACAACACTCTCCACCTGCTTTTAATGCAGCAATAAACTGGTCATTTGCAAACACATCTAGTTTTTTAACTCTTTCTCCCTGTACGTTTGTATCTCCTGTTTCACCAAGAATTTCCACTAAGCCGGCTTTTGTTACCTCACGATTTACGATTTTTGCAGCGATACCAATATCACGTAATAAACGAGATAATTCTCCTTTAGCAAATGGGAAATCGTTTTGTTTTTCGATGATAAACTGGCCTAATGTTTTTGCGTACATGTTAAATATGTTTAGAGTTAATAATCCTTTTAAATACTACATTTTGTATGTATTGCAAAGGTAAATTTATTATTAATATAAAAATAAAAAAGTGCTTCATTTTAGGAAGCACTTTTGGGTAATATTTAGATAGAATTTTGTTAAAATTACTTACTGTATTCGTCTTTCAAAAACTCTCTCCAGTCGCCAAGGTTTGATATTACTTGTATTTGGCGGTAATGTAAATGAAATTGTTCCTCGTTTTCTTGAGAATTCAAGATATTTAAGCGGTATCTGTCAAAATTAGCTAATGCAAATTTCTCTTCAGCTGTTAATGTTTTTCCGCTAAATTCCTTATCACGCAAATCATTAATGCTCTCTGTTCCGCCAATATCCTGCTTGCTAAAAAAGCGTTTTGCTATGTCATTCTTAAAGTCCATCACTTTCAAAGATAATAAAAAGGATTGATTAACTTTGCGTTTTAATACAATCTCTTGCTAACAAACTGATGTTAAAATCAAGCTATATAATATTTATATGTTTAACCATAGGCTTAGAAACTTCTGTTTATGCACAACATCAAATTTCTAAGTATGAGTATAGATGGGCCTTTTTTCATCCGATAGCAGCAAAAAAAGTGCAAAAACATTTGATAGAAGCAATGGATGTTTACACAGAAGTGAAAAAATCGAAACAGTTGGATGAGTTTGAAAGTGGAGGAACGTTAGACGCTTTCAGACACGCATTTACGATGGCTTACTTATCTCGTTATGTGAAAAGTAAGAAATTAAGGAAATTAGGCAAAGCACACGAGAGAGGCAATGAATACTTTTTTTACAAAAAACATCAGGAGTTTGGAGAAAGAGCGGATAGTTTAGCTTGTGTGATGGATTTGAGAAATAATGAACTGGGTTTTGAAATTGGTTCAAAGTATTGTCAAGTTTCAAAAGAAGAATTAAAAACCATTGTGATTGAACAGATAAAAAAAGGAAATGCCTGGAAATTGAAAAAAAATAGCCAAAATCAGTACGTTTCTTGCAAAAACGAGCCGATTTTGATGGAAAATTACAAAAAACAATGGTTTTTACCCAAATGCTTAATAAAAAGTAATGAGTAAGTAGTTGCTTAATTCACTCAAAAACAGCTTTTTATATAAGCTAAAAATTAATTGTTTTTTGTGATTTTGTTGGTAGGATTGAAAAAAAGTGTATATTTGCCGTCCATTTTGGAGATAAGCTATGGGTAAAAGTCAGTACAAAATACAGTTTGGCGGTTTATCGATAGGTGAACACCAATTTGAGTTTGATATTAATAACAAGTTCTTTGAGCAATTTAGTGAAAGCGAAATAACCAAAGCTGATATACAGGTTAAAGCTAAATTAGTAAAACAAAATACGTTGATGCATATTATGTTTACTTTTGATGGCACTGTTAAATTAAGCTGCGACCGCTGTTTGATTGATTATAATTGTCCTGTTTTTGGTCAAGAAAAATTAGTTATCAAGCACGGTAATCCTGAAGAAAGTAATGATGAAATATTAGTGCTTAAGGAAGGGGTTGATGAAGCAAATTTTTCGCAATACTTATATGAATATATTGAGTTAGCGATTCCTAGCAGAAGAGTACCATGTGAGGATGAAGAATTGGATATAGATGTTGAGTGTGACGAAGAGACTTTAGCTAAATACAACGAATTAAAAATTGATGAAGAACCAAGTGAAAATCCTGAATGGGATAAATTAAAAAATATAAAGTTTAACAATAATTAAAATTAAATAACATGCCTAATCCTAAACGAAAACTATCCAGATCACGTAGAGATTCTCGTCGTTCTACATACAAAGCTCCAGAAATGACGATTGCTAAAGACACAACAACCGGAGAAGCACATTTATTTCACCGTGCACACTGGTTCGAAGGAAAACTTTACTACAAAGGAAAAGTAGTAATGGAAAAAGCAGCTAAAGCTTAATTTTTTTGAATAATATATATTCAAAAACCTCCTTGTGAAAGCAAGGAGGTTTTTTTGTTTAAATTAACCGCAGAGACCCTCTAGGTTTCAAAAACCTAGAGGGTCTAGTATAAAAAATGCAAAACACCACCTGCCAACGTTGTAACCAGCCATTTATTTGCAATCCCACAAATATTGCTGCCTGTGCTTGCTCAAAAATTGAGTTAAGCACACAAGAAATATCATATATTGCAAAACGTTATTCTAATTGTGTTTGTAATACTTGTTTATTACATTTAAAGGATGAATTTTTAGCACAAAAATGATTTTTACATCTTACAATAATATTATTAGTCCATTGGGATTTTCTACTCAAGAAAATTATCAAGCGGTTACTAATTCAATTATTGGAGTAAAAAAAATAAAGCTACCTTTTTCGCAAGATGAATTTTGTGTCGCAAAAATTAGCGATGATAAAATTCAAGAGCATCTTTCTCAAATTAAAAATGCAGACACACATACAAAACTAGAGCAGTTAAGTATTTTATCTATTCAAGATGTTATCAATCAAAGTGGCATTAATCCCAGAGATAATCGCACACTTTTAATTTATTCTACTACTAAAGGCAATATTGACATACTGTCCTTCGACTACGCTCAGGATGATAGATATAAAGGAATAGATTCAAAAAGAGCTTACTTATCAGTCTTTGCTAAACATTTGCAATCTTATTTTCAATTAGCACATACACCCGTTGTGTTATCAAACGCTTGTATTTCCGGCATTCTAGCTATTATCATTGCAAAACGTTTTATTGAACAAGGTGCTTATGATAATGTGTTAGTGTGTGGAGGCGATATTTTATCGGAGTTTACAATTAGTGGTTTCAAATCGTTTAACGCCTTAAGTAGCGAACCAAGTAAGCCATTTGATGCCAATAGAGTTGGTATTAATTTAGGCGAAGCAGTTTCTACTATATTAATCACAAATCAAAAAGGATTAGCTACTCCTTACAACACTCAGTTAGTAAGTGGCGCTTCTGCAAATGATGCTAATCATATTTCTGGTCCTTCGCGCACCGGAGATGGTTTATTTCAATGCCTAACAGAAACTTTAAAAAATAATAGCACAACAGATATTGGTTTTATTTCAGCTCACGGCACTGCAACACCATTTAATGACGAAATGGAATCTATTGCATTTGATAGAGCAGGTTTAAATACAATTCCTGTAAATAGTTTGAAAGGTTATTACGGACACACACTTGGTGCTGCCGGTGTTTTAGAAACCATATTATCTTTAGAATCTATGCAGCATCAACGTTTAATAAAATCTGAAGGATTTGAAGCCAAAGGTGTGACTGGAAATGTCACGATGATTGAATCACATCAAGATAAAAACTTTACTTCGTTTATTAAAACAGCTTCTGGATTTGGTGGTTGCAATGCAGCTGCTTTATTTAAAAAATATAAACACGAGTGAGGAATAAATAACACCAGACTTCAGTCTGGTGGAACAAAAAAGAAACAATATAAGGGCTTTAGCCCTGAAAACAAATAAATATGGCTTTTGTAAGAATTTGGATACACGTAGTTTTTGGCACAAAAAACAGATTCCCTTATTTTACAAAAGAAATCAAACCTAATGTAATTAGTCATATTAAACAGAATGCTAAAACAAAGGAAATTTTTATCGATTGTATAAATGGACATACAGAGCATCTTCATTGTTTAATAGGATTAAATGCAGATATGAGTATTGCGAAAGCAATGCAACTAATTAAAGGTGAAGCGGCATTCTGGATTAATAAAAATAATATTACTTCGAGTAAATTTGAATGGGCTGATGAATATTACGCATCTTCTGTTAGTGAATCTATGCTGAAAAATGTCAGAAATTATATAAATAATCAAGAGGAACATCATAAAAAAACGAGTTTTAATGAAGAGTATGAAAACTTCATTAAAACATATAAATTTGAAGATCAGGGCTAAAGCCCTTTTTAAATAATACTTCAGTAACCCCAGACTTAAGTCTGGGGTTACTAAACAAAACAATAAACAATGAACGCAATAACATTATACGCGCATATAAAAAACAATCAAGTTTCCGTGAATGGTGAGATTGTATTTCAATCTGATATGTCGTTAAGTGTAGTTGAGTTTTTATCAGAGACATACAAAGCGTTAGGCGTAAGCTATCCGAAGTTTCATAAAATGGATGCGCAATGTAAGCTGGGGTTTTTGTGTACTGAATTTGCTTTGAAAGGATCAACTTTCTTAACCGACCATGATTTATCTCAAATTGCTATCGTGTTATCAAATTCAGCATCAAGTTTAGAGACAGACAGGGCACATCAACACTCTATCAACGATAAATCAAATTACTTTCCTTCACCGGCAGTATTTGTTTATACCCTTCCAAATATTACCATAGGCGAATTAGCCATTAAACATAAGATAACCGGAGAAAATGCCTTTTTTGTGTCAGAGCAATTAGATGCAGAATTATTGGTAAATTATACCGAATCACTGATGCAAAGCAGCACAGAGGCTGCTATTGTTGGCTGGGTGGAGGTGGATGGCGCCAACTTTGAAGCTTTCATTTTTTTAGCTGAAAAACAAAAAGATACAAATAAAAATGCTATTTTTAAACCTCTTAATAAATCTAGTGTTATAACAATATATAATCAAACCAAATGGACGCATTAATCGAAAAATTAAAAGGACAAATTATTGAACAGTTAAATTTAGCTGAAGTAAAACCAGAAGAAATCAATCCTGATTCTCCATTATTTGGAGATGGTTTAGGTTTAGATTCTATTGATGCTTTAGAGTTAATTGTATTGTTAGAAAAACACTACGGTATTAAAATCCAAGATCCAAAAGATGGAAAAGCAATTTTCCAATCTTTAAGAACTATGGCAGAATACATTAAGTCTCAAGGAAAATCTTAAAAATTGTCTCAACGAGTTTATATTACCGGATTAGGAATGATATCGGCAATTGGAAACAATGTGCCCGAATCATTTTTGTCTTTATCTCAATCTAAAACAGGAATAGGTAAAATAAACCACTTAACAACTCGTTACAAAGATGAGTTTTTAGCGGGTGAAATTAAATTATCTAATTCTGATTTAGCGGATTTAGTTAAAGACAATAATCCTGCATTAAACCGTAATTCTTATATCGCTATGCTTGCAGCCAAAGAGGCTGTTATCAACTCTGGTATTGACCCAAAGGATGGTATGCGTACAGGAGTTATTTCTTCTACAACTGTAGCAGGAATGGGAAAAACTGAATTGTACTACAAAGAGATGTTTGAAAAAGACGATCACTTAAACGTCTTAGACACACATGACTGTGGAGATAGCACGGAGCGAATTGCAGACTATTTAGGAAACGTAGATTACGTGACTACTATTTCAACAGCTTGTTCATCTGCTGCAAATGCTATTATGCTTGGTTGCAGAATGATTAAGCACGGGCAACTAGATAGAGTTGTTGTTGGTGGCGTAGATGCTTTATCAAAATTTACTTTCAACGGATTTAATACCTTAATGATTTTAGACAGAGAATGGTGTAAACCATTTGACGAAAACCGTAAAGGATTAAACTTAGGGGAAGGCGCTGCCTTTTTAGTTATTGAAGGTGAAAATGCTTTGAATTTAAGAAAAGGAAAAGCTTTAGCTGAAGTTGTTGGTTATGCCAACGCAAATGATGCCTATCACCAAACTGCTTCTTCTCCCGAAGGTTATGGTGCAACATTGGCAATACAACAAGCATTTGCCATGAGTGGTTTAACTCCTTCGCAAATTGATTATATCAATATGCACGGTACCGGTACACCAAACAATGATTTATCTGAAAGCTTTGCAACTAAAGCGGTATTTGGAAATCAAGTGCCAAAGTTTAGTTCAACAAAAGCATTTACAGGCCATACTTTAGCAGCAGCGGCAAGTATCGAAGCCGTTATATCGGTATTATCATTACAAAACAATATGATATTCCCAAATTTGAATTTTACAACTCCTATTGCTGAAACAGGATTAGTTCCTGAAACAACATTGGTAAACACACCTTTAAATACTATCCTATCAAACTCTTTTGGTTTTGGTGGAAACTGTTCATCTTTAATTTTTAAGAAAGCATAATATTTTGACTAAGGCATACATAAACGGAACTGGTTGCATCTCACCACAAAACTCAATTGATAGTGAGTGGTTTTTTGACACCATTAATCCTGCCAAAGGAGATTATTTTGATGCTTTAGAACCATCATATAAAGAATTTATTGCTCCTAATTTATTACGCCGCATGGGACGCGCTATTAAGATGGGCGTTGCGGCTGGTAATATTGCTATACAACAAGCGGGCATAGAAAAAGTAGATGCGATTATTACCGGAACAGGTTTAGGTTGTTTTGAAGACAGTGAACGTTTTTTATTAGCGATTTTAAATAACGACGAGCAGTTTTTAACGCCAACTTCTTTTATCCAATCAACACATAACACCGTAGGTTCTCAAATTGCCTTAATCATGAAATGTCATGATTATAATTTTACCTATGTGCATAGAGGTTTTTCTTTTGAAAGTACTATACAAGATGCCTTGATGCTGTTAGAAGAAGGAAAAGAAACTATTTTAGTTGGCGGCGTAGAAGAACATACTCCGAATTTTGTGGTTTTAAATAGAAGAGCTCATAAGTTTCAAGAACTTAGCTCTACTCCAATTTGGAAATCAACAACTCCGGGCATTCAAATGAGTGAGGGAACTGCTTTTTTTGTTTTAAATAAAACTAAAACAGATAAGAGTTTAGCAAGTGTAGATGGCATTCAAACTTTATATAAGCCTAAATCATCTGAAGAGATTTTAAATAAACTAAACAGCTTTTTAAAACTACATAACTTAACATTAGCAGATATAGATGTGACCTTAATGGGTTTTAGTGACGATGTTAATTTTGATGCTAAATTACAAGAGTTATTACCAAGCATTGAAAAAGAATCGATAGCAGCATGCTATAAGCATTTGTGCGGAGAGTATCACACAGCTTCTGCCTTTGCAATGTGGACAGCTACCAAATTAATTGAAAAGCAAAAGCTCCCTAAAGTATTAGCAATTTCTGATAAAGCACCTTCTAAAATAAAACATGTCTTAATTATTAATCAGTACTTAGGTATTAATTACTCGTTTACATTGTTATCACAATGCTAAAATTTTGGCCAACAACCATTGTATTTGTTTTAGGTTTAATAACCTTCTTTATATTTCAATCTTCATTTCAATTAAGTTTTTGGTATTTAATTATCTGGATTAAACTATTTGCTATCATTCAATTTTGTGGTGCGTATTTTATTGGATTAAATTTTCATTTAACCTCTATTAATAGTTTAAACACAAACGAAAAAAAAGTTCTATTAACTTTTGATGATGGTCCACATACCAATACTATAAAGGTTTTAGAGATTTTGAAAAAACATAATGTAAAAGCTGTATTTTTTGTTATCGGAAAAAACATACAAGGCAATGAAGCCATCTTAAAAGAAATAGTAGCTGATGGACATCAAATTGGAAACCATAGCTTTTCTCATCATAATTTTATTGACTTATGGTCAACTAAAAAAGTGGCTGAAGATTTTGCGTCATGTGAAAAATTAATTGAGCAATATCAACCAAATACTAAATTGTTTCGTCCACCTTATGGTGTAACAAATCCTAATATTGCAAAAGCTTTAAAACAACTAAACTTACAATCTATTGGCTGGAATGTGCGCAGTTATGATACGTCTATCAAAGACGTTGAGAAAATAAAACAACGTGTATTGTCGCAATTAAAACCAGGCGCTATCATTTTATTGCACGATCGTTTAGATTTTATGCCTGAATTATTGGAGACTTTGATTCCTGCTATTAAAGAGAAGGGCTATGGTTTTTCAAATACCATATCCTAATTCAATCATTATTTTTTGTAAATTCACTTAATGAAGCAATTTGCTTTTATACTGTGTTTTGTTTGTTGTTTTGTATCTAAAAACAAAGCTCAAAATTTAGTGCCAAATGGAAGTTTTGAAAACTATACTTCTTGTCCAAATGCTAGTGGACAATTAACCTTATGCACAAATTGGTATAACCCATCTACTGGAACTCCTGATTACTTAAACGCGTGTTCTCCTTCTTTGGGAGTACCGAGTGTGGGATTAGGATTTCAATATGCAAAAACAGGTAATGCAATGGTTGGCATTTGGGCTTTTTGCAATGTATTTAGTAATGTAAGGGAATATGTTCAAAGTCAATTAACAGCGCCGTTAGTGGTAAATAGTTTTTATTTGGTTGAATATTATATAAACAGAGCAAACTGGTCAAATTTTGCTTGTAATAATATTTCATGTTTATTATCAGCTAATTCCACATTTACTGCAGATGTAAATGGCCTGATATCAGGCAATCCTCAAGTTATAAAATTTAATAATGATATTATAATAGACACTCTTAATTGGGTGAGAATTTCTTCTATATATCAGGCATCAGGTGGAGAAAATTATCTAACAATCGGAAATTTCAAAAATGATGCATTAACAACATTTTCAAATGTTCCTGGCAATAGCTCTTCATGTGCCGCATACTATTTAATTGACGATGTATCATTGACTAATATTACAATCCCCCAATGGCAATACAGAGATACCACTATTTATTTAGGAGATAGTGTATTGATAGGTCCGGCAATTACCGGTTTAAATATAGATTGGTTTGATATGAGTAGTAATTTTATAAAAAATGCACCGGGTATTTATGTAAAACCAACTGTAAATACTAGCTATCAAGCTACAGAAACATTTAATAGTGTCGTTTATAATCATACAGTTAATGTGATTGTATTGAGCCCTGTAAAAGTGGATGAGTATGATAAACTACAGAATAGTGTAAAGGCATGTCCTAACCCAAGTTCAGGAACTGTAAATTTAAAATGGAATAATATTAAAAATGGAGAAGCAGATATATCAGTAACTGATATTAGCGGGAAATTAGTTTATCAAAACAAACATCAAATAGTAAATACATCTACTAAATTTAATATAGATGCAACTAACGGAGTTTATTTCGTAAAAATTAGTTTAGCTAATGGAATGAGCGTAATTAAAAAGATTGTAAAGCAATAGCTTTTTTAGTTCAAACTATAGTTTATGAAACATGTCGCTCCTACGGAGCTTGAAGCTGTCCACATTGGTTATTATTACAAACATATCGCCTCTCTGAGGCTAATTATATTTTGCTCCGTAGGAGCATGATGTTTGTAATAACATAGTTTATGCATATAATAGTAGCTCCGTAGGAGCGATATGTTAATGCGCTAATATATTCTAAACTAAATGTAAAAACTAATAAGGGCTCTGCTTCCTAATTATCCTCCCAAACAACTTTGGGAAAAAGCGTTTTATTTTTACAGCTAACAATTCTTTACCGCCAATTAAAATCTCTTCTTGATCATTTAAAATTCCAGCAATAATTTGTTGAGAACATTCTTGCGCACTCATGGCGTTTTCATGACTCTCATCCATTTTATTATGAGTATCGCCTGATGAAGAAATGGCGTTTAATGATACGTTTGTTTTTACTTTACCAGGGCAAACTAATAATACACTCAGGCCTTTGTTTTCTACTTCTAATCGTAAGCTTTCAAAGTAACCATGTAAAGCATGTTTGGCTGCCGAGTATGACGAGCGTAAATAAAAACCAAACTTACCTGCAATACTGCTAATCACCACAATTTTACCGCTTTTGTTTTTTAGCATAAATGGTAAAACCGCTTTGGATAAATTAACCGCACTAAAATAATTGATTTCAAATAAGGTTCTCTCTGTTTCGGATGGTGTATCAATCGCTTCGGCACGTTGGCTTTGTCCGCCGTTGTTTATTAAAATATCAATACGTCCAAAAGTTGATACAACTTGTTGAGCTAATTCTTTTACTTGAGAAGTATCAGATAAATCAAAAGGTAATATGAGTGAGTTAGAAGCATTTAAATTGGCAGCTTTTGCTACTCTTACTAATTCACTCTCTCTACGAGCCGATAAAATAATTTTTGCATTTTGTTTTGCGCATTCATACACTAATGCTTCTCCAATACCTGAGGATGCTCCTGTAATCCAAATCACTTTATTTTGTAAACTGCTCATTATTTCTCTATCATTTTTATCACTTCCATTGTTTTAATTTCTCTAATACAATGGCAATTCATGGTTTTTCTGCAATCGCTACAATCTTTATTAAGCACTAAATAGTTGGCTTGCTTACCTATTGGTTTCCATCTGCCTGGATGAATAGGACGCATAGGCGCAAATAACCCAATGGCTTTTTTACCAAGGGCAGCGGCAATATGCAAAGGTCCGGTGCTAGCAGCTATCAATACATCACATTGATTAATAAAAGCAATAAATTGTTGTAGAGATAATTTACCGGTTAAATTAATTACTTCAGGATGTTTTGAAATTAAATCTTTAACTAATTCTCCTTCTTGTGCAGTGCCACTAATAAAAATTTGATGCTTTGTTTTATCTAATTGCGTAATGAGATTTGAAAAATTATCTAAACCCCATTCGCGTGCACTCCCTTTAGATTTTGGGTGAAGTATAATAGTCGTTTTAGTTTTATCTATGACATCTAGATGAATTTTTTCTAATGTAGGAACTTTTGTAAAACCATAAGCAGACACTAATTCTTCTAAACCAAATTCTTTGGTAATGCCTAATGGGACTAATAGCTTAGTGTTTAATTGCGCTTCATGTAAGTCAGAATTTTTACGGGATAATGAAATTTTAATATTACATGTAAACCAATGCCACAAGCGATTTGTAGTACCAATTCGGTTTTTAATTCCTGCTTTCTTTGCTAAATGAGCAATTTCTTTTACAGGAAAAACATGAATGATATGAGTTGCGTTTAATTTTTTAAAGATCTCAACTTTATCAGAATCATTCAGTTTCAAAACATCATCATAACTTACAAACTCATCCACATGTTCTGATAATCCAATCACATCTTTGGTGTAATTTCTTCCTAAAAAAATTAGTCTGCTTTGTGGTAAAAACTGTTTGATAATACCAGCCATGGGTAAAGTTAATACCACATCACCAATACTATCGGTGCGGCTAATGATTATAACAGGATTATTTTGCAAGCTCTTGTTGTTTGTAAATGTCTCTGATTTTTTTGTATTTCAAGTAGGTAGCATAAGCCGATATTTTAGAAATTAAATATCCTGCTTTGCCATCTAAAAAACCCAAATGCAATAAATAATGATCAATAAATTTTGCAATAGGGTTTGCTATTAATTTATAAAAAGGCGCTTTCTTACCAGCTTCAACAAATGCCTTAGAGGCGATATTAGTAAAATATTCTACCTGCTTATAATGATCTTCTAAAGTATAATAACTATAGTGTAAAATATCGCCTTTAATATGTTTGGTGTTTTTATCCCCATCTTTTAATTCATATTTATCGTGAGGATTAATGCCTGTCCAGGAACCTTTTCGGCTATCCCACAAACGCATTTTAGTATCCGGATACCAATTGCAATGTCTTACCCAATGGCCACAATAGTTAGTTAAACGATTCATGTAATAACCATCATGTGTCCAATTGTTCTTAATCTCTAAAATTGATTTCTTAAGTGTTTCATCCAAAGCTTCATCCGCATCTAAAGATAAAATATGTGGATTTGATGCATAAGTAATGGCTCTGTTTTTTTGTTGAATATGTCCATCAAAGGCATGCTCATAGAACTTTACTCCAAATGATAAGCAGATTTCTTTTGTTCTATCTTTACTAAAAGAATCAAGCACAACAATTTCATCGGCAATCTCCTTAACAGATTCCAAGCAACGAGCAATGTTTTTTTCCTCGTTAAAAGTGATGATAACTACAGATAATTGTGGCACGATGTAAATTTAAGATTTAGTTCGTTTGTTTAGTAACAAATATTAAATTTGTTTAATTGAAAACGACCACAAAAAATATAGCTTTTAAGCCAACTATGATGTATGCTCTTGTATTGAGTATGTTAATAGTGGCGGCATACTTTAAATTGTTCTCTGCCAACTTTATTAGCTGGGATGATGGAGATGTAGTGTTGAACAATAAACATGTTCATGATTTCGACATTAAAGCATTTTTCACTAATTACTATGTAGGAAACTATGCTCCAATTACGATGATTGGATTTGCCATCGATTGGTTAATTTTTCATGGTCATGCAGCGGGTCATCATTCAATGAGTTTGTTGTTTCACCTACTTAACGGTGTATTAGTATATAAGTTTGCAGAACTTGTTTTAAAAGACAATTTGAAAGCATTGATATGCACACTCATTTTTTGTTTTCATCCTTTGCAGGTTGAAACTGTGGCATGGGTATCGGCAAAAAACAACTTAGTGTATAGCGTTTTCTTTTTATTAGGATTAATTTATTATTCCAAGTTTATTATTGATGGTATTAAAAAGCATTATTTTTATGCTTTACTATTTTTTATTTTATCTGTTTTAAGTAAACCTTCTGCTATTTGTTTTCCATTAGTGTTACCACTTTTGGATTATTTATTGAAACAGAAAACAGATTTAAAATCTATTGTAGTAAATAAAATTCCATTTATTATTGTAGCAGTTATTTTAGGTGTAGCAACCATTTACACAAGAACAGAGGATAAATTTATCAATCAAAGTCATGCTTATGCTATCCATGAACGTATTGGTTATGCAGGCTATGCAATACTGCAATACATTTATAAATTCTTTATTCCTATAAATTTATCGGTAATTTATCCCTATCCTCAAGATAAAGTGGTAAGCATTATTGCTGGTTATATTGTAATTGTTCTATTAGCATTTGGTTTATACAAACTTTATAAATCGTCTTCTAAAATTATTTTCTTTGGTATATCATTTTTCATCATCAACCTATTATTGGTGCTACAGTTCATTCCTTTTGGAGAAGTGTTAACAGCTGATAGATATATGTATTTGCCAATTATAGGCATTTGCATGGCTTTATTATCAATTATTCCGTTAAAAGAAAAGCAATTAAAAATTACAGGCATTGCCTTAGTACTTGTTTTTGGAAGCTTAACGTTTATTAGAGCCAGTGTTTGGAAGAACAGTATTTCATTGTATTCTGATATCATTAAAAAATACCCACATTCATTTGTTGCTTTAAATAGTTTAGGTGCAGAATACATGCTGAATAAAAATTATGATATGTCTCTTCGCTACTTAAATGCTGCCATTAATGAAAATACGGAATATTACAAAGGTTATTATAATCGTGGTTTATTATATGCTCAAACGGATAGAATAAAAAATGCGATTCGCGACTTTGATAAAGCTATTGCTTTGAAGCAGTATTTGAAAGCTTATGTTGCAAGAGCCAACGCCTATTACTTATTAAAGGATTTTTCTAAAGCAATTAATGATGCGGAATCAGCTTTAAAACAAGACCCCAATAATCCTAAGGCAAATTATGTATTAGCGAATTGTTATGATGATTTAAATCAACTAGATAAATCCTTGACATATTATAATAAAGTGATTGCTTCAAATACTGAAAATCCCTTGTATTTTATGCGACGTGCTATTGTTTACGGTAAAATGCAGCAATATCAAAAGTGTTTACAAGATTTAGATGCTTGTACAAATATAGACTCAAATTATGCAGAAGCTTATTATTGGAAAGGAGTTGTAAAAGTGAATATGAACCAAAATCCTTGTACTGATTTAAAAAGAGCTGTTGACTTAGGATTTAATGCTGCTCAACAACCTCTTTCTGCGTATTGTCGATAATTATTTTTTCTTTCCCGGACATTTTTTACAACGATCTCCCTTTTTAAATTCTTTACAACAATCCTTTTTCTTTTTAAAGGAATCTATAATAGGAAGCAATGAGCAATTAAAGTTTAATTGCATTGTTTTTTCGAATTTAAAATCATCATTCATAATTCAAACTTGTTGAATTTTGATTATCACTACAATACCTAAAAAATGGTATTAACTTTTTCAATTCTATTTTTCGACAGTATTTTCAAACATTTTTTTGCTTACTTTGTATTCTCTAAAGTGGAAATACAAGCATTACATACTTGGATTACAAATCCTAACGAACCATTAATTGTTGCCGGACCTTGTGGTGCAGAAACAGAAGAACAGGTATTACAAACAGCCAAGGAATTAGCGCAAATAGAGAGCATTAAGTTATTTAGAGCTGGTATTTGGAAACCTCGTACTCGACCTAATGCCTTTGAAGGAGTAGGAGAACCTGGTTTGCTTTGGCTAAAAGAAGTACAAAAACAGTACGGTTTTAAAACAACCGTTGAAGTAGCAAATGCACAGCATACAGAACTCGCATTAAAACACGGTGTAGACGTTTTATGGGTTGGTGCACGAACTACTGGAAATCCATTTAGCGTTCAGGAAATTGCAGACGTTGTAAAAGGAGTTGATATTCCCGTGTTTATTAAAAATCCAATTCATGCTGATGTTCAATTATGGTTGGGAGCCATTGAACGTTTTTCCAATTCCGGAGTTACAAAATTGGCTGGTATTCATAGAGGGTTTCATTATGCTGGAAAAACGAAATACCGCAATAAACCTATGTGGGAACTCGCCATTGAGCTAAAAACAATTTTGCCTGAATTACCTATTATTTGTGATCCTAGTCATATATCAGGAAATAGAGAACTGATTCCACATGTAGCTCAAAAAGCTTTGGATTTAGGAATGAATGGCTTAATGATAGAATCTCATATTAATCCTTCTGTGGCATTGAGTGATGCGCAGCAGCAATTAACGCCAACCGCTTTAAAAGAATTATTAGAAGGTTTAGTATATCGTCAATCATCTACACAAAACCAGGATTGTGTTGATAGATTAACACAGTTCAGAAAAATGATTGATGAAGTGGATGATGAGTTAATTAATGTTCTTAAAAAGCGTATGACTATTATTGAGCAAATAGGGGAGTACAAAAAAAATCAAGACTTAACTATTTTTCAATTAGGACGTTGGCAGGAAATTCTGCGCACTCGCACTCAGTGGGCTGAAAAATTAGGCATTCCAAGATCTCATATCGAAAAAATTTGTCAATTATTACACGAGGAATCCATTCGAATTCAAACGGAATTGATGAATAAAAAATAATTTCCTTTTATTTCCCCCTTTGGAGGGGGCAGGGGGAGGACTAATCCTCTCTGCTGTTTCCTAAAAATCTCCATATGTAATAAGCTAAGGTTGCAATTGAACCTAATGCAGAAATAAAGTAAGTATATGCAGCCCACGTTAAGGCATCTTTAGCATCTGTATTTTCTTGCCCTCTTGTAATGCCTGAATTATCAAGCCAAACTAGAGCACGTTTGCTAGCGTCAACTTCTACCGGCAAAGTAATAATACTGAATAACGTAATTACACTTTGTAGAATAATAAACAACAATAACATGCTGTTGGTTAAATTAGGAATCATATATGCTACAAATGCTAAGCCTAAAGTTAAAAAGTTCATGATGGTTGAACTAATTTGTACTGCAGGAACTAATTTACTTCTCATGGTTAACCATTGATAAGCTGTTGCATGTTGCACAGCATGTCCGCATTCATGAGCCGCCACGGCAGCTGCAGCAACATGTTGTCCGTAGTACACATCATGACTTAAATTTACGGTTTTGTCGGCAGGATTGTAATGGTCGGTTAATTGCCCTTCAACTGAAACAACATTCACATCGTAAATGCCATTATCGCGCAACATTTTTTGCGCTACATCTTTACCTGTTAAACCACTACTTAATCTTTCTTGCGAATATGTAGCAAATTTATTTTTTAAACGACTACTCACAAGCATACCAATGCCCATGAATACTAAACTGATAACTAATAATATTGGATCAAACATATTTTTATTTTTTTATACTTGATTGCAAGCGAAATGCCAATACAAATTTACTGACACTTTAACTTAAAAAACTGCCATTATAACTTTTGGGATGTGAAAATTAGTTAAGAATTCTTTTACCCAATATGATTAAACCTCTTTCAGCATCAATCATATTGGCAATTTTAGGTAAGTGTGCCCATTTTTCGAAACCCATTTTATAAAATAACTGTAAACTAGGCTCGTTATGATCAAATATGAATCCTAGAAGAGTTTTAATGTTAAGTTCTTGGCAGCTATCAAATGCTTTTTGTAAACATACTTTCCCTAATCCTTTACCTCTGGCATTTTCCTCTAAGTAAATACTTACTTCAACGGTTCCATCATACGCAGGTCTTCCATAAAACGAATTAAAACTCATCCAGCCCGAATAAATACCATCAACTTTTATAACCCATAAAGGCCTACGATTTGGTGTATGTGCTTCAAACCACGCTTGTTTACTTTCTACCGACACGGGTTCTAAGTCTGCTGTTACTAGACGTGAAGAAACGGTTGAGTTATATGTAGAAACGATTTTTGGTAAATCTGTTTGCTGTGCGTGGATAAAGTGAATCGTCATGGTATAAAATAAAAACCCCTGAAATTAATAAATTTCAGGGGTTTTTGAAACTGCATTATTTATGCTATTCTTTTACGAATTTTGTAAAGCCTGTTTTCCCTTCTTTGTCCTTCAATTCGATAACATAAATACCTCTTGGTAATTCAGAAATATCTATGCTATTGTCAATTATTTTTGCTTCTTTTACAGATGTGCCATTTGTGTTTCTTACAGTTGCTACAATTATTGAATTTAATCCTTCAAATTTTATAATGTTATTTGTCGGATTTGGATGTATGGAAAAGTTAATTTTTTCATTTTCTCTTATTCCAACGTCGTAAACCTTTTTATAAACGTTTGTATTTGTTCCTATATAAATGTAATTATCAAAAATTTTGATGCTTTGAACAACATCTCCTATATTCATTCCCGTATCTGTAATGTCTGTCCAGTTTACACCATTATCTGTTGAGATATAAACTTGACTCGAAGCGCCGCCAGCAATTGCTACTCCATTTTCGTAGTATAACCGTGTCATGTTATTTGTTAATGTCCCTAGCGAACCACCTAGTACCTTTGTCCATGTTGCTCCATCATCTGTTGTTCTATACACACCCGATCCATATATACTTAAAAGCAATCCCCCGTTTATTTTACAAAGGGACGTTACTGTTCCTGGGCTAATTGAAGGAGCTGTTGCAACTACGCTCCATATTGCACCAGAGTTAGTTGATTTGAATAGATATTTATATGTTGAATGAAATAATGTTCCGTTTAATTCCACTATATCATAACAAGTATTTTCAAATCCTTGTTGTGCTCCACTACCATAATTGTATTGACTTGTTCCCCATGTTGTTCCATTATTTGTGGAGTAATAAGTGGAGCCACTTCCATTATTGATACCGTATATTATCACATTTGTATTTTTATATAGTGATGTTGAGTAAACGGATGCTAATCCGCTCTTACCAGATAGACTCGTCCAGCTTGTACCATTGTTAGTTGAAGTATAAAAATCACTTCCTGTATATCCGGCATATATACTGCCACTAAAATTTTTCAGAGTTCTACACGACCCAAAACTTGCTCCTGTGCTAATACTCGACCAGTTTTGCCCATCAGTTGTGCTATAAATACCCCCTCTTGCAACTATTAGCTTTCCGCCCGCCTCAATCATATCATAGGCAGTTCCTGAACCAGAGCAATTTGTATTTATCCATTGTGAAAAAATTTGACTAGTTGCGAAAACTAGTAGTCCTGTTAAAACATTTGTAATTTTCATCTTTTATTTTTGAGTTTATTGTTTTTGTAATTTAATTAATCTTAGACATTGAGTCGTTAATCTATATTTGCACTCCTAAAAACACATGTATTTATTTTTTTACTTTTATTAGAACTAACTCACTGTCTTTTGCTTTCTTATTAAGTGATCTTCCTTGAAAAATCAATTCATCTTTAGTATCTGCAACTAACGGATTATTAGCGATTAGCAAAAACTCTTTACCTCCAATGGTTTGTATACCATTTGTTGAATAATTTTCTAAATTTATTTTACTAAACAATAATTCAGCTGCTAAAACATTTTTTATTTTTTTTGGTTGAAAAAGACCTTGTAGAGGTAAAATGGCACTGTTATAGGCATTAGGTTCATATACTGCCCAATACATATTTTTTCCATCACTTGAAAAGAACACGTCAGATGTTGCAAAACCATCAGTAGGCATTACAATATATTTATCTAATTGTCCACCTTCATTAATAATAACACTCGACCAACCATTTTCTCTTACTTCAAAGGTCAGAATAAGTTTATTGTTTGAAAAATTTACAAAGTACTGTAGTTGTTCTATCATCCATCCCGAACCTATGCGTTGCATATTGTCAAGTATTGGAGTAAATGAAGCTTTTGGTTTTGCTTTATATTCTGAACCAGATAATACTGTTATTTTACTTTCTGCATCTGACTTAGTGATTAGATTTACAGATTCAACTTTATTGTTTGAAATTTTAACTACTTGTAAATTTGGGAGTTCATCACTACTATTAGATATTGCTCCTAACATTGCCTTACCATCTACGCATTTAAAATTACCATTGTGTTTAATGTATTCTTTTGAATCTTCAGCACAAGGTCCCACAAAATAAATGGAACTATTAGGCGCTCGATGTGCAGATTTCACTAACCATTTAGTGCCTTTTAATTCAAAGGTTTCTCGTGATTTAATTTCTAATGTTGTACCATCTAATATAATTATTTCAGAATAATTTGAAGGTTTAATTGCTAAACCTTTTGGCGCGTATTTATCAGACGTTTGGCTTATTACTGCAAAATCTTCTTGCCCATTTTTACTTTCTATTTTAACGAATTGAACATTATTGTTGTAGTCAAATGAGAATAATTTAATTGCCAACGGTTTTCTTATGTCCTCACCATATTTTTGTATTTCATAATTCAATTTTGATTCGTCAACTCCTTTACCACTTCGTAAATACATGTATATACCGCCACCAATTTGCGGAAACCCTCCAACAATGCTATATCTTGCATCTTTATCATCGTTTACGTTCGCTGAACCATTATCTAATGTTTGTAATTCAGGAGTTTCTGCGCATGTATATATGATTTTTTGATCGGTAGATGGTGTTGAAATTTTTGAATACACACCTCCCTTTATTAAGAATGGTTTTTTGCCCATTGATAAATAATCGTAATTATTGAAAATGGCAGTTTTGCCAATATAATCACTTGTCAAATAATAAGGAATACCTTTTATACTAACTGCAAAACGCCTACCCCAGATTGGCTCGTAATTAACAGCTTCTATCGAAGAGTTAAAATGTTTGCTTTCTGAACTCTTATAATTTAAATCTGCATCAAAATGTAACTCTTCAAAATCCCAAGCGATTCCTTTAAAAGTATAAGTTTTGCTCGAAAAGTTATTGTCGATAGACATATCACATTTTGGCGACCCTAACTTTACAACAACATCTCCATTATCTGATTTATAGCCTCCATATAAGCCCCATTTTTCTCTTTTAATAGATTCCAAATCAAACGTTTTTATACTTACGTTATTTTGTGCATTAATTTTTAAAAGAGTGACAAGAAATGTAGAAATAATTATATGTTTTTTCATAGTTTATATATTTTATTCAAAGATGTTGTTTAGAATATAAAAAACATATAGTACAAGTGTACTATGAGGGTTTTTACTTTTTTGAAAAAGTATGATATATTTAAGATGTAATTTAAAGCTATGAAATATATTTTGTTTGTTATTTTGAGTGGAACGTATCTATTAATTAAAGCTCAATCACCAAAAACTAACTATATAAAAATCTACAGAGAACTTGCAGTATCTCCCATAAACGATAGTTCTTTAGTTGATAGCTTGTTTAAATTGGCATTCATCATCAATAACTATCAATCCGACTCATCGGATACTATTGCTGATGATTTTTTAAAATTGGCATTAAAGAACGATAAAAATAATTACCTCCTTGGTAAAGCACATGTTTATAAAGGTATAGTTGCAAGAGATAATGAAAACCATATTGACGCAATTACGCATTTAAATCTTGCCATAAAATATCTTAATAAAAATATCCCATCTATTGTTCTTTGCTATACGTATCAAACACTATCTGCTACTTATTCCGAACTTAATAACCCCGAATTAGAAAGTAAGACTTTGCTATTAGGACTTGAAATGGCGATGGTTTTACAGAATAACGTATTGTTGGGAAATTCGTACAATGCATTAGGAATTAAGTATAACAAAGAAAAAAAGTATCATAAGGCAAAAGCAATGTTTCGCTTATCAATAAATATTAGGAAAATTACCAACGACAAAATTGGTTTAATGAGAGGTTATTTAAATATGAGTATTTCTTGTAGAAATATTAGTGAATTTGATAGCGCAATGTATTATATAAATAGTGCTTTAACTCTTGCTGATACTGAAGGTAACTTGTATTATAAATCATATGCATATAGTGATAAAGGTGCAACATATTTATTAATGAATAGTATTGATAGTGCAATTACTTATTTAAAACTATCTGAAAAAATACGCATTACAATTGATGAAAAAAGAGAGTTAGCCTCTACTTATTTCTACTTGGCAGATTGTTATGCAAAAAAACAACAATTTCACTTAGCTTTAGGATACTATCATAAAGCAAAAAATCTTTATAACATAACATATAATCTAAAAGAACTTGCATCTACTTACGAGCAAATGGGAGAATTTTTTTTTAAAATTAAATCATTTGATTCTGCTTATGTTTATCAGAGAAAATATCAACGTAATAAAGATTCTCTAACTCTTATCAATAACAATAGATCTACAGATGCTTTAATTGCTTCTTTTCAATTTGAAGAAAAAGAGAAAGCGATTCAATTATTAAATAGCCAAAAACAAACACAAGAACTTAAAATTAATAATCAACAGCAATTATTGGGTATTGCCTTTGTTTGTTTGCTGTTTATGATAATATTAATAGTATTTGTTATATATACCAGAAAACAGAAAATTAAAAAAGTTCTACTCGAAACATCACTCAAAGAAGAATCTTTAAAAAGATTTGAATCTGAAAAACTGCAAAAAGAAAAGGAACGTATCTCACGTGATTTGCATGATAACGTTGGAGGCCAACTTTCATATATTTTATATTCTCTGGATGGTATAGATAATACAGATACAACTAAAAGAAATGAAATAAAAACCAACATTAATAAATCTGTTAGAAGTGTTATTCAAAATTTAAGGGAAACTATATGGGCAATCAATGACGAGTCAATTAAAATCAATGATTTGTCAGATAAACTCAAAGTATATTCACGGTCAATGTTTAAAAATTCAAATACAAAAATTATTTTCTCTGAAAATATTCAAACTGAAATATTATTGAATTCATTAGTAGGCTTAAATTTGTACAGAATATGTCAGGAAATTATAAATAATGCATTTAAATATTCAAATGCAACTGAATTAAAGATATCAATTATTTCGCAAGAAAAAATATCTATTACTATTGCTGATAATGGTAAAGGATTTGATTTAAACGAACAAACTGAAGGTTTTGGACTTAGAAACATTTATGATAGAGCTCAAGAGATAGGAGCGTCTGTAACATTAAATGCTAGTAAAAATCAAGGGGTAACTTACACAATAGTAGTATAATTGTACTATATATTTATTAATCTTTAATATTCAATTTTGATGAAAAATAAGAATATGACATACATTGCTATTGTTGATGATAAAAAATCATTACGTACTGCGTTGCAAGATCGGTTAAATGCATTTGATAATTACGAGGTTTTATTTACTGCTGAAAACGGAAAAGATTTTTTAGAAAAGATGGTAGAAGCCAGAAAATCAATTTCACCTGACGTGGTGTTGATGGATATCGATATGCCAATTATGAACGGAATTGAAGCTGTTGCTCAAGGCAAAGATAGATTTCCAAACTCTAAATATTTAATGCTGACAATATTTGATGAGGACGATAAAATTTTTAGTGCGATTAAAGCAGGAGCAGATGGTTATTTACTAAAAGATGAGCCAATAGAAAAAATTAAAGAAGCTATTATAAATTTATTAAATGAGGAAGGAGCTCCAATGAGTCCTAGTATTGCTAGGAGGGCTTTTAATTTATTAATGAATGCTAAATTTGAAATTAAAGAAACTCCTTCTAACGATTTGGATTATAATTTAACAGATAGAGAGAAAGAAATTCTATTAAAATTAATTGATGGATTAGAGTACAAAGAAATTGCTCAGGATATAGGCGTTAGCCCAAACACAATTCGTAATCATGTAACTAAAATCTACAAAAAGCTTCACGTTACTTCTAGAGCTCAAGCTATGAAATTATTTTCTAAATAATTTTTTATATTATATAGACAAAAATTAAACGATATTAGCCGATAATAAAAAAGCATAAACCCCTGAAATTTATTAATTTCAGGGGTTTATGAAACGTTTTTTGTAATTATGGATTTGTTAATGAACCACTTATGGTGTACGTTGAAATTGGCCAACCGCCGCTGGTTTGAAAAACTGCATTATTAAAAACAGTAGTAAATTTCCCGCCCACAATAGAAGCAGTCATTGTTCCCGATGTTCCGATAACTGATGTTACTCCTCCGCTTCCATTTGGAAATCCAAGTGACATATAAGCTTGACCACTATTGTACCCGATGTTTGAAATATTATATGTTCCTGTTGTTGCAGATAAAGAACCATACATATCAATGATTAACCCAGTATTTAAGTTTGCTTTACTCATTCCTCTTTGGCGATATGTTTGAGTTGTACCTGTATATCCACCAACTTGTATAGAATCCAATGTGTAAGTTGAGCCTCCTGATATAGTCACAAAGTTAACGGTTGGTGTTGTAGTACCTCCACCAGTTGTTCCCCCTCCGGTTGTTCCCCCACCAGTAGTTGTGCTGTTTGTGTCTTCTGGAGCAGTATCATCTTTTTTCTTACATGAAAAAATGATGGCACTTGATAATAAAACAATTAATGCTGTGTTTAATAAAGTTGCTTTTTTCATAGTTATTAAATTTTTATTTTAAGCAAACTTCCTTATTATTTTAGGATACTGAAATAGTGCATATGTACTAATTTATAAAAATTAGATGATGTCTCGCTTTATGGCAATTTTTACAGCATCTACTTTAGAAGAGACATGAAGCTTTTTGTAAATACTTGTTATTTGATTGCGAACAGTATTAGGACTAACGATTAATTGATCTGCTATTTCTTTATAATCCAAGCCATTTACCAGTCCTTTTAAAACTTCTATTTCTCTTGGTGTTAAATTGTGTTCAGATTTTATTTGTTCTTTTTTAACGCTGTACTCTTGTGATAATAATTTTAATGCTTTGCGAGCTACGCTCGGACTCATTGGAACAGTTTGATATTGTTTAACTTGTTCTATATAATTTATAATTGTGTCTGTACTTTCGTCTTTTAATAAGTATCCTGACGCACCGGCTTTTATAGCTTCAAATATTTTGTCATATTCATCAAATACTGTTAGCATTAAAAATTCGATTTTAGGATAAATTGTTTTCCCCTCTCTTACGGTTTCAATACCATTTTTTTCCGGCATATCAATATCCATCAAAACAATATCAGGTAATTCATTATTGTCAAGTGTTTTTATAGTATCTAAAAATTCAATTCCATTTTGAGCTGTAAACACTACTTTTACTTTTTTTGAGTGTTCTAATTCCAATTTACGATCAGCTCGATTAATGTATTTATCGTCTACTATAGCTACTTTTATCATAACCCAAAAATCTTAAAACTGATTTAAAACACAAATAGTTCATTTGCACTATACCGTTATTAATATATTGGTACCATTTGTACTTGTTTGATATTCAATATTTGCACCCACTTCAGTTAAACGAGACTTTAAATTTTTTATACCATAATGGTTTTGTTTTTCTAAATCTGTTTGTTTGATGCCAATGCCATTATCAGAAATTCCAATTCCTAACGTGGTACTTAAGTTATCATAGAATTTTATTGTTACCTCAGTTGCTTGGCTGTGTTTATTGATATTGTTTATTACTTCTTGGCAACTGCGATATATAGCCAGCACAACTTCGTTATTAATATTTTTTTCTTCAGATATGCTATCATTTATAGTGCATGGGACTAACAGATGTGTTTTTATGTATGGCTTTAATTTGTCTACTAACTCAAAATTAGTGATTGATTTAGAAGTTAATGTCCAAATAGAATCTCTGAGTCCATCAATAATATCTTTTGAATTATTTTTCACAAGTGATAAATCATTTTTTAAATCCTCATCTACATTTCTATTTTTTAAAATCCAATCAACTTTTGTGTTTACAAAACTAACTAAGGATCCAACATTATCATGTAAGTCTCGTGAAATGCGATTACGTTCTTGTTCGATTTTTTGAATGGAAGCTAGTTCTTCCTGATTTCGTTTTAATTGTGCTACATTTCGTCTCCACAGCACAACAACCATTATAAGTAGCAATAAAACAATCAATGTTATAATCAAAATATTTCTATTTTTTAGTTGCTGTTGCTTCAATTCATTTTCTTGCAAAAGTTCTTTATTTTCTCTTTCTTTTTTTTCTGTTTGATATAATGCTTGGTATTCAGATAGTTCTTTAACGGATTCTTTTTTAAACAATGAATCTTTCATTTTAATGAAATTTTTGTAAGCTTTAGCTGCATTTGGATCGATCATCACGCTGTAACATTTCGACATTAAGCCATAAACATAAAGTAACCCTTGTTCGTCCTTAGCGTTTGTGTATATTTTTTCCGCTCTGCTAAAATATGTAAGCGCTTTTTGAGGCTGTTTATTGTCGTAATAATATATCCCGTATTTCATTACAGCAAAGGCTATGGCACCTGAATCTTTTGCTAAAATGGCATATCTGTATGCTTTGTTTATGTATGCCATTGGGGGATATTTTCTGTTACTATCAATAAAACATATTTCTGCCATAATGCTATTTGCCTGTGATATCTCATTAAATTGACGAGTGCTGTCATAGGATAATACACATTTTTTCATATTGATAAGTGCCGAATCAATATTTTTCATTTCTGTATACATGGCTCCAATGTTGTGATACAGATGGCCTATCACTGAATCAAAATGATTTTGCTGGGCTATTTTGAGGGCTTTATAGAAGTATGGGAGTATAACTTTTTTGTTATCCTGGTCGTTATAATATTCGGCTACCCCGGCTTGCAGATTTGCCTGCATAAGCTGTTTTGGCTTTTTTAATCTTTCTGCCAAGTTCAATGCCTTAAACGCTATTACGTATGCTTTTTGGTGATTACCTGAGTTGAAAGTTTTTTTAGATTCATTTATTAGGATAGAAACAGAATCTTGCGATCTGACAGAAACAATAAACGATATTATAAACAATAAAACTAAAAATGAATTTTTCAAGGTTCTTATTATTTAAAACATACTCTTATGAATTTCTTTAAAGCTTTATTGCTTCTATCAGGGCTTTCTAAGAACCCCATGTGTCCATCGTGTTCTAAGTATAACACATGTTTGTTTTTAATAAGTTCAGCCTGTTCCAATAACTGAGTGTGGGGAAGAACATTATCGTGTTCCCCAATTACCATCATTACAGGAAAATGAGCTAAGCCTAAGATGACATCTCGATGCGGACGGTCTTTCATGCCTTCTAACGCTGCAATAACAGATTGTTTGGAAGTTTTTGCAGCGATTTTTTGAGCAAAGGCAATTTCTTCTTTTAGGTATTTAAAATTTTTTGTTGCGAAAAGATTTTTAATGACCTCTGTGGTATAAATTTTATGATTTGCTTTTACCACTTTTATAGAACGTGTTCTGTCTCGCTTTTTCTCATCACTGTCAGCATAAGCTGAAGAATGATATAAACACAACCCTTTTAAATTATCTGGATACAAATCAGCAAATGCTAAGCCTGTATAGCCACCCATGCTATGTCCAATGATGACGTATTTTTTTAAATGTAAACTATCCATCACGGCTTTCACACATTTTGCGTTCAACTCCATTGTGTGCACATAACCAAAACAATCCGTATCTCCATGCCCAGGTAAATCAATGGCAATTACTCTAAATGATTTTGAAAGACTTTTAATGGTACTTTCCCATATTTTATGGGAACCCAAGAAACCATGTAACAACACAACTACCCTGCCTTTTCCGGTATCAGAAAATGTCACAGTTCCATTTTTAAATTTAGTTGTTTTTATCATGGTTGTTTTTCAAAAAAATCAATATCGCTGCTAATATATTTTTTGTTTTTTGATTTGTTATCTATAACATACAACAAGGTTACTTCTTCAGCAGATTCGTCTTCAAACAATGTTGGCGTACTCTTCCAGTTTTGATATTGTATTGTGCTATCAAATCCTCCTGATATTTTGTTGTTAAATAATAATTTGTCCTTATTCCAGTCCTTACCCAACATACATTTCCAATACACCCCTGTATCTGGAAGTTTAGAAAACTCAGCAGTGTAAGAATTTTTCAAATAAGCATGTTGTAAATATGAATTTGTTTTTTTGTCGAATACCGCAATGATAGCATCATAGCCACTTGAATTATTTATTTGAAGGACATGCTGTGTGTCAAATGTTTTTATGTTTCCAAAAAAACCATTGTAAGGGTTGTCACCATTTGATAAAGATGAAATTTCTTGTTCTACTGGTGCGGTTGATGCTGATTTTATTTCAGGTAATTGAGATGCTTTTGGTTCCGAACTAAATAATGAAACAATAACCATCAATAATCCCACTGCTATTGGAGTTGCAAATAAAACATATTTATAATCACTGTAGGTGTTTTTTTGTTCAACAACATTTGCAGCTTTGTATTTTGCCTGATGATAATGTTGCTTGTAATATTCTCTGCGTTTTAAATCTTCTTCATCGGTACTCCACTCTTTTTGGCCTCTATTTTTAGGGTTTGTATGATGTTGTCGTTGCTTTGGTTGAGCTGTAGTTGCTCCTAAACTATCATATCTTCTTCTAGTATGAGGATTAATTAGTGTGTCGTAGGCCTTTAAAATCCGCTCAAATAACTGTCTTGCATTTGGATCCGGATTTTTATCCGGATGATAAATTTTAGCCAATCTTCTAAAAGCCGCCTTTATTTCAATATCAGTAGCATTTTTGGTTAGCCCTAGTATTGAATAATAGTCTGCCATTAAAAAACAATAGTTACTGTGTTCTAAATTACAACAACAATTATTTTACCTTGTATGTTTTAGTTAAATCATAATAACGCATAGCGTTCAGATTTAAACCTTTCACATTGTTTGACAGTAATCGATATGAGCCCTCATACCATAACGGAATAATAACAGCATCATCCATTAAAACTTGCTCAGCTTTCATAAAATAGGCATAACTCGAATCTTTAATGTTTGAATCACGCCCTTTTTTAAAGTACATGTCATACGTTGCATTTTGGTAACGTGATGTGTTTGGAAAGCTTGCAGAAACTGAATCAGAAGGAACACCATCTCCAACAAATAAACTTAAAAATGATTCAGGGCTAGAGAAATCAGCTACCCAAGCATCTCTGTAAATATCACTCTTGCCGTGCATTTGCAATTCATATTTTTGTACGTTTGGTAACGACTCAAAATTTACATTGATGTTTAAGTTAGTTTTTAATTGCTTTTGTAATTCAACAGCAACTGAACTGTTACGAGAATTCCCTGAGTTCACCAATATTCTAACTTCTGGGAATCCTTTACCATCAGGGTATCCAGCTTCTTTTAAAAGTTGTTTAGCTTTTTCTAAATCTAAAGTATACCCATTAATTTTTTTGATATCATAGCCGGCAAATGTATTTGGTGTAATACCGTGAGTTGCCGCGCCAATAGCTTGTCCTTGTAGTACATCGACTAACTTTTCTCTGTCAACAGCATAGTTAATCGCTTGTCTAACTTTAGGATTATCAAACGGTTTTTGCTTCGTATTAAAAATATAGAATTGGCTTAACATTTCCGGTTCTCTTTGCAACAACGATTTTGGAGGATGACTAATAAACTCCTTAATGTTTTTCTCAACTACATCTTTTACTCTTAGTGAGGGCAAAGTATTAATCAAATCAATTTTTCCATTCTCAAACATAGATAAACCGTCTTCAATAGATGGCATCACGTTAACAATAACACTATCTAAGTATGGTAATACACATCCTGCGCTATCTTTTAGGTAGTAATTTAGATTTTTTACTAATACGATCTTCTCTTTAGTTGATGAGTCGTCATACATGAATGGACCAGCACCTGTTTTAATATCTTTTCCATATGCTTTTATTGCGGTTTCATTTAAGATTGCAGCAGCAGGATTTGCTAATAATTTCATGAAACTTAGACTTGGGTTAACTAATTCCATGGAAAATGTATAGTCGTCGATAATTTTTAAACCAGAAATTGAGGTGCTTTTTTTCTCAAAAAAGTCATTTACACCAACTAGTCTGTCTTTCAGAATGGTATTAAACTGATAATTGTCATCTGTTTTGGTCGCTAGATGTTCAATTGTAAACTTTATATCTTTACTTGTAATTTCAGGACCTTTTCCTTCTGGATAACACTTATCATCTTGAAAATGAGCACCTTTCGTCAAGTGGATCGTTATTTTTTTGCCATCATTGCTGATTTCCCATTTTTCTGCCAAACCCGGAACAACTTCAAGAGTTTTGGAATCCAATTTTACCAAAGATTCGTGTATTTGACCAACAATTAATGCCTCTACTTGATTGGTTATGGAAATAGGATAAATGCTCCCGATTTCAGTATTTTCAGCCATTACAAATGTGCCACCATTTTTTTCTGATAGTTTCCCGCTTCCATTGTCTTTACAGCTGAAAACCAAAAACGAGACAGCCAATAATAAAGTTGATATGTTAAAATTCATAGTAAATTTTGAAAAATTTAAAACTGCCTAAATATAACAATTAATCGACTATTTTTGAAATTTTACTGACTATTTACATTTTTTAAATAAAAAAGTGATTTTTATTTTGTTTTTCTCAAATATCGTTTTAATATTGCAAGACTTTTTGCAGACGTGCTAAAACAAACAGACTATGAAACAAATTTATTCTATATTAATACTTTCTTTAATCCTTTCTACTAAGGGATTTGCACAAGGTGGTGTTATTATTTTAGAAGGTAATTACCAAGGTAAAAACCTATATGTACAAAACCCTTTTGGTAGTGGAGGCGTTGGTTTTTGTGTAACTGAGGTATTGGTTAATGGAAACATTACAACGGATGAGACTAACTCAAGTGCTTTTGAAATTGATTTCAAACCTCATAAGTTAGCTATTGGCGAAAAAGTTGAAATTAAAATCAAACATAAAGAAGATTGTAAACCTAAAGTTTTAAACCCTGAGGTATTAAAACCAAAGAGTACTTTTGAAGTTATATCAATGACGGTTGATAAAGATGGTACTTTAAAATGGTCTACTAAATCTGAAACTGGAAAATTGTCTTTTGCAGTTGAACAATTCCGTTGGAACAAATGGGTGAAAGTTGGTGAAGTTGACGGTAAAGGAACTCCTACTACTAATAACTACGAATTCAAAATTCAACCACATTCAGGAAAAAATCAAGTTAGAGTTCGTCAAACAGACTATAGCGGGCAACCAAGATTATCTAAACCTGTTGATTTCACATCTGATGTTCCAGAAATTTCATTTGCTCCTGTAAAAGTTTCTAAAGATATTAGTTTTGTAGCAGGCGATAAACCATACGAAACAATGTACGAAATCTATGACCAATACGGTAATGTTGTTAAGAGAGGTTTTGGTTCTTCTGTTGATGCCTCGAATTTAGCTAAAGGAGGTTACTTCTTAAACTACGATAACAAAATGGGGGAATTTATTAAAAAATAATCTCTATGGATAAAAAAACTTAAAACGCCCCGAAATTCATTCGGGGCGTTTTTATTTACGCTAATTTCCTTTACATTTGCTATATGTATACAATTAAAGTAAACGGATCAAAAGAGTTCAAAACTGAACTAAATAAGCAGAATAACAATACCATTTCTGGTAATTTAAATGGGCAAGAGTTTTCTGCTGATATTATTAAAGTTAGAGAAGGAGTTTATCACTTACTAAAGGATAATGTTTCTTACAATTTAGAAATTGTAAAGCAAGTGCCTGAAGATAAAAAAATGGTTGTTAAAATTAATAACACCTCTTACACGCTTGATATTAAAGATAAGTATGATGACTTACTTCATAGTTTAGGCCTTGATAATTTAGCCACCAAAAAGGTTAATGACATTAAAGCACCGATGCCGGGAATGGTATTAAATGTTCTTGTTACAGAAGGACAAGAAGTAAAAAAAGGTGATGCTTTAATTGTATTGGAAGCCATGAAAATGGAAAATATTTTAAAATCTCCAACTGATGGTGTTATTAAGAAAATTGCCATTAATAAGGGAGTAGCAGTTGAAAAAAATCAGTTATTAATACAGTTCTAAAAATGAGCGATAGAAGAGATTTTTTCAAAAAAATTGGGTTATTAGGCTTAACAGGAATTGCTACTAAATTAGTAAGTAATGAGCAGCTACAGGCATTAGAGATGTTGGGTAATGAAGGATTACAAGATGCTCCGTTTGCTTTGCCTGTATTACCTTATGCTTACAATGCTCTGGAACCTTTTATTGATGAGCAAACAATGAAAATTCATCACACCAAACATCATCAAGCCTATGTAGATAAATTAAATAAAACCATTGAAAATCTAGGTGGTAAATTTAATTTAGAAGAATCTTTTAAAACTATCTCTAAGGGAGATGTTGTTATTCGTAACAACGGAGGCGGACACTATAACCATAGCTTATTTTGGCAATTAATGAAGCCTAATCCTGAATCAAAGGAAAATAAACCTATAGCAAAGCTTGCGGATGCAATACTTCGTGATTTTAAATCGTTTGATGATTTTAAAAAAGAGTTCTCTGAAAAAGCAACGAAAATATTTGGAAGTGGTTGGTGCTGGTTGATTGAACAAGATGGAAAATTAAAAATTACAACTACAGCAAATCAGGATAATCCTTTAATGGATGTGGTTGCAGAAAGAGGTAAGCCTATTTTAGCGCTTGATGTATGGGAACATGCCTATTATTTAAAGTACCAAAATAAACGAGCTGATTATATTGCTAATTGGTGGAATGTAGTGAATTGGGAAAAGGTACAGGAATTATTTCTTTCCAAATAAATTAATTAAACCCGATTATTTTAATCGGGTTTTTTGTTTCTATTCCTCATCAATTTTAGGTAAATTAGCACCTCAAATTTTTTATTATGTTACGTACACACACTTGCGGCGAATTGCGCTTATCAGACGTTAATAAACAAGTTACTTTAAGTGGCTGGGTTCAAAAATCTCGTGATTTAGGAGGGATGACTTTTATTGATTTAAGAGATCGTTATGGTATTACACAATTAGCTTTTAATGATGATACGGATAAAGAAATGAATACACGTGCGCGCAATGTAAGTAGAGAGTACGTTATTCAGGTTACCGGAACTGTTATTGAACGTGAAAGCAAAAACAAAAATAACCCCACTGGTGATATCGAAATTCTTGTAAAAGAATTTAAAGTGTTAAATGAATCAGTTACTCCTCCATTTACTATTGAAGATAATACAGATGGTGGAGATGAGTTACGTATGAAATATCGTTACTTAGATTTGCGCAGAAATGAAGTACGTAAAAATTTAGAGTTACGTCATCGTATGGCTATTGAAACTCGTAACTACTTAGATAAATTAAATTTCTTAGAAGTAGAAACTCCTGTGTTAATTAAATCAACACCAGAGGGTGCTCGCGACTTTGTTGTACCAAGCCGTATGAATGTCGGACAGTTTTATGCTTTACCCCAATCACCACAAACCTTCAAGCAATTATTAATGGTTGGGGGCTTCGATAGATATTATCAAATCGTAAAATGTTTCCGGGATGAAGATTTACGTGCAGATAGACAACCTGAATTTACCCAAATTGATTGTGAGATGAGTTTTGTAGAACAAAAAGACATCTTAGATACATTTGAAGGTTTGGTTCGTCATTTATTTAAAGCTGTTAAAGGTATTGATATGCCTAGTGTTCCGCATATGACTTATGCAGATGCGATGAAATATTATGGCAATGATAAACCTGATACGCGTTTCGAAATGAAGTTTGTGGAGATGAATAAAGTGGTGGCCGGAAAAAACTTTAAAGTATTTGATGACGCAGAGTTAGTGGTTGCTATTTGTGCTAAAGGTGCAGCTGAGTATACTCGCAAGCAGTTAGATGAATTAACGGAGTGGGTGAAACGTCCGCAAATTGGTGCAACAGGTTTAGTATATGCACGTCATAATGCAGATGGAACCATCAAATCGAGCGTAGATAAGTTTTATAATGAAGAAGATTTAAAAGCTTGGTCACTAGCTTGTGGCTCACAACCAGGTGATTTGATTTTAGTATTGGCAGGTGCTGAAGAAAAAACCCGTAAAGCGATGAGCGAATTACGTTTAGAAATGGGAGCACGTTTAGGTTTACGTGATAAATCTAAATTCTCAGCCTTATGGGTAATTGATTTCCCATTATTAGAGTGGAACGATGGCGACCCTAATTTATTGGCATCATTAGCAGGAAGATGGCATGCGAAACATCATCCTTTTACTTCTCCTAATCCGGAAGATTTCGAATTATTAAAAACAAATCCGGGTGCAGTAAGAGCTAATGCTTATGATTTAGTGATTAATGGTGTTGAAATTGGAGGAGGAAGTATTCGTATCCATGATAAAAATTTACAAGCTCAGATGTTTGATTTGTTAGGCTTCACTAAAGAAGAAGCTCAAAAACAATTTGGTTTCTTAATGAATGCGTTTGAATTTGGTGCGCCACCGCATGGTGGTTTAGCTTTTGGTTTCGACAGATTGTGTTCTTTATTTGGTGGTAGCGATAGTATCAGAGATTTTATCGCCTTCCCTAAAAATAACTCAGGACGCGATGTAATGATTGATAGTCCGAGTGAAATTAGCGATGAACAATTAAAAGAACTTAATATTTTATCCACTGTAGAAGCTAAATAATTGTTTATAGCAGGACTCATATCATTTTTAATTATCGGATTAATTTTAGGATTAATTGGAGGCGGTGGCTCATTATTAGGAGTTCCTGTTTTAGTATATATAATGAGTATTGAAGCCGATCTAGCTACTACTTATTCATTATTTATTGTTGGAGTTACAGCTGTTGTTGGCGCAATTAGTTATGTGAAAAAAGGAGAAGTAAGTGCTGAAGCTATTTTAAACTTTGCAATTGCTTCTGTGATAACAGTCTTCTGCATGAGAAAATACATCATGCCTAATATTCCTTCAGAGTTTGATTTATTTAGCCTACATATGCATAAACACACTTTAATTATGGTGTTATTTGCATTATTAATTTTAAGTGCGTCTTATTCAATGATTATCAGCCGGAAACCAAATAGAATAAAGGATGTGAAGTGGAATGAATTTACAAAAACACCATTAGGCATTCCTTTTGTAATTTTATTGGGAGTTTTAATTGGAATTATAACAGGTTTTGTTGGAGCAGGAGGAGGATTTATTATTGTACCGGTACTAATGATTTTTGTGAGGTTAAATTTTAAAAAAGCAATTGGTACTTCGTTATGTATTGTAGCTTTAAATTCAATCATCGGATTTGTTGGAAATATTGGCAGTCAACAATTAGACTGGATGTTTTTACTTGAAATTTCTGCTGTTTGTGGTGTAGGAATTTTACTAGGAAGTTTAATGTCAACAAAAATTTCTTCTCAAAAATTAAAACCGGCGTTTGGTTGGTTTACTTTAATTGTTGGTGTTTTTGTTCTAATTAAAGAAACTCTGTTGTAAAACTGTGGCAAAATTAGGAGGAATATTTAAAAAAATTATTGTTCTATTAGTATTAGGTGTATTGGCTTTTGGTGGCTATTGGGCTTACGAAAATATTTTTAAAAACAATGTGCATCTTGATGGAAAGAAGTTTACTTATATCTACATAAAAAGTAATGCTACTCTTGATGATGTATTAGATGAATTATATTCTCAAAATATTATTAATGATCATCAGAGTTTTGAGTGGATGGCAAAGGAAATGGATTTACCTGAACATATAAATCCTGGAAAATACAGAATAGATGCTAAGATGAGTAATCGATCAATTGTAAAGATGATTATTAATGGCAAGCAGGAAAAAGTAAAATTATCTTTCAATTCTCAAATCAGAACTAAAGAACAATTTATTAATTATGTTTCTGATAAACTTGAAATTGAAAGTGGAGAGTTAGAAGACTATTGTTCAAACGAAGATATTTTGGCAGATGAGTACGGATTAAATAGCGAAAATTTTATGACGCTTATAGTTCCTGAAACCTACGAAGTTAATTGGACAACACACATAAATGAATTATTTGAACTAATTGAAAAATCATATAACGAGGTTTGGACAAAAACTAAAAAAGAAAAGGCTAAATCATTAGGGTATTCAGTTCCTGAATTAGTTACAATAGCTTCTATTGTGCAAAGTGAAAGTGGTATTAAAACAGAGCAACAAAAAATAGCAGGTGTGTACATCAATCGTTTAAAACAAGACATGAAACTACAAGCCGACCCTACAGTTGTGTTTGCTAATGGTAATTTTGATGTGCAGCGCGTTTTATCATCCGATAAAGAAATTGATTCACCTTATAACACTTATCGTTACAAAGGATTGCCTCCGGGACCTATTTGTTTGGTTAATCCGTCAACCATTGATGCAGTTTTAAATTACACAAAACACAACTACACTTATTTCTGTGCTAAGCCCGATTTTAGTGGTTATTCAAACTTTACGAACGATTATAAAGTGCATATGAAAAATGCTGTAGCATATCAGGAAGCATTGAATAAAAAGGGAATTAAAAGATAATTGTTGCATGTTCAAAGAAAAATTAAATAAGAGATTAGCTGCTACATTATCAGAGCGTGGTTTTGAGGAGCCTAAGCCTTTACAATTAAAATGTATCCCAAAAATCAATGGTGGTTTAGATATTATTGGAGTCGGTCCTGACGGATGTGGAAAAACAACTACAATTTTAATTGGCACTATTCAAAAATTAGTTAGTGCGTTTGAAGATGCGCCAAGAGCTTTAATATTAGTTCCAAATGAGGAGAGAGCGCTAGCTATGTTGGAACAGTTTAAGCAGCTATCCAGTCATACAGATTTAAGAGCAGAGGCGGTTTTTGAAAGTGGAAAAATTGACAAACAAACGGAAGCTATTTACTTTGGAACTGATGTCGTGATTGCAACTCCTAAAAGAATTATGGAAATTTACATTCGTAAGAATTTAAATATTACAAAAATCAAATTATTGGTATTTGACGATGCAGAAACTTTGGTAAAAGAAAATATATTGAGTTACTTGGAAAGATTGTCTCTAAGTCTTCCAAAATGTCAGCATTTACTATTTACTAAAGAACTGAATCCTAAAGTAGAAAAAATAGTAGATAAGTTTTTAATTGCGCCTACTGTTATTGAAGTTAATTAAGCTTCACTTAGCTAAAAGTTCAATAATTTCTTTTTCCATGTTTTTAGTGTAAGTGTAGCCATATTCAAAAATCTCATCAGATTTTTTGATATCAAAAATGCTATACTGGCTCATGTTAGGTGGTTCTATAAACAAGTTACAATTCGAGATTTTGTTTTTCACTGAATTACTAAGCGCCAGATGAAAACTCCTGTCAACAATATCTTTCATGTGGATTTCATTCACTTCTTTTCTTATTGAATTCACATGACTTCCAATAATAATATCACATTGATTTATTAATGGTTCTATTGGAAAATTGTTTAACACACCACCGTCTACATAATAAGTTCCATTAAAACTTACAGGTTGAAACACCACTGGAATACATGAAGAAGCCATTAAAGCCATTGATAAATTTCCGGATGAAAAATAAACTGTTTCTCCTTTTAAGATATCTGTTGCTGCTACATGTAATGGGATTTTCAAATCATGGAATGAATTAGTTGTAAAATAGGTTTGATACATCTTTTCAAAACCTTTCATAGCAAAGATGCCCTGTTTTTTTATTAGGATATTTGAAAAATTAAAAACCTCATTTTGTTCAACTATTTTTTTAATTTCATTCAAGGAATAACCAGCTGCATAAAACGCTCCCGCAATAGCTCCCGCACTTGTTCCAGCAATAACAGATGGTTTAACGCCATATTCTTCAAGTGCTTTTAAAATCCCTAAGTGAGCTATTCCTCTTGCCCCTCCACCTGATAATACAATTCCTATTTTTGATTTCATGTTATTTAAATCTTTCATAAGCTGCTTTCTCCAACATTTCTCTATGATTAGGATGTGCAATCTTAATTAACTCTTTAGCACGTTGTTCCATATTCATTCCAAACAAATTAACAGCACCATACTCGGTAACAACCCAATGAATATGGCCGCGTGTTGTAACAACTCCTGCGCCTTGTTTTAAGAAAGGAACGATGCGTGAAATGCCTTTACTGGTTACAGAAGGCATTGCAATAATTGGCTTGCCTCCTTCAGATAAAGCTGCCCCTCTGATAAAGTCCATTTGACCTCCAATGCCCGAGTATTGATAGGTGCCAATAGAGTCAGAACATACTTGTCCGGTAATATCAATTTCAATAGCGCTATTAATAGCAGTTACTTTTTTATTTTGACTTAAAATACGAGGATCGTTCACGTAATCAATTGCTAATGCTTTAATAATTGGATTATCATCAGCAAAATCATACAATGCTTTTGTGCCTAATAAAAATGAAGTCACACAATAACCATTTACTTTTTTCTTCTGGCTATTATTAATTACACCATTTTTAATTAAAGGAATACATCCATCAGAAAACATCTCAGTATGTAATCCTAAGTTTTTATGATTAGTTAAATTTTTTAAAACTGAATCCGGTATGGTTCCAATACCTAATTGGAGTGTGGCTCCATCTTCTACTAAACCGGCTACAATGCTGCCAATTTTATCAGTTACCTCGTTTGAGCAATCTCCATAGTTTACTTCGGGCAACGCATCATCTACCCAAACGGCTGCATCAAACTTACTGAATGGCACAAAGCCATCCCCTGCCACACGTGGCATATTAGGATTAACTTGCGCAATAATTTTTTTGGCAGTTTCAACAGCTGCCCTTGCAATATCTACTGAAGTTCCTAATGAACAATAACCGTGCTTATCGGGTGGAGAAACTTGTATAATCGCCACATCAAGCGGTAAAATATTTCTGGTAAATAAAAGGGGAATTTCACTTAAAAAAACAGGTACATAATCTCCTGTTTTACTATTTACAGCTTTACGATTAGACTCTGAAACAAATAATGAATTCACAAAAAAATGTCCTTCTAAATCAGGACTATTTAAATCTATTCCTTTTTGGGTAATACTGATCAATTCAACATTTTTTAATCGTTCTTTTTGTTCAATTAATTTATTTATTAAATAAACCGGAGTTGCTGCACTGCCATGCAAAAAAACTCTTTGATTGGATTGCACCAATTGTAAGGCTTCTTCGGCTGTTTTGTAGTTGTACGATAAGGGCATTGAATTAGAGATTAAAATTCAAATGCAAGTTATATAAATATTGATGAAAGTGAAATTTAAAGTTTCACTAATTTGTAACGAACTTGTACTTGTTGTGTGTTTTTAATCTCAACAAAATAAATTCCTTTACTAAAGCCAAAAAAATCAATCTGTAGTGTTGATGTCTGAGGTATTAATGCTCTTTCATAAAGTATATTTTCTAAAATATCTATCACTTTCACTTCTACTATATCTTGATTAGGATTTTCTATTGATAGTATATCATTAATAGGATTTGGAAATAATTTATAATTACCTGCTATTACTTCTTTTATATTGGTTATACTACAATCCAATTTATTGATATAATCCCACAATACATTATCAAATGCCGAAGCTGCCAAATTAAAGCCACCGGCAGTATTACCTTGTCTAACAATTACTATGTTTTTACTTGGCACTACGTATATTTTTTGATCGTTTTTCCCTAAAGCCGCATACATGTCATTTGGCGCATTACTCATTAATGTTCCCGGGAACACAATTTGAAAACCTGGTGCCATGCCACTAGCTTTTCCATTGAGCCACCATAAATAGCCATACGCTAAATTTAAGTTTTGAGACGTGTTAGTCATCGCCCTAAAATAAGATGTATCTTTCAAAATGGTATCTGTATTCCAAATGCCTTTATTTAAATTCAATAAACCAAAACGAGCCATGTCTCTGGCTTTGCTATAATACACTTGTTGAAACCAGGCACCGCTCATACCTGTTTTACTTTCAATCCAATTGTTTGTTATAACATTATAGTTTTGCCCCACTGCATTACTTACCACATCCTGCACTTTACGGTAGGCGCCTGTGTGATATGCCCAACGTGTTCCTGCATCTGCTAAATAAGTTAAGCAGGCTTTAGCTGTATCTTCATTATCACATGGCAATGGAGGCGCATCTTCTAAACCACTTGTCATGTTAATTAAATGTTTTACAGTAATTAAATTTTCTTTGGCTAAGGGTGCGCTAGTCCAGCCAGTACCAATGTATTGTGAAACTTTGTTATTGATATTGATATAACCTTTTTGTTGTGCAACTCCTGTAATAAAACTTGCTAAGCTTTTACTAGCTGAAGCCCAATACCAAATTGAATCTTTTGTGTAGGTGCCGAAATATTTTTCCAAAACGCGCTTACCATCTTTTAATAAAATAAATGATTTTGTATTTTTAGCTTGCAGATAATTGTAAAGCGAATCAA
Source organism: Bacteroidia bacterium (assembly GCA_035439445.1). GTDB lineage: Bacteria > Bacteroidota > Bacteroidia > B-17B0 > Aurantibacillaceae > UBA4416. The sequence goes on from DAORKG010000002.1 coordinate 60,393, forward strand.
TACGAGCCTGACAGTAATTTAAATTAGATGGTAAAATAGAATCCCACACACTTCCTGTTGTGGGAGGGAAATACAAACTTTGTGATTTAATTGAATTACTAAAAAGAAAAAGGATTAAAACAGAAGTAATGATGTTCTTCATGGTAAAAAGTTTAAATCAATTGAACACAATGAAGGTACAAAAGTTTAATGACAACGAAAAGTTTGTTGTCACTTCAAGTAGTACTTGCCTGTTCTTTGCAAATACGTATCGAGAAGTGCTTTCTAAAAAGTTCTCGATACATTTTTTGCAAGGAGGCAGCAAAAAAAATACTCGAACTGACAAAAATACCAATCGTTATTAATTGTATATTAAACGCATGGAAAACATTACAATTACCAAATGGTTTTTAATAGTAGGTAAAATTGAAGGCTATAGCTATTTGCTATTACTGTTTATTGCCATGCCTTTAAAATATGTTTACAACACACCCCAATATGTTCGACCGATGGGAAGCATACACGGTGTTTTGTTTGTAGCCTTTATGATTTTATTAGCAATGATGTTTTTTAAAGTGAAGTTATCTTTTAAAAATGCGGTGTTTGCTTTTCTATTGTCTTTAGTGCCTTTTGGGACTTTCTTTTTAAAACGTTTGGTTTAAGACCCTAAAGGTTTGGAGCCCTTTCGGGTCTATGCGGGGCTATTTCAACCTCTCCAAAACACCTTTGCGTTTTACAATGTTTTTATAATCCCATTGTATATCATTGGCTTTCTTTAACCAACGTTTTAAATCTTTGGTATTAATTTGTTCAGATGATGTATAAGTAATAGAGGCATCTTTAAACTTGCCACTTTTGCCTGGCACTAGCTGTTCTTCCTCAAAAGTAACGCCGCTCCAAAACATCAAACGGACTCCCGATTTTAATTTATCATAACCAACAATTGGGTTTCCCTCTAAAAACCAAACAGGATGCCCATGCCAAATTTTATTTTCTGCTTTTGGCAAATGCTTACAAATTTCTTCATGCAATACATCACACATAGCTTTGTCTTCTGCTGCTTGTGATTTATGGTAGGCTTGGGTGTTTTTGTTCATTTTTATTTTAAAATAAACTCATTTGATCACTATTATCTTCTTTTACTTTTTGCTTGTAAACCTTTTGATACGTTTGCGCACTTTCAACGATTTCTTGGCGTCCTTCTGCTTTAGCAACAACGGTTTCAATATCGGCAATAGCTAGTTCAATTTCATTTGGTTCATCAGCTATATTGTTTTCGGCTTTTAAAATACGGGCTTCAACGGTTTGTTTCCACCAAATTTCGAGTAGTTGAGCAGAATCTTCGTTTTTAGTTTTAAACGCAATTTGAGATTGAATATCAATTAATTCTAATTTTTTTATGAGTTCTTTATCCGATAATTTAGTTAAAGCATCTACATACTCATCCCAATTATCTAATGCTAATTGTATGCGAACATCTTTACTCATCCTCACCTCCTTCTATAATAGCGATTTCTTCGGGAGTTAATTCATATAAATCATAAACTAATTGATTTATTTTTTCTTCACTGTGTTCAATACGTTGTTTAACTTGGTCTATTTTTGATTGAAGTTTTATTTCTTTTAATTCTTCATTTAATTTTAAAAGTAAATCAACATGTTTGATTATTTCTGTTTGTACATTTTTATTGCCACCATTTACAATGGGTAATCTAGATAAATATGGTATATCAAATCTCATATAGCCACCTGCCATGTGGGTATTATCAAATTGAGCTTTGTAATAATAATTTAGAACATTCGAGTTTAATAAACCAATCAGTAATTTAGAGTCAATTTTTGGTTTTATAATCATTGATGATTTTCCTAAAAAATAACTATCACTATCTATTGTTGCCTGTATTCGTTTTGTTAATCGCGCGATAACAATTTTTTCTTTTACTTGAAAGTATTCAATAACTTTTGGGGAATAAATAGATGTATTTATGTACTCTTCTTGCCAATCAATATGATAAGATTTAATATCGGATGTTTGAATTACTTTATTATAATCTTTTTTGTTTTTTAATAAGGAAAATTTTTCTTTTGAGATTTTATAAGACTTAAAGCCTGTAATTGAGGTGCCCCAAACAAAAACTGTAACTAATTCACTTAGAGATTTAGAATTTGTCTCTAATTTTTTTATGACTGATAAACTTTGAGTATTAAACGATGTTGAAATTGAAAGATTTTTATCTTTTCTAATCAACTCAACATCTATTTTATTAAATGTTAATTTATTAAATTCAGTTGTATCTTTTGGGTATGAAATATTTATTTCATACTTAGAGGTCTTATTATCTTCTAAAAATAATAATACAGGGTAAGTACCAACGTTCCCAAAAACTTTTAATTTAGATACGTCAGTTATTTCTGTTATTTGGATATTTTTTAATAAAAATTCCCGCAAATAGTAACCCATATCTGTAACTAAAAAAGTATTAGGAATTATGTATCCAAATAGCCCTTTTTTAGAAATTAATTTTTTCCCAAGTTCTATAAATGGAATATATAAACTATACTTTTCTTTAGTTTTTGCAGAGTGATAGCTATGTTTAAAGTATTTCAACTCAATATCTGATAATAAACGATAATCTACATAAGGAGGATTTCCAATCACTATATCAAAGCCACCTTGTTTAAACACTGTAGGGAATTGTTTTTTCCAAGAGAAAGGTTTTATTTTTTTCTCTTCGCCAAAATCAATTTCTGTGTCATAAATATCTGTATCAATTAAACTGTTTCCATCTTTTATGTTATCATCAAGGTTTGGTAAAACACGGTCATTTAAATTTAATGTAATTGTTTTTACACTGGCAGCAGTTTCGCCCTCCATGCATTTAAGTAGTAAACTTAATTTACTTACTTCAGTGGCATTAGCATCTAAATCAACCCCGTAAATATTATTTACTAATATTTGTTTTTTTATTTTGGTGGTTAGTTTACCATCGGGTGTTATGGGTAACTCTGCCCTTAGTTTAATGCTTTCTTTTTTCTCTTTTAATGCTGTGTTTTTATTGTCAATAATTGCAGTTAATCTTTTTTGTTCTTTATAATAAAAATCTAAATGATAGCTCAATAAAAATTGGTATGCGCCTACTAAAAATGAGCCAGAGCCACAGGCAGGGTCAACAATTTTTAGTGTTTCAATGTCTTTTGGCGCTTTGCCGTCAATTAATTTACCTACAGTATTTTTTACAATATAATCTACAATATATTGTGGCGTGTAATATACCCCACCTGCTTTTCGTACTTCAGGTTTTTCTTCAATTTTTACACCACGAGCGGGAGTAATGCGAATTACTTTACCTAAAAACTGTTCGTATGCATTACCTAAAATTTCAACAGGCATTACACTAAACTCAAAGTTGCAAAGTGGATAGTATAATTCTTCAACAACGGTTTTAATGACTTTATTGTCAACCTTTAAGGTTTTGGTAATGGTATCTTTTTCAAAATCAAATAAACCACTGTTGTATTTATCATCAGCTTGTTGAAACAGATTGAGCAAGTTTTTATAAGCATCGCCCTTGGAGGCTGCCGTTTGTAGTTGCCCATAAGGTTCAACCGAACGGTCTTCACAAAAACGCAAGAAGATTAAACGATCAATAGTTTGCTGTACAGCAAAGTTTAATTCTTCGTCGTTAATTTTTTTATTGTTTAATGCTATACTTGTTGCCAAGTATTTACGCCATTGGTCGAGGCTCTCAACAAAACGTTTATCAAGTGTATCCGTTCCTTTTTTATTAGCACTAGCTTGAACGTATTTATCAAAGCGACCTTTTGTAACTGCTTCGTGCGAAAAGGTATCGTATAAAAAATCAAATTCTTTCACATAATCTTCAAAACCAATATGCTTTAAACGAGCAACAGTTGCGCTATCATTTAAGTTAGGAACTTTGGAGCAATCGTAAACAATAAAATCTTCAAAATTAGTAAGGATAGAAACGTGCGCTTGTGCGCTGCTACCATAACGGCGCAATTGATAAGCCGATTCTTTATTAATTTTAATTTGAACAGATGGTTTTTTAGCCTCCACATAAAATAAACGTTTTTCGCCACTACCGGTTAATCTAAATCCATAATCAGGCGCTTTCGTTTTTCCTTTTACTACAACCTTATCCTCGTAAATAACTTCACGGTATGCTTCGCTATCACCTTTTTCATTATCAATGTCCCAGCCCAAGGCTTTAAAGAAAGGATTAATAAAATCCTGCCTTGCTTTTTGTTCGTTATAGTCTGCTAAATGATATTCTTTGCGGTGTTCCGCAAAACGTTCAACAAGTTTTTCTATAATGGCTTTAGCCTGTTCTCTTGACATATAAAGTAATAAAATCTGAACTTTAAATATACAATTTTAAGTGGTTTTTTATACTTGATGTTAATAGGTTTTTAAAGGTGTTGACAAATCGAAACTTTAAAAGTTGGATTCTTCTAAATTAACTGTAATAACTGCATTTATTCCCTCATTTTTTTTATATTTAGTGCTTATTATCTATTTATTTCTATGAACAAATTACAAAACTACGCTTTAGGGCAATGGGCTGCTGGTTCCGAAAACGGGCAGGAATTATATAATGCTATTACAGGTGAGGCAATTGCCACTGTTAGTAGCAAAGGATTAGATTTTGCTAAAATGTGTGAGTATGCTCGCAGCGTTGGTGGGCCTAACTTGCGCAAGCTTACCTTTCAGCAACGTGGTTTAATGCTAAAGGCATTGGCCATGCATTTGTTATCTAAAAAAGAAGAGTTTTATAAAATTTCCTGGGCAACCGGCGCTACACGTATTGATAGCTGGGTAGATATTGAAGGTGGTATTGGTAATTTATTTACTTATGCGTCTTTGCGCAAGTCTTTTCCTAACGAAACGTATTGCTATGAGGGAGATGTAGCGCGCTTGTCAAAAAATAATACATTTATCGGTCACCATATTTGTGTGCCAAAGGAAGGTGTGGCTATTCACATCAATGCCTTTAACTTCCCGGTTTGGGGTATGTTGGAGAAAGTAGCGGTTAACTGGTTAGCGGGAGTTCCAGCAATTGTTAAGCCTGCAGCATTAACATCTTTTTTAACGGAAGCGGTGGTTAAAGAAATTATTGCGAGTAAAATTTTACCAGAAGGTGCTTTGCAATTAATTTGTGGTAGCGCTAACGGAATTTTAGAACATGTAGAAAGTCAGGATACAGTGACCTTTACAGGTTCTGCTTCAACTGGTAAAATGTTGAAAGCACATCCACGTTTATTGCAAGAGGCGGTTCATTTTAATATGGAAGCAGATAGTTTAAACTGCTGTGTGTTGGGAACAGATGTAACACCAGCTATGCCTGAGTTTGATATTTTTATTAAAGAAGTAGCGAGAGAAATTACAACCAAAGCTGGACAAAAATGTACAGCGGTACGTCGTATCATTGTTCCTGAGAACATGGTAGAAGATGTGCAAATTGCATTAGGCAAACGCTTAGCGCAAAATGTGATTGGTGACCCTAATGTAGAAGGTGTTCGCATGGGTTCATTAGCAGGGCAATCACAATTAATTGAAGTAAAAGAAAAAGTAGAACTACTTTCTAAAACGCAAAAAATCATCATCGGTAATTTCGAAAATTTTGAAGTAAAAGGTGCTGATAAACATAAAGGAGCATTTATGCCGCCAATTATTTTCTTAAACGAAAAACCATTTATTAATACAGATTGTCATAACGTTGAGGCCTTTGGCCCTGTAAGCACTATTATGCCTTACAAAACTATTGAAGATGCGATTCAGTTAGCAAAAATGGGCAAAGGTAGTTTAGTAAGTTCTATTGTTACAGCTAGCGAAACTATTGCTCGCAAATATACGATTGGTGCAGCTTGTATGCATGGTCGTATTTTAGTGTTGAATGCAGATTGTGCAAAAGAAAGTACAGGTCATGGTTCGCCAATGCCAATGTTAGTGCATGGTGGCCCGGGTCGTGCAGGTGGCGGAGAAGAGATGGGTGGAAAACGAGGAGTGTTTCATTACTTACAACGTACTGCCATACAAGGTTCTCCAACTATGATAACTGCTATTTTAAATAGCTACCAAGTTGGTGCTAAAATGATTATTAAAGATGTTCATCCGTTCCGCCAATACTTCGAAGATTTAGAAGTGGGCGAAACAACCATTACACCAACACATACCGTAAGCGAAGATGATTTAGTGAACTTTGCAAATTTGACAGGAGATAAGTTTTATGCGCATTTGCAACCCGATGCGTTAGAAGGAACAATCTTTAAGCGTACAGTAGCTCACGGCTATTTTATTTTATCAAAAGCAGCAGGGTTATTTGTTGATCCACCAAAAGGACCAGTGTTATTAAACTATGGTATTGATGAGTGCCGCTTTACTCGCCCTATTTATCCAGGCATGACCATCGGTGTGAAATTTACCTGCAAAGAAAAATTAGAAAACGATAAACCATTAACTGCTGCAAATGGTGAAGAAGTAAAAGTAGGTATTGTGAAATGGGTAGTTGATATTTACGATGCTAGTTCACAAGAAGTTTTAGAAAAATATGATGCAGTAGATCAAGCTGGGCAAACCGTTGGCATTGCTACTATTTTAACAATGGTGAAATTGAAAAATCAAAATTAAAACATAAGCCCTTGCTTAACGCAAGGGCTTATATTGAAATGTATTAGTTGAATTAAAAATGAAAAAACACTTTCTCTTATTTTTTATTATCGTGAATAGTGTTTTATGTTTTTCTCAAAACAGAAAAATTGATTCTGTTTACAAATCAATTAGAAACGAAAGAGTTGATACATCTATAATAAAATCACATATAAATCTTTGTGTTTATCAGATTAAATCTGGCGATGCCGATAGTGCACTTTCACATGGCTGGTACGCAAATAAATTAGCAGTAAAAAAGAATTACACATTAGGTGTCATACGGAGCTATAATGAGTTGGGGAATGCTTATTTTGGAGTAGCTGATTACGATAGTTCCATCTACTGTTTTAAAAATGCCTTAACATATATTAAAGATAAGACTATACCTCATTATTTTTCAGCTACACGAGGAATAGGAAATAATTATTTTTATCTGGGTGATTATATTAATGCATTTGATTACTATTTAAAATATTTAAAACAAGCTGAAATTTCTGGTACAATTTCGCAAAAAGCTATTGGGAATAGTAATGTAGGTGTTATTTTAAAAGAACAAAAAAAATATGACGAAGCATTAACCTATTTCAATAGAACAATTAAAATAGGGAATGATAATAGTGATTATAAAACCTTGTTTGTAGGCTACTCCAATAAAGGCAATATCTATAATGAAAAAGCTAAATCTGAAAATAAAACATTTTATAATCAATTAGCATTAGATAATTATAACAAAGCAAAAAGTGCACTAGAAAAATTTGATAACTCAGACTATAGAAGCGCCATTATTTTATTAGGTAATATTGGAAATGTATACGCTGATCTAAATGAATATAACAAAGCTGTTATAGCATTTAATGAAGCCACTAAGCTTATTGATCAATCAGATTTCTTTCCACAATCGGCATTAATATACAACAATTTAGCAGGGGTATATTTGGATATGAACGACTTTATCATGGCTGAAAAGTACCTAAAACTAGGACAAGAAATATCCATTGAGACACAAGCTACAGACAATTTAGCTCAAAATTACGAATACTATGCTAAGTATTACGAATCAATAGGAGACATTAAAAATGCTTTAAAAACATACAAACTTTATAAATTATATAACGATACACTCTTTAATTCTGAGAATACCGAACGATTAAAAGAATTAGAACTAAATGTTGAGTTTGAAAAAAAAGAATCAATAAAACAATCTGAACAAAACAGAAAAGATGCAATAACCAAAGAGGAAAAAAAGAAACAAAACATCATTATTCTTTCTATCAGTGTTGTTTTAATACTTGTTGTTACTTTAGCATTTTTCATTTTTAGTGGATTAAAAAAACAACGTAAAGCAAATCAAATTATTTCTAAGCAAAAAGAGGAAGTAGATAAACAAAAAGAAATCATTGAAGAGCATCAAAAAGAAACCATAGATAGTATTAATTATGCAAAGCGAATTCAATATGCCTTACTGGCGCAAAATAGTTTACTTGAAAAATTTATACCTTATCACTTCGTATTTTTTAATCCCAAAGACATTGTAAGTGGCGATTTTTATTGGGCTACTGAGCATAGCAACAAATTTTATTTAGCCGTTTGTGATAGCACCGGACATGGCGTTCCCGGAGCATTTATGAGCTTATTGAATATCGGATTTTTGAGCGAAGCTATTAATGAAAATAATATTACACAACCTAATGAAATTTTAAATTATGTGAGACAAAGATTGATAAACAGTATTGGAAGTGATGGGCAAAAAGATGGAATGGATGCTATTTTAGTTTGCTTAGATAAAAACACAAATACTGTTACATATGCTGCCGCAAATAATGAACCCATTTTAATTAAACAAAATCAAATTATTGAGTTGCCAAAAGATAAAATGCCAGTTGGTAAGGGTGAGAAAATGGAAAGTTTTTCGCTATTTAGTATTGATATAAGTAAAGGAGATGTTTTGTACTTATATACCGATGGTTATGCAGATCAGTTTGGAGGCCCAAAAGGAAAAAAATTTAAATACAAACAGTTGAATGATTTGTTGTTGGAAATTTCTGCTAAGTCAATGAATGAACAAAAAGAAATTTTAACAACTACCTTTTCGCAATGGAAAGGTAATTTAGAACAAGTAGATGACGTGTTATTAATAGGGATGATAATTTAATGAGATATTTTTTTTATTGCATATTTGTAACTATTATTTTCCTCTTTCCTGAGGGGTTGAACTCTCAATCTCAAAATCCTTTAGATTCATTATTAGGACTTTTAAATAAATCTAAAGATGATAGTGTTAAAGCAAGGCTTTTAAGTCAGATAACAGAAGTATGCGAAATCAGTGATATTAATAAGTATGCTAATGAAGTTTTTAATATTTCTAAAAAATATGAGAATAGTTCAAATCAGTCGGAGAGAAATAAATTTCTTGGCTATAAAGCAACAGCAATTAACAATATTGCTTTTGTGTATGATGCATCTGGAGATGTAAATGGTTGCATTTCTAAATATAAAGAAGCATTATTAATTAGAGAGCAAATTAAAGACACTAATGCAATTGGCAATACTTTGTTTAATCTTGCTGTACTTTATAAAAATACCGGAAAATATAGCGAGGCTTTACCTATAGCTAAAAAGGCTTTATTGTTTTTAAAAATCAAGAAAAACTATATTGGCGTATCAAAATGTTTATTTACACTAGGTAGTATCTATTATAATATTGGAAAAATTAAAGAGGCTATTGAGTCTTTTGAAAACTCATTGGTTGTTAGTAAAAAAAACAATGATATTCCTGATCAAAATGACGCTCTAACAGGCTTAGGTTTTATTTATGGTGAGTTAGGAGAATTAGATAAAGAGTATGAATATTTAAGCGAATGTTTGTCTATACAAAAGAAACTGAATGATGCACACGGTTTAGCCTATTCATATAATAATATTGGATTTATTTACAATAAGAAAAATGCTTTTTTAAAAGCAAAAGAATGTTTTAAAAACAGTTTGAAATATGCTTTAGAAACTAATGAACTTGAGGCAGTGGCTCTGGCATACCATAATATAGGAAACTCGTACAGATTATTGAACAATGTTGATTCGGCTTTTTTTTATTATCAAAAAAGTATCGACCTAAGAGATAAAATAAATGATGAAGGAGGAAAATCTTTGACTTTAGTTGAACTTGGTAGTTTAAATCTTAGTTTGAAAAAAAACAATATTGCTTTAAAATATTTTGAAAACGCATATCAGATAGGTTTAAAATTAAATCAAGCAGAAACAATAAGGAAATCTGCTGATTTCCTTAGCTCACTTTATTTTACTAATAAAGACTTTAAAAAGGCATATCAGATGCAAGTAATATTTAAACAATACTCTGACAGCTTATTTAATCAAGAAAATAAAAAAGCTGCATATAAAAAACAGATTAAGATGGATTATGAGAAAAAGGAGGCAGAAATAAAGTTGATTGCTAAACTGGAAAATGAAAAAATACAATCTCAGGCAAATTCAGAAAGGAAACGCCAACGCCTTATTATATATTTTATTTCAGCTGTTTTAGTTTTAGTGTTTTTAGTGGCTCTATTTATTTATAAAAACTATAATCAAAAACAAAAAGCTAATAAGTTATTGCAAGAGAAAAACAACCTTATTGAATTTCAGAAAAAAGAAGTTGAAATGCAAAAATCTTTAATCGAAGAACATCAAAAAGAAACTATAGATAGTATCAATTATGCTAAAAAAATTCAATATGCACTCCTGGCAAATGACGATTTATTGAAAAAAAACTTATCCCAATACTTTGTTCTATTTAATCCCAAAGATATTGTAAGCGGAGATTTTTACTGGGCTACCGAACACCAAAATAGATTTTATTTGGCTGTTTGTGATAGTACTGGTCATGGCGTTCCCGGAGCATTTATGAGCTTGTTGAATATGGGTTTTTTAGCAGAAGCTATTAATGAAAAAAACATAGAACAGCCACATGAAATATTTAATTATGTTCGCCAAAGATTAATAAATTCAATTAGTAGTGAAGGACAAAAAGATGGGATGGATGGGATATTAATTTGTATTGATAGGTTATCTAATCAAATTTCATATACCGCTGCAAATAATGATCCTATTTTAATTTCTAACAGTCAAATTATTGAATTGCCTAAGAATAAAATGCCTGTAGGCAAAGGAGAAAAAACAGATTCATTTACCACGTATACCATTAACTGTATGCCAGGTGATGTGCTGTGTCTCTATACAGATGGTTACGCAGATCAATTTGGTGGACCTAAAGGTAAAAAATTTAAATATAAACAGTTGAATGATTTGTTGTTAGAAGTTTCTATTAAGTCAATGAATGAACAAAAAGAAATTTTAGCAACTACCTTTTCACAATGGAAAGGTAGTTTAGAACAAGTAGATGATGTTTTAATAATTGGAATAAAACTATAGAGACGATTGAAAAAAAATAAATTATATATTATCACAGCTTTTCTTTTTTGTTTTTATGTAAATTTACATAGCCAATCCGACTATTATATTGATTCCATTATTGTTTCATTAAAAACTGCTAAAGAGGATACAAATAAATTAATTTCATTAAGTATTATCGCTGAAAATGCATCTGATGAAATTTGGCCGGTTTACAACAACGAGATGGGTAAGTTGGCTGCTAAACTTCAAAACTCAAGCAACTTAAAAATTAAAATATGTGCTAAAAGACACCTAGCGGCTTCGCTTAATAATAAAGGTTTCTTTTTTACAGAGAGGGGTATTTCCTATAAAGCAATATTATATTTTAATAAAGCTTTAAAAATACAACAAGAAATAAGAGACTTGGAAGGAGAAGCCTATTCCTTAAGTAATTTAGGAACCATTTACGATAGTAAAGGAGAAATAGATAAAGCTTTAGAGTATTATTTTGCGGCAGTAAAAATAAGAGAAAACATTAATAGTAAACAAAGTCTAGCACAATCTTACAATAATATTGCGGTGTTATATAGTAATCAAAATGATTATGTGAATGCATTAAAATATCATTTACATAGTTTGAAAATCAGATTACAATTGAAAGATTCTTCAGCAGTTGCTTTAGCCTATAATAATATAGGTACAACATATACAAGTCTTGTGGAAGGAAACTACAAATGGAAGAAAAAAATCCCTGATTCTCTTATTAATAAACCTTTGGAATATTTTAATAAGAGTTACAATGCTTATAAATCAGATGCGAATGAGGATGGAATGACAACATCTCGCTTTGATTTAGCAGATTTGTACGTTCTGCAAGCAGATTGTTTTTATGATAAGAAATCAGTTACTTATGACACATTATTAAGAAAAGCAGAGAAATTATTTTTAGAGTGCTTAGACTATTATTCTAAAAATAGTCAAAAAGAATGGATGGCAAATACCTTAAACAGTATGGCAAATGTTTATTGGAGATTAGGGAACAATAAATTGGCGAAAAAATCAGGCGAACAAGCTATGACTTATGCAAAAGAGCTTGGTTATCCTGGCACTATTCAAAAGTCGGCGCAAATATTAAGATATATATATGAAAGTGATAAAGACTATAAAAATGCTTTGTTAATGTCAGACACATATCATATGATGAAAGATAGCGTTATTAATGATAAAAACCAAAAGGAAGCACTTTCAAAATATTTTATGTATCAGAGCGAGAAACAAGAGGTGATAACCAAAGCACATCAAGAAAAAATGCAACTGGAATTTCAATCTAAAACCAAACAACAGAATATGATAATTTATTTTGTGATTGCAGGTTTAATTATTGTGGCTGTGTTTAGTGTTTTTTTATATAACAGATTTAAGCTCACTAAAAAACAAAACGAGATTATCATTCAACAAAAGTACATCGTTGAAGAAAGTAGAAAAGAAATTGTTGACTCTATTAATTATGCTAAGAAAATACAGTATGCACTTTTAGCTCACGAACAGGTTTTGGCGAGAAATTTAAATTCATACTTTGTATATTTTAAACCTAAAGATATTGTGAGTGGTGATTTTTATTGGGCTACTGAGCACGAGAATGATTTTTATTTGGCGGTTTGTGATAGTACAGGGCACGGTGTTCCGGGAGCTTTTATGAGTTTATTGAGTATTGGTTTTTTGAGTGAGGCTATTAAAGAAAAAAACATTAAAGAACCAAACATGGTTTTTGATTACGTTAGAAAAAGATTAATTGAAAGTATAACAGATGAAAATCAAAAAGATGGGTTTGATGGCATCTTATTAAGATTTAATAGAGACGACAATTCATTGAGTTATTCTGCTTCAAATAATCGTCCGGTAGTAATTTCCAATAAGCAAATATATCTATATAATTGCGATAAAATGCCCGTTGGAAAGGGTGAGAAATCCGAACCGTTTACGTTACATAAAATAAATGTTTCGAAAGGAGACATGGTGTATTTATATACCGATGGATATGCTGATCAATTTGGAGGCAATAAGGGTAAAAAATATAAATATAAACCCCTCAATGATCTTCTCGTAAGGATAAATGAATTACCTTTAGGAGAACAAAAAAACTTGTTGGAAAGAGAATTTGACAATTGGAAAGGTAATTTAGATCAAGTAGACGATGTTTGTATTTTAGGTATCAGAATTTAATTTATGCATAAAAAGATATTTTATATTTTATTATTGTTTTGTTGTTTAAATCCTTTATTCTCTGATAATAAAGCTGATTCACTTTATAAACTATTAAAGAATCCCCGATTACATGATACAACAAGAATAAATGTATACAATGAATTGTGTTGGCCTGTATATTCTTATTCAAACATTGATTCTTCTATAAAATATGGAACTAAAGCCATTCAACTAAGCCAAAAACTACATGATACTCTAAGAATGGTTGTGGCTTATCGAAGGTTGGGTATTGCATATATCAACTCTGCTAAGCATAAAGAAGCCTTAATTTGCGAACAAAAAAGTTATGATTTAGCCAAAAAAATTGGCTTGAAAAAAGCAATGGCCAGTGCTTTAAATAATTTAAGTGTTATTTATCTTAATATCTCCGATTTTAAAACAGCTATTGACTATAGTATTCAATCTCAAAAAATTCAAGAAGAGCTCGGAGATTCAACTAGCTTATTTAACACCTATTATAATATTGCCCTACTTTTCAAAAATATTAATGAGTTTAATAGTTCTCGTAATTATTATAATAAAGCTTTGAAAATTGCAGAGCGCCAACATAAAAACTCTGAAATAGCATTTGCTTATTCAGGTATTGCTACCATTCTTAAAAGGAGTAATCTTTTTGATAGTGCTTATCATTATTACAACTTAGCTCTGGCATCTTTTACTAAAGAAAATAATTTACAAGGCTTAATAGAAGTATATATCAATCTTGGTAATATAAACAGCGACGATAAGCGAGTAAAAGATAAATCTAATTTCTATAAAGCTATATCTTATTATAATACGGCATATTTACTAAATAAAAAATACGAAAATCAGTTAACAGAGTCTAATCTGAACGGAAATTTTGCTACAGCATATTATAATCTAAAAAAATACGATAGCGCAATTTATTTTTCCTTGAAAGCTATTGAGTTAGCTAAAATTGCGGAGGACAGGGCTGAAATTGTTTCTTCATCTAAACTTTTATCAGAGCTTTATGCAATAAAAGGAAATTTTCCCTTATCTCTCAAATATTTGAATCTACATATTCAAATGAAAGATAGTGTTTATAATTACGAGAAGCAAAAAGATATTGAACAAAAGCAAATGCGTTTTGAATTCGAAAGAAAAGTGCTTTCTGATAGTTTAAAAATGGCCGAAGAAAAAAGAGTATCTGATGCCAAAATTGAAAAAGAGAAAACCATAAAATATAGCTTAGTATTTTTTGTTATTCTTCTGATTGTTTTTAGTGCTTTTATTTTTAGTCGCTTTAAAATTATCAAAAGTCAGAAAAAAATAATTGAAGAACAGAAAAATAAAGTGGATGAAAAGCAAAAAGAAATTCTCGACTCTATTAATTATGCAAAAAGGATACAGTCTACCATTTTAAATAATCAGGTTGTCATGAAAGATGCTTTTTCAGACTACTTTATCTTATTTAAACCAAAAGACATTGTGAGTGGAGATTTTTACTGGGCACATAGAAAAGCTAATTATTTTTATTTAGCAGTATGTGATAGTACCGGACATGGTGTTCCTGGTGCATTTATGAGTTTATTGAATATAGGTTTTTTAAACGAAGCGATTAACGATAGAGGAATAGAAAAGCCAAATGAAATTTTTGATTTTGTTAGAATCAAGTTAATTCAAAGTGTTAGCAAGGAAGAACAAAAGGATGGATTTGATGGTATTTTAATTTGCATCAATGTAAAAACCAGAGAGATTACATACTCTGCAGCAAACAATAAACCTGTTTTGATTTCTGATAACCTAATTATAGAGAACAGTGTTGATAAAATGCCAGTTGGTAAAGGAGAGAGAATGGAACCATTTAAGTTACATACTTTGAATGCAAAACCTGGAGATTTATTATATCTATATACAGATGGGTATGCGGATCAGTTTGGCGGACCGAAAGGAAAAAAATTCAAGTATCGTCCTTTAAATGAGCTGTTACTTCACAATGCGCACTTGCCTTTGTCAGAACAACATACTATGCTATCAAATAACTTTATTGAATGGCGAGGTGATCTAGAGCAGGTAGATGACGTATGTATTATGGGTATACGTATGTAAATTTTCTTATATTTATAAGATTCTTGTATTTTATTAAAATTGAAATTATTATATAAAATATGTATTATTTTATTTTTATCAGTTTATGTAACTGATTTAGTGTCACAATCTCAAAAGGATAGTTTGTTAATGATACTAAAACATGCTAAACAAGATACAGATAGAGCAAAAATATTATATAATATTTCAAAATTATATAATGACACAAATCCAGCTAAGGGAATTGAGTATCTTAAACAAGCTTTTGAGATAGCTATAAAAACTAAAAATTATCGCATACAATCTGACATCACTAATCAAATAGGTTATAATTATTATTTTTTAAGTGATTTTAATCACAGTGTAGAATTTTTTTTAAAAACGCTCAAAATTTGCGAATTACAAGCAAATAAATCTGGTATTGCAGGTTGTCATAATAATATTGGAAGTATTTATTTGGAATTAGAAGATACTGTTAATGCTTTAAAACATCATTTGTTAGCATTAAACATTAGAAAAGAAATTAATAAAAATGATGAGGATAGTAAAAATGCAATAGCTATGTCCTACGGTAATGTGGGTAAAACATATTTTTTGGCTTCCAATTACACAAAAGCAATGGAATATTATAATTTATGTTTAGCTATTTCAAAAGAGGTTGGGAATAAAAAACGAGAAGCATTAATGGTTAATAATATTGGAAGTATTTTAGCTGAACAAAAAAAATATGATGATGCGCTTCCCTACTTTTTGAATGCACTTAATTTATATAAAGAAATTGAATCTCCTGAGAATATTGCTTTATGTTTAAATAATATTGCCGAAATTTATTATAGAAAAAAAGATTTTCTTCACTCAATTGAAAATTACACTGCATCATTAGTGATTTCTGAGACCAATTCAAGCTTATCAGATATGAAATCAAGTTATGATGGTTTACATAACTGTTATTTAGCTTTAGGAGACTATAAATTAGCTCATGATTATTTGTCAAAATATATTGTAATTAAAGATTCAATTTTTAACGACGAAAATTCATCTCAAATAAATGAGTTATTAGCAAAATTCGATTCTGATAAAAAAGAACAAGAAATTAAGATGTTACAAAAAGATAAAGAAATGTCTGAATGGCTTCGTAATTCTTTGATAGTTGGGTCAATATTGTTAGTGTTTTTAGCTATTTCCTTGTACAGTAGAAATAAGGTAAAACAAAAAACAAATCTGGAACTATCACTTAAGAATAAAAATATTGAAGAACAAAAGTTAATTGTTGAACATCAAAAACAGTCTCTTGAACTTCATCAAAAAGAGATTGTTGATTCTATAAACTATGCTAAACGCATTCAATATGCATTGTTAGCACATGAAGATTTGCTTGTAAATAACCTTACATCACATTTTATTTTATTTAAACCAAAAGATATTGTTAGTGGCGATTTTTATTGGGCGACAGAACATGAAGATTATTTTTATTTAGCTGTATGTGATTGCACAGGACACGGAGTACCCGGGGCTTTTATGAGTTTATTAAGTATTGGTTTTTTAAGTGAAGCTATTAAAGAAAAATCCATTACAGAACCCAATCAAGTATTTGATTATGTTAGAAAACGTTTAATAGAAAGTATTACAAATGATAATCAAAAAGACGGTTTTGACGGCATACTATTAAGATTTCATAAATCTTCTAATGAAATTAAATATGCAGCAGCAAATAATCACCCTGTGCTTATTTCTAATAACGAAATTCTTCATTTAAAATACGATAAAATGCCTGTAGGGAAAGGCGTTAAATCTGATAATTTTAATCTCAATACGATTCAGGTATCTAAAGGAGATACTATTTATTTATATACTGATGGTTATGCTGATCAGTTTGGAGGTGAAAAAGGAAAAAAGTTCAAATACAAACCACTTAATGAGATTTTATTATCTATCCACGACAAACCACTTTTGTACCAAAAAGAAATTTTAGACAGCACGTTTGTAGATTGGAGAGGTAGCTTAGAACAAGTAGATGATGTATTGATAGTTGGCATCAAAATCTAAGATTTTTATCCCCAAAATCACTAAAATGAGCTATAAAAAAGTATCTTTGATACCGTGTTAAATCAATTTTTTATATTATTTATTTCATTTGGTATCACTGATGCTATCGATATACTTTTGGTTGCTATTATGCTTTACCAGTTGTATAAAATGGTAAAAGGCACAGCAGCAGTAAATGTGTTTATTGGATTAGCACTAATTTACATTGTTTGGATTATTGTCAGGGCTTTTGAACTTAAATTATTAGGATCTATTTTAGGGAAATTTATTAATGTTGGGGTTATTGCAGTGATGGTTGTATTTCAACAAGAAATTAGAAAGTTTTTATTGTATATAGGCTCCAACGAATTTTTAAAAAATAAAAATTGGAAAACCATATTTTCTTTCTCAACTCAATCTTCAGCTTCATCTCGCTTTATACTGGATGCCGATGCAGTAATAAATGCCTGTTTTAATATGAGCGAAACAAAAACAGGTGCATTAATTATTATTTCTCGTAAATCTGATTTAAAGTTTTATGTAAATACAGGAGAGATTGTTGATTCAGCATTAACAGATAAAATGCTCGAAAATATTTTTTATAAAAATAGTCCTATGCATGATGGAGCGGTAATTATAAAAGATAATAGAATCATTGCAGCTCGTTGTGTATTGCCTGTTACTGAGAAAGAAAATTTCCCTTCTCATTTTGGGATGAGACACAGAGCTGCGGTCGGTTTAACTGAAACAACAGATGCTATTGCAATTACAGTGTCTGAGCAAACGGGAAATGTTTCATTAACAGTCAGTGGTGAAATAAATTCTAATTTAAGTAGAGATAAACTACGTTACCTTATAGAAAAAAATTTAAAAAACTAACTAAGAGTTATGAATTAAGAGTTTAAGATTTTACATCTAAATAATTCCTAATTTCAATATTTCATTCATAACTCATAATTCAACACTTATAACTCACAAATGAATCTTCTTTCAGTAAATCAACTAAGCAAAAGTTTTGGTGATAAAAAATTATTTCAAAATATAAATTTCGGCATTAATTATGGTGATAAGGTTGCACTTATAGCCAAAAATGGTTCAGGTAAATCAACTCTATTTAAAATTCTTCAGGGAATTGAAATTCCGGATAGTGGCGAAATCGTTTTTAGAAAAGAGCTAAGAATTTCTTTCTTGAGCCAAGAACCTAATTTGGACGATAGTCACACTATTGAACAAGCTATCTATGCAGGTGATAGTGAAATGGTTAAAACAGCTATTGATTATGCACATTTAGTTGAAACACATTATGCTAACCCTACCGAAAAAACCGAAAATCAATTAGATATTTTAACTAATAAGATGAACGATTTAGAGGCATGGAATGTTGAAACACAAATCATGTTGGTTTGCGCTAATTTGGGATTGCATGACTTAAAACAAAAAGTGAGCACACTAAGCGGTGGACAGAAAAAGCGGTTGGCTCTTGCTCAAGTAATATTAAATGAACCGGATTTATTAATAATGGACGAACCAACTAACCATTTGGATGTTACGGTTATTGAATGGTTAGAAGAATATTTACGTAGTTACAAGAAAAGTATTTTATTGGTTACTCATGATAGATATTTCTTGGATGAAGTATGCGATAGAATAATTGAGATTGATAATCATATGCTTTATGAGTACAAAGGCAAGTTTGATTATTATATGGAGAAGAAAGCAGAACGTTTAATGATGGAAGCTTCTGAATTAGAAAAAGCTCGTAATCTTTATAAGAGGGAATTAGAATGGGTTCGTAAACAACCACGAGCTCGTACAACTAAATCAAAATCCAGAGTAGACGCTTTTTACGATATTGAAGCCAAGGCGCGTAAGAAAAGTGTTGACAAGAAAATTGAGTTAAGTGTAAAAGTTGAGCGTATAGGAAGTAAGATAATTGAAGTACATAATTTAAGAAAAGCATTTGGTGAGAAAAAAATATTAGAACCATTCTCATATACGTTTATTAAAGGAGAGAAAATTGGAATTGTTGGCCCAAATGGAATAGGGAAAAGCACATTTATCAATATGTTACAAGGTATAGAACCACCAGATGCCGGAAAGGTAACGGTAGGTGATACTATTGTGTTTGGTTATTATTCTCAAAAAGGAATTCAGGTAGCAGACGACAAACGTGTGATTGAAGTTGTAAAAGATATCGCAGAGTTTATCCCATTAGCTAACGGCACATCTTTAAGTGCATCTGCATTGTTGACCCGCTTCAATTTTCCTCCAGAGGTTCAATATGGTCATGTAAGCAAGCTGAGTGGGGGAGAAAGACGACGTTTGTATTTATTAACGGTATTAGTTCGTAACCCTAATTTCTTAATATTAGATGAGCCAACAAATGATTTGGATATTATAACATTACAAACGCTTGAACAATTCTTATTGGATTTTCAAGGCTGTGTTTTAATTGTATCTCATGATCGTTATTTCTTAGATAGATTAGTGGATCACGTTTTTGCATTTGAAGGAAATGGAATTGTAAAGGATTTTCCGGGTAATTATAGCGAATATCGCCAATGGAAATATGATTCGGAGGCAGAGGCAGAAGAGTTAGCTAAGGAGCAAAAAGGATTAGAAAATACTTCCTCTCAAACGATTGCAACTACACCTGAGATTAATGTAACAGAGGTAGTTGCTGTAAAAAACTCAAGCTCTGAGAAAAAGAAATTATCTTTTAAAGAACAAAAGGAATTGGAAACTTTAGATGTTGAATTACCAAAACTTGAAGCGAGGAAGGCAGAGATTGAAAACCTTTTAGCAAGCGGCATAACAGATGTAAAAGAAATCGAGAAATTATCTAATGAGTTTACACAAGTTTCTAATCAAATTGATGAGAAAACGATGCGTTGGTTGGAATTACAGGATTAATAAAATATGCTCATAAAAAAAGCCCTTAGTTTTACTAAGGGCTTTTTATTTTTAATGTTAAAATTACTCAGCAACTACTTCAAAGTTGATTGTAGCAGAAATTTCTTTAAATAAACGAACTTTAGCTGAATAAGTACCTAATGTCTTAATAGCTTCTTCGTTCATTTCAATGTTTTTACGCTCAACCTCGTAACCAGCTTTTTTCAAAGCCTCAGCTAATTGGATATTAGTTACTGAACCGAAAATTTTTCCTGATTCACCAGCCTTAGCACCAACTTTAACTGTTACGTCAGCAAATTTTGCTGCCATAGCAGTAGCTTCGTTACGTAATTTTTGCTCTTTAAATGAGCTTTGTTTAATTTCTTCAGCTTGCATTTTTTTGTTACTCTCTGTAGCTAAAACTGCAACACCTTGAGGAATTAAAAAGTTACGACCGTATCCGTTTTTTACTTTAACGATGTCGTTCTTATATCCTAAACCTTTATGGTCTTTTTTTAATATAATTTCCATGTTGTTTTTCCTCCTTTAAATTATTTTAAACCATCTGCTAAGTAAGGCATTAAAGCAATGTGACGTGCACGTTTAACTGCTTGAGAAACCTTACGTTGAAATTTTAATGAAGTTCCAGTTAAACGACGAGGTAATAATTTACCTTGCTCATTAACGAACTTTAATAAAAAGTCTGCGTCTTTGTAATCAATATATTTAATACCTAACTTTTTAAAGCGACAGTATTTTTTCTTTTTAACCTCTGCACTTGGAGGGTTTAAAAAGCGTACTTCATTTTTTGCCATTTTGTAAATTCTTTTTTGGAGTTAATAATTAAGCTTCAGCTTTTTTAGTTTTAGCAACTTTAGCATCAGAGCCTTTTGAACGACGTTTGTCAGCCCAAGCAGCAGCATGTTTTTCTAATGCAATCGTTAAGAAACGTAATACACGTTCGTCACGTTTGAATTGTAATTCTAATTCAGCGATTTCTGTTCCTTTTCCAGAGAAATCAACTAAGTGGTAGAAACCAGTTGTTTTCTTTTGAATAGGGTAAGCTAATTTTTTTAAGCCCCAGTTCTCTCTGTGGTTAATTTTCGCTCCCAAATCCGTAAGGATTTTTTCAAACTTTTTTGCGGCCTCCTTTGCCTGATCTTCAGACAAAACGGGAGTTAAAATGAAGACCGTCTCATAGCGTTTTTCCATTATTATTTATTTTAAATTAGGGCTGCAAATATAGGCTAATTATTTGATTCTGATATGATTTGATAAAAAAAATGTGATAATAATTGAGAGTTAAGTTAATGTATAAAAGCTATTTTTTTGTAAGTTACTGAAATACAGTTGTTTAATTGTTGAAGGGGCTCTAGAACAACATTTATATTTTTAAGGATATTTTATGTGATTTATGTATTTCTTAATTTAATAAATAGAAATATCTTTAATAAACTCATATTGTTGAAAAATCTACTGATACTAATAAATTGGCTTGGTATTATAATAGTACCTTATGGCAGTCTTAAAATCATGAACTTCTTTATATCTATCATATTTACCCTGAAATTTTTTGTACAACCACCTCCTGATAGTAATGTTGTATTCGATACATCTTTTGATATAAAACAAGATGTTATATCTGTATCGCATTTTAAAACAAAAGAAAAGATGGATTTTGTGTTTAATACGCAGATTTATCAATTAGGCTGTGACACAATGCCTAATGTTAAGTTTTGGAGAACGATTATGAATTTGCATAAGGATTCAGCCTTGTTTAACACGCCGCATACAAGAAATATTTTAAGTAAAGAGCATATCAGAGATTGGGAAAGTAAAGATTTAGTAAAAAAATCATGTTATAAAGATAGCCTTCGTAATTGGTATTGTTTAGATGACTCTGCACGTATTTTGCTAACAAACGGAAAAAGTTTTTTTTATGATTTCGAAAAAGCTTCTGCTAATTTTCACAGAGGCATTAATGATTTTATCGCAAATGGAGTAGATCCATGGTATGCACAAGCTATATTAATGATTGAGAGTCCAAATAAGCTGCAAAAATCCAATGCAGGTGCTTACGGGTCTTTTCAATTGATGAAAGATGTGGCCAGATTGTTTGGTTTAAAAGTAAATAAACACATTGATGAGCGAGCTGATTTTGATCGTTCGGCTTATGCAGCATCTAGTTTAATAAAGAAAATATGTATACCGAAAACCAAGGAAATATTAGACTCTTTGGGAATTAAAAACTACAAGGAAAATGAATTATGGTTCAGATTATTGGTAATGCATTCATATCATGCGGGTGCTGGTAATGTAAAAAGAGCATTATTTTCGTTTAAACCAACCGAAGGGAATATGAGCTTAATCTATACACTTTGGAGAACAGAAACAAGGCACTTTAAATCAGCCTCACAAAATTATTCTCAGCTTGTGTTGGCAGCTATGCTGGAGGTAAACGAAAAATTTGGGTTGGCCCCTAGTCAACTCAATATTGAGCCTATTCCCAAAGTTAATGCGTTGAGATAACTTAGCATTTTTAGGCAATCTAACCTATTTGAAAAATGAATTTTTTTTGAAAATTGATTTTTATCTGATTTTTATTTTACATTTAGCTTATTAAAATTACCACTATGAGAATTCTGATTATTGAAGATGAAAAATCGTTACGTGAAGATGTAGTTGATTATTTAACTGAGAATGGATATAAATGTGATTTTGCCACAACAATTAAAAGCGCTTTACAAAAATTAAGCGACGTGGTATATAGTTGTGCATTGGTAGATGTTGGTTTGCCGGATGGTTCCGGAATTGAAATTGTTGAACATATTAAGAAAAATAATCCCGAAATGGGCGTTATTATTGTAACGGCAAAAAATGCGTTGGAAGATAAGTTGCAAGGATTAAAAATTGGAGCGGATGATTATTTAACCAAGCCATTCCACTTATCAGAATTAAGCGCTCGTATTTATTCCGTTTTACGCCGCAGAAATTTTGGTGGAAAAAACACATTGGTGTTTGATGGACTTGAAATTGATACAACCGAAAAAAAGGTAATTGCTAACGGCACTCAAATGCAACTAACCAAAAAGGAATATGAGATTTTAGTTTATTTAGCAAGCAACCCAACCCACTTAATTACTAAAGAAGCTTTAGCAGATGCTATTTGGGGCGATAAGGCAGATATGGCAACTTCTTTTGATTTTGTATATAGTCAAATTAAAAACCTAAAGAAAAAATTAAACGAAGCAGATTTGAAAAACTACATTAAAGTAGTTTACGGAATGGGATATAAGTTTAAGGACTAGTTCTTAAATCATGAAACTTCTTACCAAATCTAACATCTATACTACAATAACTACTGTATTGCTTTTTGCAATGGGTATTTTTATTGTGTATCAGGTTATTATGATTCGTTTGGATAGCGAAGTAGACGAACAGTTATTATCAACTAAAGAAAAAATAGTAGAAGGCTTACATGATGGTATTTCTCCAAACGAGTATTTGGCAAATATTGGTCAAAAAATTTATGTGAGAAAAGTTGAAACTCAAACAATCTTTGGAAATCAATTTATTGAGTATATAGAAAAAGATCCTAAGGACCCATCCAGTGATGGAGATATTACTCAGCGTGAGTTACTTTTTCAAACAGCAGTAAATGGTAATATTTATGAAGTTACAATCTGTAACTCATTAACAGAAGGAAAAAAAATTGGAGATTATATTGCGGTTGTTGTATTAATATTTCTTATCATATCTGTAATCATTTTATTTTTATTAAACCGATTGATTTCTGCATTTATTTGGTCGCCGTTTTATGACACATTGACTAAAATTAAAACGTGGAACATTAAAAAGAATGAGGTTTTAAATTTTAAAACTACTGATATTGACGAGTTTCATTTACTAAATGATACAGTAAAGGATTTAACTCATCAAATCCAGGCAGATTACCATAACTTAAAAGAATTTACCGAAAATGTTTCTCACGAAGCGCAAACTCCTTTATCAATTATTAGTACTAAGTTGGAGTTATTAATGCAGCAGGATAATTACAATGAAAAACAACATAAGTTATTGGTTCAGATATATAATGCTACCCAACGAATGCATAAACTGAACGAAGGACTAATTTTATTAACCCGTATCGAAAACAAACAATTTGTTGAAACGAGTAGCATTGAATTAACTCATGCTTTTGATGAAAAAATAGAAGTACTGGAAGATTTTATTGAAGCCAAACAAATCACTATCGAAAAACATTATAATAAGCAAATTACTAAAGAAGTTAACCCAATTTTGCTAACAATTCTATTGAATAACCTTTGTATTAATGCCATTAAGTATAATTTAGAACAAGGTGGTATTATTAAGATTACGGTTGATGAAGATTCTTTTTCTGTAGAAAACACCAGTTATATTGATAAAATAAACAGACAATTTTTATTTGATCGCTTTAATAAAAATTCAATTTCAGGTTCTTTAGGATTAGGACTTTCGTTGATTAAAAAAATTGTTGATTTCTATAACTGGCAGGTGACGTATTCGCATAAAGACGGTATGCATAAATTTAAAATTTATATGTAGTTTCGTTTCCTAAAAACTATTCATGGCAATTTCTATTTGGCATACAGAGCCCAATTTATCTGATATTAATTCTTTAAATAAAAATACCCTAGGCGAAACTTTAGGGATTGAATTTACAGAAATAGGTTCCAACTACCTAGTTGCTACTATGCCGGTTGATGAAAGAACTAAGCAGCCCTTTGGTTTATTGCATGGAGGCGCAAATGTGGCATTAGCAGAAACACTGGGCAGTGTGGCTTCATTGCTTGCGATTAATAGTGAAGTGTTTATTGGAGTAGGCGTTGAGATAAATGCAAATCATATTAAAGCGGTGCTAAGTGGCAAAGTAAAAGGTATTTGCTCTCCCTTAAATGTTGCCGGAAAAAATCATGTATGGGATATTAAAATTTATAATGAGGCAAATGAATTAACATGTGTTTCAAGATTTACGTGTACTATTATTCCTAAAAGCAAATTTGTATAATGCTAAAGCTTAGAGTTCTTTTCTTAATATTCTCTATTCCCTTTGTTTTAATTTCTCAAACCAAATTAAAACCTGGTTTTGACGCACAAGAATTTTTGGATGTATTACATTTAGAATGGGCACATCAGGACAGTGGAAGTAAATACGCTCCAAAAACATTACCTGTAAATTATAAAAGAGTATACCGTTCCCCAGAAGTTGGTTTAAAAAATAAAGTTGATTTTTGGTTAAGAGATGATTCTGTTGGCGTTATTTGTTTGCGATATACTGTTGGAGGTACTAGTTGGTTAGAAAACTTTTATAGTGGACTTATTAAAGCTAAAGGCACACTAAAGCTAAATGATAGTACAAGCTTTAATTATAATTTCTCAAATGATGAAAAAGCCTTTGTTCATCATGGTTGGGCCATTGGAACTTGCCATTTAGCACCTTATGTTACCAAAAAAATAAACGAGTACTATAAATTAGGTGTTAGAGAATTTATCATTGTTGGTCACAGTCAAGGAGCAGCCTTGTCTTTTTTAATGCGATCATATTTACAATATGCCTCAGATTCTATTGTACCAAAAGATATAACTTATAAAGTGTATTGTTGTGCTGCCCCTAAACCGGGTAACATGTTCTACTCGTATGATTTCGATTTTATTACCAGAGATGGTTGGGCTTATCGTATAGTAAATACAAGTGATTGGGTTCCGCAAACACCTTTTTCAGTTCAAACTATTGGCGATTTACATCCAACAAATCCATTTGCTAAGAGAAAAGAGATTATGAAACGCAGATTGAAAAAGCCTTTTATTCGTTTATATGTAAACCATGCAGTTAAGGATATGGAAGACGCTGCTAAAAAAACAAACAAAAAGTATCACAAATACCTCACTAAACGAATGGGAGTTTTTGTGAAGAAAAATCTTACAGAATATAAGGACCCAAATATTGAAAAAAGTAACTTTTATATGCCTGCGGGAGTTCCTATAATCTTGCAGCCGGATAGCACGTATGATGAAAAATTTAAGTTTGATGGGGAAAATGTATTTCTTCATCATATGTTTGAGCCATACATATTCCTCACCGAACATTATTATCTCAAAAAATAGGTAGTTAGTCCCCAAATTTTAGCCAATTAACCACTTTAATAGTCGTTTATCTAAAATCTGTAAATTGTTTGGCAAATTCTGTTAAATTAGCCCCCGATTTTAAACTAAAACGATCTATGAAAAAACTAGTACTATCCATTGTATTATTATCATTCTTGTTTCAGCCAATTGCTAAAGCGGATGAGGGAATGTGGCTACCTATGTTACTTGGCGAACAAGTATATGCTGATATGGTTAAAAAGGGACTTAAAGTATCCAAAGAACAATTATATAGCATGAATCAAGCTTGTATTAAAGATGCCATCATTATTTTTGGTGGAGGCTGTACAGGTGAGATTGTAAGTAAAGAAGGATTAATTTTTACTAATCATCACTGTGGCTATAATGCCATTGCAGCTGCAAGTTCAGTTGAACATAACTACCTAAGAGATGGTTTTTGGGCAAAAACTAAAGCCGAAGAAATTTATGCACCAGGCGTTCATGCTCAATTTTTAATAAAAATAGTTGATGTTACAGATAAAGTAAACGAAAAAATCAAGGATATTGCTCCTTTAGAATTAACTCAAAAATTACCTGGGATTTTGGCTGAAATGGCTACAAAAGAAACAGAAGGAACAACTTACGAGGGACGTATTGCTTCTATGTTTAAAGCTAACCAATTCTTATTATTTGTTTATGAACGTTACAAAGATGTTCGTTTAGTTGGTACTCCTCCTGAGAGTATTGGTAAATTTGGTGGAGATACTGATAACTGGGAATGGCCTCGTCATACAGGAGATTTTTCAATTTTCCGTGTTTATACAAATAAAGACGGTAAAGCAGCAGATTATGCAGCAGATAATGTTCCTTTAAAATCTAAATATTCATTACCAGTTTCTATTAAAGGGGTAAAAGATGGTGACTACACCATGATTTGGGGTTATCCCGGTGGAACAAACCGTTACGAAACTTCTTATGGAGTTAAATTAAAAACTGATATCGAAAATCCATCTTTAGTAGATTTACGTGATGCTCGTTTAAAATTCATGTTAGAGGAAATGAAAAAAGATCCTGCTGTAAAAATTCAATTAGCAGGTAGCTATGCAGGTATTGCAAACTACTGGAAGTTTTTTGACGGAGAATCTAAACAACTTTTGAAATTCAAAACCTACGAAGAGAAACAAGCTAACGAGGCAGCATTTTTAGCTTGGGCAAAAGGTAAACCTGAATTTGAAAATGTGTTTAACGAGTATCAAAAAATTTATGATGCTTGGAGACCATTTGCAAAACAACGTGTTTATATGACAGAAGGCATTTTTGGTTCACCATTAATCGCTTTTGCATCTTCACTACAAAAATTAGATGCTACTTTAAGTAAAAAAGATGTTACTAAAGAAGAAATTACAAAAGCTGCTGAAGGAGTAAAAACGGCCCGTGCAAATTTCATTAAAGGAGAAAATATTGTTTCTGATAAAAATATTTTAGCATTTGTAACTCAAGCATTCTATAATGATATCGACGCTGCTCAGCATCCTGCAGGTTTTTATTCAATGATTAACAACAAGTTTGGAGATTTAAAAACAAAATCTACTTACGAGGCTTTTTCTAATTATGTATTTTCAAATACTGCATTTTTAGACAATTCTAAATGGGATGCTTTTATTGCAAATCCTGACACAGCTTCTTTACATAAAGATCCTGCATTTATGGTAGCAAATGCATTTAATACAAATTTCAATTCTAAATATGCAAAAGCGTTTGCTGATTTTAATGCTCAAAATTTTGTATTAGGTAAATCCTATTTAAAGGGTGTATTAGAGATGAATAAAGGCAAGAAAATGTATCCTGATGCTAACTTTACTATGCGTGTGAGCTACGGTAATGTAAAATCATATTCCCCTAGAGATGCCGTAAAATACAGTCATATTTGTACTTTATCAGGTGTATTAGAAAAATACAAACCAGGTGATTATGAATTTGATGCTCCGGCAAAATTAATTGAATTAGCTAAGAAAAAAGACTTTGGTCAATACGCTGATCCAGCTGCAAAAGATATCGTTGTATCGTTTATTAGTTCTAATGATATCACAGGTGGTAACTCAGGTTCTCCTGTGATTAATGCTAATGGCGAATTAATTGGTTTAGCGTTTGATGGTAATTATGAGGCGTTAAGCCATAAAATTAAGTTCGACAAAGATTTAAATCGTACCATTAATCTAGATGTTCGCTATTTATTATGGGTAGTTGAGAAATTGGGAGGTGCTACAAACATTATTAATGAGTTGGACATTAGAAAGATGTAGTTTATTTTCAAATTACTTTAAAGCCCAATTATTTAATTGGGCTTTTTTTATGGTTTTTATTAAGCATAAAGTATCGTATATTTGATATAGAATAATAAAATCCATGAACTTTTTAGCTAAACTATTTATTTCAACTTTTGCAGTTTTAATTACGTCTTATTTTTTAGACGGAGTAACAATAGGGGTAAATCAATTTTTTAAAGTTGACTCTCCTGAGATTAATAAATTTATGACAGCATTTTTAGTAGCTGTTGTTTTAGCGTTTCTTAATACTATTGTAAAACCTATTCTTACTATTTTATCATTGCCAATTACCTTTTTCACTTTAGGATTGTTTCTATTGGTAATAAATGCCTTTATCATCTTATTTGCCGATAAATTGGTTGATGGATTTAAAGTAGATGGTTTTTGGACAGCTCTTTGGTTTAGTTTGGTGTTGTCTTTTGTTAATGCAATTTTAGAAGCCTTTAGTGGAAGTAAAACAAAGGAAAATTAAATTATTTGAATATTTTTAGTAAATTAGATTAATCTTAAAAATTTTAATCATGAAAATAAGCAACATTTTTAAAAAACAAAATCAAAAAAACAAATTGAATAAAATTGAAGTTTTGAATAATTCTCAATTAGAGAAAGTTATTGGTGGCGCTGATACTATTGAAACTGAAGTGCCTGTAGAAAACTCTAGAACGTATAAACCTGGACAGGTAAAGTGGGGTAATGTAAAATAATTCTTAATTTTTCAATTTTAAAAAGCAGTTTAATAAAACTGCTTTTTTTGTTTAGATGCACTTTATCTACTCAGGGTTTAAGCCAGTTAAAAAACGTTAACAGCTCAGGTTTTCAATAGTTTACTTTATTACATTTGTTAAAATGAACAAACATAATCTTGGTATAATCTCGGTATTGGTTGGTATTGCATTATGTGCTTTAATTGCCGTACAAATTTATTGGATTAAAAGTTCTATTAAACTAAAAGAAGAGGAGTTTGAACGTTCGGTAAAAGAGGCTTTAAAATCAACTTCAGTTAAACTCGAAAAAATAGGAACTGCCAATAAAATCGCTAAAAAAATTAAACTTCGTAAACAAGGGGTTCGTATTACAAAGCCCGGAATGGTTACAGTTGGAAATCCAACAGGTAGTGATGTGCAAGTGCGTATCTTTGAAGAGTTAAGTACAGATTCATCAGGGGTTATTACAAGCAAAATGTCTCAAAAAGAGTTTATTGGTGATTCCGCCAATTCTCATAATCATTTCATGCCTTATGAACTACTTAATGCGTCTCAATCCACAGCTAAAAACATTGAGAGTTTAAGAGATGAATTATTTCAAACCAAAACCGAAATCGTTAACGATTTATTTGATGAATTAATCAGTATTAATGTCTACAAAGATTACAAACCAAAAGTGGATTCGTTGATGTTGGATACTATTTTAAGGCAAGAATTATTGGCGGAAGGTATAACAACAAATTTTGTTTACTCTGTTTCTAGTCGCCTTTCTGATGCTAAAGGAAATGGTAATTATAAAGATGCTCAAAAAGATTGTGATTCAACTGGGTGTTCAATAAAAATTAATTTGTCGCCCAACAATGTGTTTGTCACTCCTCAGTACTTGAGCGTACAATTTCCTAATCAAAAAAATTATCTTTTAAAAACCATGTGGATGATGCTGGCTGTGTCTGGTATGGTTATTTTAATCCTCATTTTTGCCTTTTATTATACCATTGCCACAATTTCTAAGCAAAAAAAACTATCAGTTATTAAAAATGACTTTATTAGCAATATGACTCATGAGTTTAAAACCCCTATAAGTACGATTTCACTGGCGGCCGAAATGCTTAATGACGACACTGTTATAAAAACCCCCGAAAAACAGCAGAGATTTGTGAAAATGATTAGGGAGGAAAATAAACGTTTAAGTATTTTAGTAGAAAGTATCTTACAAACCTCTATTCTAGACAAAGGAGAGTTTAAACTAAAACGAAGTGATATTGATGTGCATGAAATTATTAATCAGGCCATTCAAAACACCCAATTATTAATTGACCAGAGACAAGGAAAAATTACTAAACAATTAGATGCAGTTAAATGTTTAATTAATGCGGATAAGGTTCATTTAACCAATATTGTGTTCAATTTGATAGATAATGCTATAAAATACACAAAAGACAGCCCTGATATACTAATTTCGACTAAAGATACGTTAGAAGGCATAGAAATTAGTGTAAAAGATAATGGAATTGGTATAAGTAAAGAGAATCAACGTAAGATTTTTGATAAGTTTTATAGGGTTCCAACGGGCAATGTTCATAATGTAAAAGGCTTTGGTTTAGGGCTTAGTTACGTTCTGGCAGTAGTGCAAAAGCATAATGGCACAATTAATGTAGAGAGTGAACTAGGAAAGGGTAGTACCTTTAAAATTGTAATGCCATATAAAAACCAAGAATAAAAACATAAACAGAAAGACGTAATTATGGAAAATGTAAAAACTCAAATATTATTAGTAGAAGATGATCCGAATTTAGGGACATTATTGCAAGAATATTTAGAAGCTAAAGGGTTTGAAACTAAACTAGCAACAGACGGAAAGAAAGGTTTTGACGCATTTTGCAAACAAGAGTTTGATTTATTGTTATTAGATGTGATGATGCCGGTTAAAGATGGTTTAACCCTAGCAAAAGAAATTAGAGTTACAGATAAAAACGTGCCTATTATCTTTTTGACTGCAAAAAGCATGAAAGAGGACACCATAGAAGGTTTTAATGCAGGAGCAGATGATTATATTACAAAACCTTTTAGTATGGATGAGCTATTGGCTCGTGTAACAGCTGTTTTACGTAGAAGTAATAAGCAAAGAGTACATAATACTGAAGATGTAAATTTCAATATTGGTAGTTATACATTCAACTCTGATACTCAGGTTTTAATTCATAACGGGGCTGAGCAAAAATTGACAACCAAAGAAAGTCAATTAATGCGCTTGTTATGTGTGCATAAAAACGACGTTTTAGATAGAAATTTTGCCCTAAAAACCATTTGGCATGATGATAATTACTTTAATGGTCGTAGTATGGATGTTTATATTGCGAAATTGCGTAAATACCTAAAAGACGATTCTAAAGTGGAAATTGTAAATATCCATGGTAAAGGATTCAAATTATTAGTTAATTCATAATAGATTAGCTATTTCAGTAAAAAGTGGTTTATTTTGTAATAAAATAAACCATTTTTTTATTTTGTATACCCCTCTAAATATTTCGGAAATAATCAATGCTAAGTTGGTTGGAGAATCAAATTTTTCCGCTCAACATTTATTAATAGACAGCAGGCAATTAACTGAACCATCTCATAGTATTTTTATTGCTCTAAAGTCTGAAAGAAATGATGGGCATCAATACATAGCAGGTTTAATCCAAAAGGGAGTAAAAATTTTTATTGTTAGTCATATTCCCGAAAGTTGTATTGAATTACAAAAAAAAGTTTGCTTTTTAATAGTTCAAGATACTTTAAAAGCTTTACAGAAATTAGCAACGTATCACAGAGAACAATTTCAGCTTCCAGTCATCGGAATTACAGGTAGTAATGGTAAAACCATAGTTAAAGAATGGTTGTATCAATTATTAAAATCAGATTATAATATTGCAAGAAGTCCTAAAAGTTATAACTCTCAAGTTGGCGTGCCGTTGTCAGTTTGGCAAATAAACAATAAACATACTTTAGGAATTTTTGAAGCAGGTATTTCTGAAGTAGGAGAGATGAATTTATTGAGAGAAATTATTAAACCAACAATAGGTGTATTTACTTCATTAGGTTCGGCTCACGACGAAGGCTTTAAAAACTCTTCCGAGAAATTGAAAGAAAAACTGCAGTTATTTCAGAATGCAGAAACTGTAATTGTGAATGCTTTATCTCTGAAAAAAGAGCATATTGAATTATTAAATCAACATACATTTTTAATATCAAAAAGTGAACATGCAACTCTTCAAATTTTAGAGATTGAAAATTTGTTCACGCACTCAATTATTATCGCGAAATATAATGGTGAGCAAATCAGTATCAATATTCCTTATACGGATTCGGCCAGTGTAGATAATGCGATTACTTGTTGGGCTACTTTATTGTATTTAAAAGTGCCTCAGCAGGAAATTGAAAAGCGTATGTCGTTACTACAGCCTGTTGCAATGCGTTTAGAATTGAAGCTAGGAAATAATAATTGTGTATTAATTAATGACTTTTATAATTCAGATATTAATGCTTTAGAGATTGCACTTCATCATCAGAAACAGCAAAACAGAGGCGGAAAAAAAGTCGTTATACTTTCTGATATTGAACAAAGTGGTAAATTAAGTTGGGAATTATATGAACATGTTTCTAAATTGATGGCACAATTTCATATTGATACTGTAGTTGGTATTGGTAAAGAAATTTCTTCTCAAAAACAATTGTTCGAAAATAACGCCTACTTTTTTAATGATACTGAAAGCTTTATAAGAGAAAGCAAAACAAACCCATCATTGCAATTTCATAATGCGATTATTTTATTAAAAGGGGCTCGTAGTTTTGGTTTTGAAAATATCAGTAAACTTCTTCAACAAAAAAGTCATGATACAGTTTTAGAAATTAATTTAAATAAACTCATTCATAATTTTAATTTCTATCGCTCTCAAGTCACAAAAGATACATTACTGATGTGCATGGTTAAAGCTACAGGGTATGGTAGCGGTAGCACGGAGATTGCTTTTACGCTCCAACATCATCATGCTGATTACTTGGCAGTGGCTTACGCAGATGAAGGAGTTGAATTAAGGAAAGCAGGTATACATTTACCAATTATGGTAATGAGTCCTGAAGAATCATCGTATGATGATATGATTGATTACCGTTTGGAACCTGAGATTTATTCTTTAAAAGTAGCAAAAGAGTTTCTGCAGGCTTTACAACAAAAAGCTATTTCAGAGCAATATCCGATACATCTAAAATTAGATACCGGTATGAAACGTTTGGGGTTTGAGGAAAATCAAATTAATGAATTGTGCGAATTTTTGAATACCGAAAACTTATTTAGAGTAAAAAGTATTTTCTCTCATCTAGTTGCCAGCGATGATAAAGCCTTCGATGATTTTACGAATAAACAAATAGCTTTATTTGAAAAACTCGCTTCACAAATTGAGAAATCAATAGGTTATCATGCATTAAAACATATTTGCAATTCAGGTGCTATTACACGTTGGAAGAATGCGCATTATAGCATGGTTCGTCTGGGGATTGGGATGTATGGTATTGGTTTTAATGAAATTGAAAAGCTCAATTTAGAAAATATTAGTTCTTTAAAAACACGTATTTCGCAAATTAAACAGTTAGAAGTTGGAGAAACTGTTGGGTATAATAGAAAAGGAGTGGCTAGTAAAAAAACAACCATTGCTACTATACCAATTGGCTACGCTGATGGTTTTAGTAGGAAGTTAGGCAATGGAAATGGTACTGTATTTATCAATCAAACTGCTTGTAAAACCATTGGTAATATTTGTATGGATATGTGTATGGTTGATATAACTGATATTGATTGTAAAGAAGGCGATGAGGTGATAGTTTTTGAAACTAATAATCAGTTAATGGAGTTGTCAAAGGCTATGGACACTATTCCTTACGAGGTATTAACCAGTATCTCTTCACGCGTAAAAAGAGTGTATGTTCAGGAGTAAGTTAAATTTATTTTTTGGTTCTGTCAGTTCGAGCGGAGTCGAGAACTTGTTTAACCTGATTATTATATCATTTGTAGTCGTTGGACTTTGGTCCTGTAATCAAGAAACTCCAGAAAATAAAATCGCTGTTAAATCTGATCCTACTTTTGTTGATATTGCCCCAATCATCTATAAAAATTGCACGCCATGTCATAGAGCAGGTGAGAGTGGTCCAATTGAATTAATGACTTATGAAGATGTAACAAAGAATAAAAACAAAATAAAATTTGTTACACAATCTAAATACATGCCACCCTGGCCAGCTGATCCTAGTTACTCTCATTTTATTGGAGAACGGGTGTTGACTCCTGAAGAGATTGAACTTATAAGAATTTGGGTGGATAATGGAACTCCAAAAGGTGATGAGTCAAAACTGTCTTCACCTCCGGTGTTTTATACAGGTTCTTTTTTAAGAAAGCCGGATACAGTTATTAAATTTAAAAATCCTGTGCCTATTAAAGGGAATGGTAGCGACCATTTCTATGTAATTAAACTCCCGATGCAACTGCCCAAAGATACTTTTGTTAGTTATTTCGAATTTGTTCCAAATCACCGAAAACTAGCACATCATATCAACGGACATTTAATTAGTTATGATGCAGGAAAGAAAAAAGATATTCAGTCAGGATTAACGCATTCTTTAGATCAATTTAAAGACTATAAAGAATTGTATACTCAAATGAATATATTAAATGACGATGGTAGTTTTCCTGTTTTAACTCCTAATACAGTTTATTATTTACCCGGCTTTACTCCTCCTATATATCCTGCTGGTATAGGTGGTTATAAAACAAATAAGACCTGTGCTATTTTATTGAAAAATATTCATTACGGTCCAAGTAATATGGATGTTCTTGATAGTTCTTATATCAATGTGTTTTATGGCCCAAAACCTAAACGTCCTATTTTTGAAACCCAATTAGGAACATTTGGAATTTCTAAAATTGAACCTGAATTAATTTTGCAACCAAACAAAATTCAAACCTTTCACACTCATGCTACTTTAAATGGGGATATTTCTTTATTATCAGTTAATCCACATATGCACTTGTTAGGTAAATCATTTTGGGCTTTTGCTGTTCAACCAAATGGCGATACAATCCCATTGATTAAAATTAATAAGTGGGATTTTAGATGGCAGTATTATTACACATACAAGAATCCAATTATTATTAAAGCAGGAACAGTCATTCATGCCTACGCAACTTTTGATAACACAGATAAAAATCCTTTTAATCCAAATCATCCTCCAAAAGTGGTTACACAAGGTGAAGGCGTGAGAAGTATGCAAACGACTGAAGAAATGTTTCAGTTTATTTTTTCATATCTACCTTACCAACCTGGGGATGAGAAAATGGATTTGAGTAAATAATGATGTCCCGCAAATTTCGCAGATGGCCGCGGATATATTGTAATTAAAAATCTGCGTATATTAGCGTTATCTGCGGGAACCAAAATATGACACCAAAACTTTACATAGTACCAACACCAATAGGTAATTTAGAAGACATGACGTTTAGAGCCATTAAGGTTTTAAACTCGGTTGATTTAATTTTAGCAGAGGACACACGAAACACAATTCATTTATTACGTCATT
>DAORKG010000002.1:96506-163081 GCA_035439445.1 Bacteroidia bacterium
GTTGATTTAATTTTAGCAGAGGACACACGAAACACAATTCATTTATTACGTCATTTTCAAATTGAAAAACCTCTGCGTTCTTACCATGCTCACAACGAACATAAAACGGTGGAGCAGATTGTAGAGATGATTGAATCCAATAAATCAGTAGCATTAGTTTCGGATGCTGGAACTCCTGCTATTTCTGATCCCGGTTTTTTATTAGTGCGCGAGTGCATTAAGCATGGTGTGGCTGTAGAAACATTACCCGGTGCTACAGCTTTTGTTCCGGCATTGGTAAACAGCGGATTGCCTTGTGATAGTTTTGTGTTTTATGGATTCTTACCTCAAAAAAAAGGAAGACACACCAAATTACTTTCTTTAAAAGACGAAACACGTACGATGGTATTTTACGAATCACCTTTTAGATTAGTAAAATTATTAGAAGAGTTTAAAGAATATTTAAGTGGAGACAGACAAGTATCAGTATCTCGTGAGTTATCAAAAATGTTTGAAGAAAATGCTCGTGGAACTGTAGATGAATTAATAGCACATTTTAAAGCAAAGACAGTGAAAGGTGAAATTGTAGTAGTGCTGGCAGGGAAAGAAGATTAACTCAATACGCTTGTTACCCTGAACTTATTTCAGGGCGACAGAGATCCTGAAACAAGTTTAGTATGACTCTACGTACACATGTAGTGGAGTGAGCATGGGAAAGAGCCTACGTTTGTATTAATTTCTATCTCGTGTATTTTTTTCTTTGAAAAGGATGCAAAGTGTTTCTAATTCAAAAATTATTTTTTCGAGTTCGGCTTTAATAAAACGAGTTTGTTCGCTAACCAAAAACACATCAGAATTTATACTTTCTTTTACTTTACTAAAATCGGGTAAGCTCTCGTTTATATGAGGTTGCGTTAAGTGTAATGATATCCAATTTATTATTTTTTCGACTTCCAAAAAATAATCTGAGAATTGAGGAACTGCCGTGGGACGTTCTTTTTCATTAATAGTTAAAGCTATCTAAGTTATTTCGCGCGATAAACGAATAGTGATACCTGCCATTGCAAAACTCAAATCAACATTGCTTTGAATATGTTCTGGCTCTTGCACCATGCGCTGCACAGAAGCAAACACATCGTTGTTGGATGCTTCAGCTATTCTACGGAATTTATTCCACGATTCACCTGATGTGTTTTCGTTATTATAGTATTGAAGCACGCGTTGCAAATAATTTTTGTTTTGTAATAATGCATACTCCATCAATGGAGGGAATCGCTTTTTTTCCCACACGGGCCAAAACACATAACTAGCAACCACTGCCAATAATGCACCTATTGAGGTAGATAAAACTCTCCAGCCAATTAATTCCCATGAGGCTTGTTGCGAAATCTGCATCAAAATAACCATCATAATGGTTACAAAAAAAACCCCAACCTTATAATTGTTACGTAAAAAATATGCTACAAAAAAAGATACGATAATTAATAGCCCAACAAACACATCATGCGGCAATGGTAATAACATAATTGCTCCTCCTAAAACAATACCTGCAATTGTTCCAACAATTCTTTCTATTCCTTTTTTTCGGGTAGCACCAAAATAGGGTTGTATCACAATAAGCATGGTTAATGAAATCCAATGACCATGATCTATTTTGAAAAATTTATATACGAATACACCAATAGATAATCCCAATGCCACACGTAAGGCATAAACAAAGTGTTGTGAATTGACGTTGAAAGCTTCACGTATTAATTCCATAATAGCGCGAGGTTTTAATCCAACTAAAAAGTTATTAAATGAGAGTTTATAATTCTCTAAATAATCGCTCTTCTTTAAATTTAATTTTTGCTCAATTTGTAAAACCGTTTGTTGCAAATAACCATACGATTTATGAAGCGTAATTATAAAATGTTGTATTGCTAATTTCTCTTTATGTGTTAAAGTTAATTCTTTACTTGCTTCTTCAAACAATTGAATAGCAATTTCGCAACGTTTTAAGCGAACCTTAGCAAGACTTAAATCTTCAGGTCTAAAAGTAAAAATCACGATTGATAGACGAGCACTTGCTTGAGCAAATGCGGATAAAGTTTTATAGAGAATTGTGTTTCTTATGTTTTGAAAATCCGGATGATTCAGTATTTCCAATTCTTCATGCATTGTATTTAATGTTGCCCCAAATAATGATGACGTTTTACGAATCTCCATCATCATATCATAATGCTGTGTTTTTAAACTTGATTTTTTGTTATCTCTGCGTGCAAATAATTTAATAGAATGATTCACCGCATCTCTAATAGCTGTTTCTTTTTCAGTAACATTTATATTATCAATAATCGTATCTGAAGCATGTTTTTGAATTAAAATATCTAAAAATTCGGTGTTTGTTTTCCAAATTTTTGCTACCGAACGCCTAACAGGATTTGAAGGACGAAACGGAAATGCAAGGATGGTAATAAGAACCGACCAAGCAGCACCTGCAAAAATATACATTCCATAATTTATAGATTCGGAAAAAGAAACAGGATTTGATAATCCAAACAAAAAGAAAAAACCAACCGCTACGCCAATGCTTGCACCATAATCGCTCCAATTACGTATTAAAGCAGCAAACATTCCCACAACAAACATGGCCACTACCGACACTTGCCAGGAGTTAGCTGTATTCATACCAACAATAGCAGCTAAGGTCATTAGTATGGCTTCGAGCGATTGAATAACTATTTTTTTATAATGTAATCCTCGATAATCAATCAACGCTAACATATAAGCACCAAAAGCCATCCACACTACCTCATAAGAAAAATGTCCCTGATACAATGGAACAACTATTAATGGAACATTTAATGCCAACACAACTCTGAAAGCCCAAGTAATAGTTGGCTCAAAATACTCCTGTTTTAAAACGGTTTGTAATTGTTGTATGGGTTGAAAACGCATGCTTGCTAAAAAGCATAAAGATAGACAATTTAAAAAATCAAAGAGCCACTTATGATAAGCGGCTCTTTGATTTAAATCGGACGTCTATCCCGTATGCCATTTGTTGCTCATGCTAAAATGTCGGGTGGTGGTTACTGATACAAAGGTAATTCATTTGATATTAACGAATACCTATCACATCATTTTTTTACAGCTTTACTTTTCAACTTTTGTGAGTTTCGGTTTAAGCTTGTGAACCGTGATTGTTAAATAGTTAATTAAGTGTCCAAACAAAAACACCTGTCAGGTGTTCGTCATGCCTCTATTGGTGTTTTCATCAACAGTGTATGATATAAGTGTATTTGTTGGTGATAAAACCAACAAGGGCTGAAAAAAAGGAACGATTGTTTTCTATGTAATTAGATTTTTATTTTTTTCCAATTCTTTCCATCAAATACATAGTAGCATTTTTTTATTTTCCATGCTTCTTTAAAAATTTTATAAGTACTAAATTCATAATAGTATGAATGAGGATTTGAAGCATGAGGATTTGTGAAATCAACAAGTTCTTCATCCATTAACTCAAAACTGCCGTCGGATTTGATATAGGTATAACTGTGTAATTTTGTAACAAAACCATTTGTGAATTCAGCTTTATAGACTGCAACATTGTTTTGGTCATAAAACAAAATGATACCATTTAATAACTCTTTATCCTTTAAAGGATCAATGGGGTTATATTTTATTTTTAATTTTTTATCTGCTGTTTTATCCATTACATATCTCACAGCAACGCCATTAATGTAATATTCATATCCTTTATAAATGGCTTTTGAACTATCCTTTGTTTCCTTTACAAACTCATCATAATGCACAAGCCAATAGCCTGTTTTTAGATTTTTTTCATCCCTTCTGTTTAAAGTATCGTTTTGAGAAAAAGACATTTTAACCATCACTATCAGAATAAAACATATGAGATTTTTCTTGATGTGCATAATATATAAAAGTTGTAATATAAAATTAAAAAAGCCTTTGACAACGTCAAAGGCTTTTTATTATTATTTCTGAGTTAAGCTGTGTGATTACATCATTCCACCCATGCCGCCCATTCCTGGGTTCATTGGCATAGCCGGAGTTCCTTCTTCTTTTTTCTCAGCTAATACGCAATCAGTAGTTAACAACATTGCTGCTACAGATGATGCATTTTCTAAAGCTACACGGCTTACTTTAGCCGGGTCAATAACACCTGCTTTCAATAAGTTTTCGTATTTCT
The DNA here is from genome assembly GCA_035439445.1 of Bacteroidia bacterium. GTDB lineage: Bacteria > Bacteroidota > Bacteroidia > B-17B0 > Aurantibacillaceae > UBA4416. The sequence continues at coordinate 100,678 of DAORKG010000002.1, forward strand.
CAGTACGAGCATTGAAACCGAAATCATCTTTTCCTTCTTTTACTTTTTGCACTACAATAGAACCTTCGATTCCTGAGTTAGCACAAATTTGACGTAAAGGCTCTTCAATAGCACGACGCACAATTGCAATACCAGTGTTTTCATCTTCGTTTACACCTTTCAATTTATCTAAAGATGCAATTGCACGAATATATGCAACACCACCGCCCGGCACAATACCTTCTTCAACTGCTGCACGAGTAGCTGCTAACGCATCATCCACACGGTCTTTTTTCTCTTTCATTTCAACCTCAGTAGCTGCACCAACGTAAAGTACGGCAACACCACCAGCTAATTTAGCTAAACGCTCTTGTAATTTTTCTTTATCGTAATCAGAAGTTGTAGATTCGATTTGAGCTTTAATTTGATTAACACGAGCGGTGATATCTGCTTTTTTACCTGCACCACCAACGATGGTTGTGTTTTCTTTATCAACGGTTACTTTTTCTGCTTTTCCTAAGAAAGTTAAGTCAGCGTTTTCTAATAAGAAACCTCTGTCTTCAGCAATAAAAATACCACCAGTTAAAATTGCTAAATCTTCTAACATTGCTTTTCTTCTATCACCAAATCCCGGAGCTTTAACGGCACAGATTTTTAAGTTAGAACGTAAACGGTTTACAACTAATGTTTGTAAAGCTTCTCCGTCAACATCTTCAGCAATAATTAAAATTGGTTTACCTGTTTGTACTGCTTTTTCTAATACAGGTAATAATTCTTTCATCGCAGAAATTTTCTTTTCGTAAATTAAAATCAATGGATTTTCTAAAACCGCATTCATTTTTTCTACGTCAGTAATAAAGTAAGGAGAGATATAACCTCTGTCAAATTCCATACCTTCTACTACTTCAACAGTTGTATCAGTACCTTTTGCTTCTTCAACAGTAATCACACCTTCTTTTTTAACTTTAGCCATTGCTTCAGCAATTAACTTACCAATCACGTTATCGTTGTTAGCAGAGATCGTTGCAACTTGCTCAATTTTTTTGTTGTCGTTACCAACATTTTGAGATTGTTTTTTTAAGTCAGCAACAATTGCCTCAACTGCTTTGTCGATACCACGTTTTAAATCCATTGGATTAGCGCCTGCAGCAACGTTTTTTAAACCAGCTGTTACAATAGCTTGTGCTAAAACTGTAGCAGTAGTTGTTCCATCACCTGCTGCATCAGCCGTTTTAGAAGCAACTTCTTTTAATAACTGAGCACCCATGTTTTCAACCGGGTTTGATAATTCGATTTCTTTAGCAACAGTAACACCATCTTTAGTGATTGCCGGTGAACCAAATTTTTTATCGATGATAACGTTTCTTCCTTTAGGACCTAAAGTTACTTTTACTGCATTTGCTAATGCATCAACTCCACGCTTTAAAGCGTCGCGAGCTTCTATGTTAAATGTGATGTCTTTTGCCATTTTTATAAATGTTTAGTTGTTTAAATGTTTGGTTGTTTATTGTTTTTATGTTTAAGTGTTTGTTGTTGTAGTGTTTGATTGTTTTATATTTCATCAAACAGCTAAACAATCACACAATTAAACATTAAATGATTGCGTAGATATCGCTTTCGCGCATAATTAATAAATCTTTTCCGTCTACTTGGATTTCAGTTCCTGCGTATTTTCCGTATAAAACAGTATCACCAACTTTTACAGTCATTGGTTCATCCGGTTTACCGTTTCCTACAGCTAATACTTTCCCTCTCATTGGTTTTTCTTTTGCTGTGTCAGGGATGATTAATCCACCAGCTGTTTTTGTTTCTGCAGGAGCCGCTTCAACTAATACTCTATCAGCTAAGGGCTTTACATTTACAGTTGTACTTGATTTTGCCATAATTATGTGATTTTAATAATTTAATTTTTTACGGTGGCTAATTGTCACAAAATGTGCCAATAGCCGTTTTTTAGCATTAAGGCGACAATATTACCGCTTTTAATTGGTATAGAATAAAAAAATGTCAGTCTGTTGACACAAACTGACATTTTAAATTTTGTTAGCAATAGGGTTACTTACCTACTTTTTCGCCATCATAGGCCCATTTTACCCAAATAGAACCCCAGGTAAATCCACCTCCGAAAGCAGAAATAATGATGTTATCGCCTTTTTTAAATTGCTTTTCATAATCCCATAATAATAACGGAATAGTACCTGCTGTTGTATTTCCGTAACGCTCTATGTTCATCAACATTTTATCAAGACTTAATCCCATACGGTTAGCTGTGGCTTCACAAATACGTTTATTGGCTTGATGCGGCAATAACCAAGTCACATCATCAGAAGAAAGGTTGTTTTTCTCCATGATTTCAGCACTTACTTCTGCCATGTTTACAACAGCATGTTTAAATACCGTTTGCCCTTCTTGATGCACATAGTGCATTTTTTTATCAATGGTTTCGTGTGTTGGAGGGTTTAAAGATCCACCTGCTTCTTGGTAAAGGTAATTACGACCTGCACCATCTGCTTTTAAAATAAAATCCTGAATACCTGTTCCATCTTCAGTTGGTTCTAATAACACAGCGCCACCTCCATCACCAAAAATCACGCATGTTGCACGATCTTCGTAATTTAAAATAGCACTCATTTTATCCACACCAACAACCACTACTTTTTTGTAACGACCGGTTTCAATAAATTGAGAACCTGTTGCTAATGCATAAATAAAGCCCGAACATGCTGCAGATAAATCATATCCCCAGGCGTTTTTAGCGCCAATTTTATCACAAATAACATTTGACGTACTAGGGAAAATATAATCGCCGGTGATAGTACCAACAATTAATAAATCAATATCTAAGGCTGTGATACCACGTTTTTTTAATAACTCTTCGATAGCAAACACCATCATGTCGGATGTTGCTTTGCCAGGTTCTTTTAAAATGCGTCTTTCTTTAATTCCGGTACGTGTTGTAATCCATTCGTCGTTAGTGTCTACGATTTTCGCTAACTCATCATTAGTCATTACAAAATCTGGAACATAGCCACCAACGGCAGTTATTGCTGCTTTAATCATTATTGAAATACGGTTTTAATTTTTTCGTTTAAGTTTGCTTCAACGATGTCTTTACTTAACACCATCATATTTTTAAATGCTAGTGGAGTTGATTTACCATGAGCAATCATCACATTTGAGTTAATTCCCAGAATTGGAGTACCTCCGTATAATTCGTAATTAAACTTATCAAAATATTCATCACTGCGGTTACGTTTTTTAATTAATGAGTAAAACGCCTCTGCAGTTTTTAAAAATACATTTCCTACAAATCCCTCGCAAACAATCACGTCTGCTTTATCTTCAAATACTTCTTGCCCCTCGACGTTACCAACAAAATTAAAGTCTTTGCTATCCTTCATTAATGCGTGAGCAGCTTGAGCAACTAAATTTCCTTTTTCTGGTTCTTCGCCAATGTTTAATAAACCAACTTTTGGATTAGCTATTTTATAAACTTCTTTTGCAAAGGTTGAACCTAAAATAGCAAATTGATATAACACATCAGGCTTACAATCAGCATTAGTGCCAACGTCTAGTACTATACCAAATCCTCCATTTTCTTTAGGAATAATAGAAGTAATACATGGACGAATAACGCCCGGAACAGCTTTTACAGAAAACATAGACCCAACCAACATAGCGCCTGTATTTCCGGCACTTGCAAAACATTGAATCTCATTTTCTTTTAATAATTTAAATCCAACAGAAATACTGCTATGAGGTTTTTGAGCCAATGCTTTTGTAGGGTGTTCGCCCATTTCAATCACATCAGTGGTGTGTATAAATTCAAATTTATCTTCAGCTATTCCCTTAGCTTTTAAATGACTTTTTGCTTTTTCGCTATCACCAATCAGTACCATTTTTACATCAGCCGGCAAAGAGTCTAATGCCATAATAGCACCATCAATGCAATTTGCAGGAGCATAATCGCCCCCCATTATGTCTAATCCAATTTTCATACTTGTGTTATATTGTATTTAAGCTCAATTAGCTAATCTAATGCGCTAAAATCAAGCGACTAAACAACTAATTTATGAGTAAATATGCAATATTTAGGGGGCAAAGTTATTAACCTAGATTAGATAATTATGTTTAAATAGATGTAATATTAGCAAGTCTAACCTAATTTACTGTAAATGTGAAAGATAAAACTACACACAAAGCCTGTTTTTATCGAAATTGATTGTACTTTTGATGCCATGACCATTGCAGAAATAGAAAACGAAATTATTGAAGAATTTGAACTCTTTGGAGATGACTGGGAAGGGAAATATGAGCATTTAATTGAGTTAGGAAAATCGTTACCAAAAATAGAAGAGAGTTTAAAAACAGAAGATAGAATTATTAAAGGCTGTCAAAGTAAAGTATGGCTTCATTCTGAAAAAAAGGATGGAGAAATAGTTTACACTGCAGACAGTGATGCTATTATTACCAAAGGGATGGTAGCCTTAATGATAAGAGTGTTATCGCACCAAAAGCCACAAGATATTGTAAATGCCAATTTGGATTTTATTAATAAAATTGGGTTAACTGAGCATTTATCTCCAACACGTGCCAATGGATTAGTGAGCATGATCAAACAAATGAAATTAGATGCCATGGCATTAAGCTAAACCTTGTATGAATAAAAAAGCTATTTCCTGGATTATATTAATTGCACTTTCATTGGTTTGGGGTAGTTCATTTATTTTAATGAAACAAGGTTTAAAAGCTTTTTCTAGTGATGAAGTTGCGGGTTTACGAATTACCATTGCATCGGCTTTTATGTTGCCATTTTTGGTTGCGCACTACAAACTTGACGTTAAAAAGAATTTAAAGGGACTTTTACTGATGGGTGTTTTTGGGAACCTGATTCCGGCATTTTTATTCACCAAAGCCGAAACACAAATTAGTAGTAGTTTAACGGGGATGCTAAATGCTTTAACCCCAATGTTTACTATTGTTATTGGGATGATTTCGTTTAACCATAAAATTTCCAAAAATCAAATAATTGGGGTGCTAGTGGGTTTGATTGGTGCTGTTGCTTTGGTAACGATGGGAGATGGTAAAGATGATCAAACCAAAAACGTGATGTATAGTTTGTTAGTGGCAGCAGCTACTTTGTGCTATGCTATCAGCGTAAATGGTATTAAAGCATATTTAGGACATGTAAGTTCTTTAACAGCTACAGTTTGGTCGTTTACCTTAATTGGTCCTGTGGCAGCTATCTATTTATTTGGGTTTACAGATGTGGTAGCGCATGCTACCCAGCATCCGGAAGGGATGAGGTCTTTAGGTTTTGTAAGCATTTTAGCCATTGTAGGTTCGGCATTATCAGTTGTGGTTTATAATACGTTGATTAAGTTATCAGGAACCGTTTTTGCGGCAAGTTGCACTTATTTAATTCCTATAGTGGCCATAGGCTGGGGATTGTTTGACGGGGAGATTATTAATTTAGCTCAAATTTTAGCTGTTATTGTGGTTATTGCCGGTATTTGGATGATTAATTCTTCGGGCAAATCAAAAGAATCAGAAAATTCATAAAATATTGAATTTCAATTAATTGAATCATTTATTTTTCCTTGATTTCTCCAAAACCTAAAAATAGCGCGGATTTTAGCTAAAATATTGCTCAAAATCTTTGGCAAATACAAAAAACCACCTATCTTTGCCGTCCTTAAAAAAATTATTAACAATATAAATTTAACACTCATGTATGCAATTGTAGAAATAGCAGGGCAACAATTTAAAGTGGAGCGTGGAAATAAAGTTTACGTTCACCGCCTAGATGCTAACGAAGGTGCTAAAGTGGAATTTGACAAAGTTTTCTTAATTGATAACGGCGGAAAAATCACTGTAGGTGCACCAACTGTTGATGGCGCAAAAGTTGTAGCCTCAGTAATCGAACACGTAAAAGGCGATAAAGTTATCGTTTTCAAAAAATTACGTCGTAAAGGTTACCAAAAATGGAACAACCACCGTCAGCACTTAACTCAAATTTTAGTTCAAGGTATCTTAGCTAAAGGCGAGACTTTAAAAGACGAATTAAAAGCTGAAAAATCAGTACGTGAGTTCTTATCTCCAAGCCGCAGAAATCCTGTTGCTAAAGTTGAGGCAGTAGCTGAGAAAAAAGCTCCGGCTAAAAAAGCAGCAGCTAAGAAAGCTCCAGCTAAAAAAGCAGCTAAAAAAACTGAAGAATAATTAACATTAACCATTAAAAGAATAAACAATGGCACATAAGAAAGGGGCCGGTTCAACAAACAACGGCCGTGAATCACACAGTAAACGTTTAGGCGTTAAAATTTTCGGAGGGCAAGCTTGCGTATCTGGAAATATCATTGTTCGTCAACGTGGTACAAAACACAACCCAGGAGTAAATGTAGGTATGGGAAAAGATCATACTTTATTTGCTTTAGTTGATGGTACAGTTGTTTTCAAAAAGAAAAAAGACGACAGATCATACGTTTCGGTTGTTCCTGCATAAGGGCAATAGAAGCTTAATTTTATTAAGAATTTGAAGCCCTTCCGCCAGTTGGCGGATGGGCTTCTTGTGTTTTAGGCTGTTATTAAAAAATAACCTAAATCTGCTTTAATTTCAATTCAACTATTAATTTTGTCACACACAAAAAATCAATACTATGTTACAACTTAGTTACATCAGAGAAAATAAAGAAGACGTATTAAAACGTTTAGCAATTAAAAATTTTAAGGATGCTGAAAGTACCATCAATTCAATTATCGAATTGGATAATAACAGAAAATCAGCACAACGTCAGGCAGATGATGTAAAAGCTGAAGCTAATGGTTTAGCTAAGCAAATTGGTGATTTAATGAAATCCGGAAAGAAAGAAGAAGCAGAAACATTAAAAGCTAAAACAGCTGATTTAAAAGCAAAAGAAAAAGAGTTTGATGAAACATTAAAAAACATCGAACAAGAAATACATAAAATTTTAGTAACGGTTCCTAACTTGCCTAACTTAACTGTACCTGTTGGAAAAACTCCTGAAGATAACGAAGTATTTAATCAACATGGAACTATTCCTACATTACATGCAGGAGCTACTCCGCATTGGGAATTAACTACTAAGTATGATTTAATTGATTTTGAATTAGGTGTTAAATTAACCGGTGCCGGTTTCCCTGTTTACAAAGGAAAAGGAGCAAGATTACAACGTGCTTTAATTAATTATTTTTTAGATAAAGCAACTGCTAAAGGTTATAACGAAGTACAACCTCCTATTTTAGTGAATGCAGATAGTGGATATGGTACAGGACAATTGCCTGATAAAGAAGGACAAATGTATCACTGCCAGGTGGATGATTTATATTTAATCCCAACTGCTGAGGTTCCTATTACAAATATTTACCGTGATGTGATTTTAAAAGAAAGTGATTTGCCAATTAAAAATTGTGGCTACACACCTTGTTTTAGAAGAGAAGCCGGAAGCTACGGTAAAGATGTACGTGGTTTAAATCGTTTGCACCAATTTGATAAAGTAGAGATTGTACAAATTGCTCATCCAGAAAAATCTTACGAGATTTTAGAAAACATGCGCGAGTTTGTAAGCAGTTTATTACAAGAATTAGAATTACCATACCGTACGTTGAAATTATGTGGTGGTGATATGAGTTTTGCTTCTGCTTTAACGTATGACTTAGAAGTTTGGAGTGCTGCACAACAACGTTGGTTAGAAGTAAGTTCTGTTTCTAACTTCGAAACTTTCCAAACTAACCGTTTAAAATGCCGTTACAAAGATGCCAATGGAAAAACTCAATTAGCACACAGCTTAAATGGTAGCGCCTTAGCATTGCCTCGTATTGTAGCATCTTTATTAGAAAATAATCAAACGGAAGCTGGTATTAAAATTCCTAAAGTATTAGTGCCTTATACAGGTTTTGATATGATTAGCTAATATTTTTCACTATAAAAAACTGAAAAGCACAGAGTTTAATTACTTCTGTGCTTTTTTATTTATACAAGCCTGTCAGTTCGAGCGAAGTCGAGAACAGTTATTCTTGTATGTTTTCATGATTCATTTTCTCTGTGTCTCTGTGGTGAACGAAATTTAAAACAATATCTCACTTGCAATAGCGTTATATAATTTATACATTAGTATCAATGAATATTTACTCTCGCAAACAACAATGGAAATGGGCTTTATTTATAGTAGCTATCATCATTGTGTTTACATCTTTATGGTACACCAACAAACTGGTGAATAGCATTAAAAGCGATGAAGAGAAAAAAGTAAGACTATGGGCAGAAGCTGTTCAAAAAAAAGCAGGATTAGTAAAATTCACTAACGACTTATTTCAAAAACTACAAACCGAAGAACGAAAAAAAGCTGAGTTATACGCCTTAGCTACTAAACAATTAAGTTCGGATGTATTTACGGTTTCTGAATTTGTATTGAAAGTATTGCAAGACAACACTACGGTACCTGTAATTTTAACGGATGATAATGATAACATCACAGCAAGTAGAAATTTAGATTCTGCTATTGAACATAATAGTGATGCTTTGAAATTAGAGCTTCAAAAAATGAAAGCCATGTATGAGCCTGTCGTGATTGACGTTTACAGAGGAAAGAAAAATTACTTATATCATAAGGATAGTCGTTTATTTTCGGATATCAAAGTAGTGTTTGATAGTTTAATTAAATCGTTTATTTCAGATGTGGCGATTAATAGTGCAGCTGTTCCTGTTATCTATACAGATTCAACTAAAACAAATGTATTAGCAGTTGGGAATATTGATACCGTAAAAATTAGTACGCCCGAAAAATTAAGCAATACCATTAAAGAAATGGAATTGCAAAATACGCCCATTCCTGTTGATTTAGGGGAAGGTTTTAAAAATTATATTTTCTATGAGCAATCACCTTTGCTAACGCAATTGCAATATTATCCGTATGTGCAGTTTGGTGTCATCGGAATCTTTTTATTAATCGCTTATATTTTGTTTAGTGTGTCACGTAAGGCAGAACAAGATCAGGTGTGGGTTGGTATGAGTAAAGAAACAGCACATCAATTAGGAACACCTTTATCATCCTTAATGGCATGGACGGAGTACTTGCGTTCCAATGGAACAGATGAAAGTATTGTGAACGAAATGAACCGCGATGTGATGCGTTTAAATATGATTACAGAGCGTTTCTCGAAAATTGGTTCACAACCAACCTTACAAGACGAAGATGTTTGTTTGGTAGTTAAAAATGCCATGGATTATTTAAAACAACGTACTTCCAAAAATGTAAACTATGTTTTAGAAATTCCTGACACTGAAATTCATGCGCAACTCTCTGTGCCTTTATTTGAATGGGTGATTGAAAACCTATGTAAAAACGCTGTGGATGCGATGGATGGCAAAGGTGAGTTTAAAGTGACCATTATTGATATACCGGAAGGTGTGGCTATTGATTTAGCCGATACCGGAAAAGGTATACCAAAATCAAAACATAAATCTGTTTTTAAACCGGGCTACACAACCAAAAAACGTGGTTGGGGCTTAGGCTTGTCCTTATGTAAGCGAATCATTGAAAATTACCATGATGGTAAAATATTTGTGTTGCAAAGTGAAGAAGGAAAAGGGACTACCTTTAGGATTGTATTGAAGAGGGGTTAGCCCTTGTTGGTATTTTTGCCCTTTTGCCCTTGTTGGTGTTATCACCAACAAGTTGAGATGTCTTATTTTATTGTTTTTACATTGTAGCTAGCCATTATTGGTGTTATCACCAACAAATTTATTTCCAGATGAAATTCACGCCTTTGTTGGTGTTATCACCAACAAGTTAACTGATATCTTTATTAATTTTTTTACAATTGTAATTATAATGCTACAAATAATAGCAATTAGACATTGCAAAATGCATTAATTTTATGACTGCCCTTGTTGGTGTTATCACCAACAAGCGATGTTTAAAAATATGCCAAAGTTAAATCATGCAGATAACCCAGTTCAGTTTTTTACTGCCACTATTTTAGAGTGGAAAAAACTTTTAACACCTGTAAAATATAAACAGATAATTATAGACAGTTTAGCCTTTTTAGTAAAAGAAGAACGTGTGAAAATTTATGGCTTTGTGATTATGGATAATCATATTCACTTAATTTGGCAGGGAACCAAGATTTATTCTCTTAAACATACACAATTGAGTTTTATGAAATACACGGCACAACAAATAAAATTTGATTTGGAGAAAAATCACCCGAATCTCTTATATGATTTTTATGTTGAAGCTGCCGATAGAAAATTTCAATTTTGGGAGCGAAATGCTTTGGCAATAGATATTATGAGTCATGACGTCTTTTTACAGAAGTTAAATTATATTCATCGTAATCCGGTGAAGGCTAATTTATGTGAAACGGAATTAGATTATGAGTTTTCTTCTGCTAAGCATTATTACGAAGTTGAACACCCTTTTTCGTTTTTAGAAACGTATGATAGGGGCTTTTGGTAATTCATCTTTCCTTGTTGGTGATAACACCAACAAGGGCTGAATAATTATTTAATAGTTCTTACAGCTGTTTTTAATTAAAAATATTTTTATATTTAAATATACTTAAGATAAAAATTATGACGTTATTAACTATATGGGATTTATTATCTGGTGTTTTTGGTTTCTTAGTATCAATAGGAGTAATTATGCTATTATATATACTAATTGCTAAACTTTTTAACGTTAAAATTGTATCAAGAACAGGGACAGTTTTGGCATCACCTAAAGATTATAATAATATAAAAAAATCTGTTGAGAATAGCGCGAGTGCAATTATTAATTTTATAAAGATTAGAGAACCTAAAGTAGAAAAAATATTAAATGAAGAAAAAATAAATAAAATTGAAAAACTAGAGAGGTTAGCAAAATTAAAAAATGAACTAATCATTTCTGATGAAGAATTTCAGATTCTGAAAAAAGAGGTTTTAAATAGTTAATACCTATGACTGAAAATTTGCTTTCTGATTTACTTTACTATAATCACTTTTTTTAAAATTTCGAATATATCATATTCGTCAAGTTTTTTTCCTACAGCTCCATATTTATCTCTTTCTTTTCTTTCAATAGTTTCTGGAGGAGCTTTGCCTAAAGCTTTTTTTATAAGATATACTTTTTCAGTTTTCATATCAATTATTGAAATTGTTGTTTCCATTTGTACAGCTTCACCACCATTACTATATGAACCAATAATGAGAGGTATTGCTTCAGAAACTATTATATAATTTAATGAGTCTTTATTTTCTGTTACAAAATAGTTGTTTTTTTTAAACAACTGATTTAACTCAACATAAGAAGAAAGCAAAGAGTCTTCTTTCAAAATACAATAAAAACCGCCCTTAAATTCCTTTACACCTTCATCATATTTTAATTTACCTAATGAAAAAGATTTTAATAAATTCTGTTGTTTTTTTGATGTATTAATGTAAAACGATTTTGTTGCTTCATTTTTTATTTTCTCATATTCGTCGACAACGCTATGATAACATGAAAGAAAGATAATTAGAGAGCTAAGAAATAATGAAAATTTTAATTTCATATTGTTGATTTTAAAGTCACTACTTACAATTAAATATAATAAAGTTAACCGTTATTTATTGCTTCATTTATTTTATTCAATCTATCAAAGCAGTCTTTTTCTGTTTTAATAGATAAAATATATAATGTTATTCCAGTTAAAATAAATATTATTGAAAGCAAGTTTAATTCTTTGATGAAATGGTTGAATAATTCTATAATCAAATTAGTTAACCCGCAAATAATTAACCCGCAGGCTAGATTCCATCTCATTAGAAAAAGTTGGGTATGCCTTTCGATAAACTGATCGTGAAGATCTACTTTGTTATTAAACACGTTCATTTCTTTTATAAAATCAATTTCAAATGCTTTATTGTTTGTAATTGGATACATTTTTTTCTTCAAACATTCATCGATGCCAGAGTATTCAAATAACAAATATGAAATAGAAAATATTATATGTCCTATTATATACGATAATATAGAAATTCCTATACCCCAATATGGTATTTTTCTTACATAAATTATAAATTCAGACCCATTAAATAAATAATCAAGTAATAGTATGTTTATAAAGATTGTAAATCCCGTTAAAAAATAAACAAATAAATCTCTTGATAGATGTTTAAATATTTTTGTTAGTTCATTCATATCTGCCAATTTTTCGTATATATACTATTCTAAGATATTGAAAATAAATCTACAAAAATTCTCACAAACAAAAAACCCTCAGCTAGCTGAGGGTTTTGATATTAAGATTGTTTTCTATTATTTATTTCGTCGCGTATTTTTGAAGCGAGTTCGTATTGCTCATCATCTAAAGCTGTTTGCAATAAGTTCTTTAACTCTTCAGTAGATTTTGATTGGTATTCGCCTTCAGGGTTTGATGAAGTTGATTCTTCTGATGGAGCAGCCATCGCGCTTTCGTTAGATGGAAGAGTTTCATCATCCAATACAATACCTGCTGATTTTAAAATAAATTCGTAAGTATAAATTGGGCAATTAAAACGAACCGCTAATGCAATAGCATCGCTTGTACGCGCATCAATTTCAACTTCGCGAGTGCCATCTGTGCAAACTAATTTCGCGTAAAAAATACCTTCTACTAAATTGTAAATTAAAATTTCGGTTACTTCAATAGAGAATGTTTCAGAAAAGGCTTTAAACAAATCGTGGGTTAATGGGCGAGTAGGAGTCATTTTTTCTAACTCAATAGCAATTGCCTGAGCTTCAAAACCACCAATAATAATTGGTAAACGACGGCTACCTGTACTTTCACCTAAAACTAAAGCATAGGCACCACTTTGTGTTTGACTGTAAGATAAACCAACAATTTCTAATCTAACTTTCTTCATTCCCATTTTTTCCGAAATCTAATATACAAAAAATGCTTGAATCTAGTTTTGATTAGCTTTGAATTTTTTAACTGCTTCTATTAATTTAGGAACAATTGTAAAGGCATCACCAACAACACCGTAATCAGCAGATTTAAAGAAAGGCGCTTCTTTATCGCTATTAATTACGACGATTGTTTTACTTCCGTTAACACCCGCTAAATGCTGGATAGCTCCCGAAATACCAATTGCAAAATATAAATTAGGACGAATAGCAACACCTGTTTGTCCTACGTGCTCATGATGTGGTCTCCAGTGCATATCAGCAACCGGACGAGAACAAGCTGTAGTAGCTTTTAATTCTTTTGCTAATTCTTCAATCATTCCCCAGTTCTCAGGTCCTTTCATTCCACGACCAGCAGATACTACTAATTCAGCCTCTGGTAATGGAACCATTCCGCCAACATCCGTAGATTTTTTCTCTTTCACTACAATTTTAGAAGCTGCTAATTCAACTGCAAAATCAGCTACAGTTGCTGCGTTATCTCCTAACTTAACAGGGAAAGAGTTTGGTAATAATGAAATGATTTTGATATCGCTATTGATAGAGTAGATAGCAGTTGCTTTACCTGAGAATACGTTTTTCTTAACTTCTAAGCTTCCACCATTTACAGTTGGATAATCAACTGCACCGGCAACTAAACCTGCTTTTAAACGAGCAGATAAACGAGGAGCTGCAGCTTTACCTGTAATATCAAAAGAGAAGATGATAATTTTTGCACCTTCTGCTTTAGCAGCTTGTTCAACTGCCGAAGAGATTAACATGCTGTCTAAAGATGCTAATGCATCATTTTTTACAGATAATATTTTTTTAGCACCTGCTTTACCGATGTCTTCTAATTGAGCAGCATCTGCATTAATTGCAATAGCAGTAACGCTAGAACCTGTTAATTCAGCAATTTTAGCAGCGTAGTTTACCGCTTCTAAAGATGCTTTTTTTACTTTTCCTTTATTGATTTCTGTATATACTAATACCATTGTAATGTTAAATTATAAATGTTAAATGTTGAATTTTTGAATGATGATAATTTAAAATTTATCATTCAAAATTTAAAATTTCTTAAATCACTTTTGCTTCTGTATGTAATAAGTTTACTAACTCATCCATGTTATTTTCATCAATCATTTTGCAAGTAGTTCTTCCTGCAGATAATGCGTAAGATTTAATGTTCGTTAATTTCTCAGCACCTGATGCAGCAACAACTGCCAAAGGTTTAGTTCGAGCTCCCATAATACCTTTCATATTAGGAATACGTTGCTCAGCCATTCCTTTAGCACAAGAAACTACTAATGGCAATTCACATTCTACTACTTGAGTTCCGCCATCTACATCGTGCTCCACAGTAGCTTTATTTCCTTCTAAATCAAACTTAGTAGCTAAAGATACTAATGGTAAATCCATAAATCCGGCAATCATACCTGCAACAGATGAACCATTGTAGTTAATTGTTTCTTTACCTGTCATAATTAAATCATAACCATTAGCTTTTGCGTAGTTTGCAATTTGCTCTGCTACGAAATAAGCATCAGGTCCTTCAGCATCAATACGAACTCCGTCGTCAGCTCCTAAAGCAAATCCTTTACGAATGGTAGCATCGCTATCAGCTAAGCCAACATGTATTAAGGTTACTTTTTCAGCTTTACCGGCTTCTTTTAATTCTAACGCACGAACTAGAGCATACCACTCATCGTAAGGGTTAATGATAAATTGTACTCCGGCTGCATTAAATTCTGTATCGCCGTTAGTGAAAGCTATTTTAGTAGTTGTATCTGGAACATTACTAATTGGAACTAATATCTTCATTGTTTTATTTTTTTAAAAGGTGAGCAAATTTATAAAAATATGGCTGTAAATCAAGAGATAAACACCCGTTTTTTTATATTGTTTCGACTAAAAGATAACAGCTTGTAAAAGAGTGTTTTATGGATTTGGAAATGTTACAAAAAGGCGTTTTTCAGCCCATCCTATATTTTTAGCTTTCTCTTTTAAATACATGGGTTTTTGCTTACATTTGGGACTTTAAATCATATATGAGAACAATTGAATTTAGAGAAGCCCTTCGCGAAGCAATGAGTGAAGAAATGCGTCGTGATGAATCCATTTTTTTAATGGGAGAAGAAGTGGCTGAATATAATGGTGCTTACAAAGTAAGTAAAGGCATGTTAGCTGAATTTGGTCCTAAACGAGTTATTGATACACCTATTGCAGAATTAGGTTTTGCAGGTATAGGAGTTGGGGCAGCCGTAAATGGATTACGTCCTATTGTTGAGTTCATGACTTTTAACTTCTCTTTAGTTGCTATCGATCAAGTAATTAACGCTGCTGCTAAATTTTTAAGTATGAGTGGAGGACAATATAATTGTCCAATTGTATTTAGAGGACCTACTGCAAGTGCAGGTATGTTGAGTTCTCAGCACTCTCAAGCTTTTGAAAACTGGTATGCAAACTGCCCTGGTTTAAAAGTAATTGTTCCATCAAATGGATATGATGCTAAAGGATTAATGAAATCTGCAATTCGTGATAATGATCCGGTTATTTTCATGGAAAGTGAGCAGATGTATGGAGATAAATGTGAGATTCCTGATGGAGAATATTTAATTCCGATTGGAGTAGCCGATGTTAAAAGACAAGGAACTAATGTAACGATTGTTTCTTTTGGTAAAATAATGAAAGTAGCTATGGCTGCTGCAGCAGAATTAGAGAAAGAAGGAATTAGTGCTGAGGTGATTGATTTAAGAACAGTTCGTCCTATTGATTATGATACAGTAATTAATTCAGTTAAGAAAACGAATAGATTAGTTGTAGTTGAAGAAGCTTGGCCATTGGCTAGCATCTCTTCTGAAATTGCGTTCAGAGTTCAAAAAGATGCGTTTGATTATTTAGATGCACCTATACGTCGTATTACAGCAGCAGACGTTCCATTACCATACGCACCAACTTTAATTGAAGCTTCATTACCAAATGTTGCTCGTACAGTTAAGGCAGTAAAAGATGTGATGTACGCTACTAAATAAAAAGTAATTTAATCATAAAAAAAGCTATCAAATACTAGATAGCTTTTTTTATTTTATGATAATTTGAAATTTTAGTTTTTCAATTTCACAATGATAAATTCTGTTCTTCTGTTTTGTGAGTGTTCAAATTCAGTACATGTTGATTTCACTTTTCCTTCACAGCCACAAGAGTTCAATAATTTACTCTCACCATAACCTTTACCGGAAATACGGGATTTGTCAATACCTTGCTTAACAATATAGGCTGCAGATGCTTTTGCTCTTGCGTCAGACAACTTCATATTTGCAGCAGCAGCTCCTCTACAATCGGTATGTGCACCTAATTCAATAATCATTGCCGGATATTCCTTCATTACTTTCACAACTTTATCTAATTCAACTGCAGCATCAGGTCTGATTTTAGATTTACCTAAGTCAAAATAAATAGGTTTAATATCTATCATTTTTGCTAAGTCCATACCAACTTCAACTTTACCAATGGTTAAGGCTAATAATTCATTCATTTGGATTTCGCCTTCTTTTTTAATTTCGTATGTAAAGTTGGTTGTTTTGGTTACGTAACCTTCTTTTTCAATAGTTACTAAATACAATAGTTTATCTCCGATTCTTTTACCCTTTAATGGTTTTCGGTATTCACCATTTTTCTCAGTTTGAATTAATTCAAAATCATTGCTTACAGCTAAATCTTTAATTTTGATTTTTACACCTTCTATTCCTGCTCCTGTTTTAGCATCATAAATACCAGCTAATAACGATAAGTTTGGATCTTTTTCTAACTCGATAGTTTTTGTAAACTCATCACCTTCAGGAGTAGTTTTAGTAGAAAGAGAATCTTCCATGTCAAAGAATTTTTCTTTTTTTACTAGTAACTTATAGTTTACGTCCTCTTCTAAAATAAATTGAAACTCCCCTTTTTCATTTGTAGAGAAAGAATCTGTATTTAATTTAATTGTAGTAAGTGGTAAAACTTCTTGTGTCTCTTTATTTTTTACGATAAAGTTTACAACCTTTCCTCTTGCAACTTTTCTTAAAATATCTACGTTGTAGATATCATCATTCATTCCGCCAGTTTTTCTATTAGAACTTAAGAACGCTTTTTTACCTTCAGCATAAACATTGTAAGCAAAATCATCATGCTCACTGTTTACAGGTTTTCCCATGTTATAAATCTTTCCGGCTTTATCGTCTTTGATCTTTGTTTCAAATACATCAAGCCCGCCTAAACCTTCATGCCCATTAGAGGCAAAATATAACAAGTTGTCTTCGGTGATAGAAGGAAATAATTCATTTCCTTTTGTATTTACTTTATCACCCATATTAACAGGATTACCCCATGATCCACTTGCATCTAGTTTACAGTACCAAATATCCATACCGCCTTGTCCTCCACCCATATCAGATGAAAAATATAAGGTTTTTCCATCTGCACTAATTGCAGGATGAGCGCAGTTATATTCGTTGCTATTAAATTTCATACTCATTAAAGATTGTAAATCGTCTTTAATGATATTTGCTTGAAATATTTTTAATTTTTGAGAACCATCTAAACTTTGTTCTTTTTTTGTGGTTCCATTTCTGGTGAAGAAAATAGTTTGTCCGTCTTTTGAAGTACAAAATGGCCCATCGTTATATTTTGTTGAATACTCTGCTATAAACATGGCAGGCGTGTCATATTGTCCAAATGCATCTTTTTCAGTTAAATACATATGGCAGTAACTATTCCCAGTCCAACCATGTCTTTTTGTGATCCAAGTAGATTTTGTTCTGGTAGATGTGAAAACAATTTTGTCTCCTAAAAATGCAGTTGCTCCGAAATCATCATAATTTGAATTATATTGAAATTCTGTTATTGCATAAGCGTCTGCATTTTTTGAAAACTTCTGAAGATTTGAAATGCCTTTTGAAAAAGCTTCACCTCTTCCGTCAGCTTTAAATTCATCCATGTATCTTTTAGCATCGTCATACTTTCCAGCTTCCATTAATGCTTGTCCGTAGTATAATTTATGTATATCCTCAGCTTTACCCGTTTTGATTAATTTACCATAGCAAATTAATTGCCCTCTGTTGTTATTAGTTAATCTATAACAATCGCCCAGATTAACCAAAACATCTGCATTAGAACTATCTTTTCTTAATACGCTTTCATATTTTGGAATTGCCTGAACGTATAATTTTTTAAAGTATAGTTTATTAGCAGAATTAATAGCGGCAGTTTGAGCATGACTACTTAATTGAATTAAGCAAATAATCGAAAATAAAATAATTGACTTATTCATAAACTTAGAAATATCTTGGAGTTACTACTTTACGTTGTTTGTATGAGAATAAATATCCTAAAGTGATCTCATGTGATCCTTGAGAATATTTTTGAATTTTAGTTAAAGCATAATCATAAGAGTAGTTTACTAAAAATTGTGGATTTAATTGAATGCCAAGTAAAACAGAAACATCTGCGCCACTTCTATATGACAAACCAGCCCATATTTTATTTTTAATTAATGCATTAACATTAATGTCATATTGTAAAGGGGCATTTTGAACCATCTTAATCATAGCTTGAGGTTTCAATTTTAAATCTTCATTGATATCAAACAAATAGCCGCCGGTTAAATAATAATGAAATTTACTTGCATTTAATTTATTTGATTTAATTACATCACCAGATTGGTCAAACATATAACTGTCATCTACCATTCTAGGAACAGATACTCCTACATACATTTTATTTGTATAGTAATATATACCTGCACCAAAGTTGGGAGAGATTAAACTAGGTGTATTATTTGATATTTGGATATCTCCTGATTCAGTTGCTTTCAACTCAGATAATTTATTTACCTGGTTGTGAATACCGCCCATTAAACCAAACGACAATTTACCTTTATCACTTACTTTTAATCTATAAGCATAATTTAAATAAACTAAATTACGGTTTAACTTTCCAATCTGTTCATTTAATAAACTTAAACCCAGACCCATTTTATCATTTGCTAAAGGCCCATGAAGTGTAAATGAAGTAGTAATTGGTCTTCCCGGAAAATTCACCCATTGTTGTCTATGAGTTAAATTCACTGCCATTGCTTCTTTTGAGCCTGTGTAAGCAGGATTAATATACATTTCATTAAACATATATTGTGTAAACATGGCATCATATTGCGCCTGAGCTATGAAGCTACTAAAAATGGCTACGATGATTATTAAGATTGATTTTTTCATTGTCTTTATTTTCAAGTTTGTCAAAAATGTTTAATGTTAGTATTGTAGAACCACGTATCCATTTACAGGTTTATCAACTCCATCATCAAATTCAACGATGTAGTAATAAGTTCCTTGAGGCAATTTATTGTTACCGATAATTAATCCGCTTACATTAGGCATACCATCCCAAGTATTATCATACGTTTCATTTTCGTACACCTTATTACCCCAACGATTGAATACAGTTAATTTTACTACTCTTCCACTAATTCCTTTTATTACGAAGAAGTCGTTTTTGCCATCACCATCAGGTGTAAATACTTCTGGAATAAATAAATTCACATCAGGTAATTCTAACACTGTAGGAACTGCTTCACCTGGGTCTGAGGCATTACCATTTCCATTTGGATCCGGATTATCTCCAACGTGAGAAGTGTCTCTAACTATTCCTCCATCTGAGCCAAATCCTGCCCCAATTGCAGTATTTGTAATAGATGTTACTCCGTTAGGCGTAATGTTAAGAACTAAAGTGATAGTCTCAGTTTGCCCTGGTGCTAATGCACTTGAATTTGCTACTAATAAACCAATATCAGTGTTACCGTTGTAGTTACTATTTGCGGTTAAGCTTCCGGTTGCTGTAGGCCCTGATTTAATTGTGAATTGCGCAGGTGCAGGAATTCTCAATGTGTCTAGTACCTGAACAAACTTAATTGTATCGTTACCTAAGTTTTTAACTGTTATTGTGTATGTAACATCTAAAGTTTTATCTTCTAAAATACCCGATACACTTCCACTCTTAGCTACACCAATTACGGAGTGAGGTGTTAATGTTACAACAGTTGCTGTGTCATTATTTGTAGGGTCACCATCATTGTCAGGATCCCATGCAAATCCGGTATTTGAGCTATCAGATACTGTCACTGCTCCGTCAAATCCTGCCCCAATTGCAGAGTTATAGAATGGTCCGAAGAATCCATTTGGATTAATCTGAACTGTAAATACAATTGTATCTTTTCTTCCTGCTGTTAATGTACTTGTTGCAGGTATCAACATGTCATTTTGTGCAGAACCATCGTATGCAGAATTTATTGTTAAGCTGCTGTTTAATGATGTAACACTTGGTGTTGATATTACACTGTAAGTTGTAGGAAGAGGGAATGTATTATTTAAGTTATCAATAATACTGAAGTTAGTCATATCTACTGAAGAAGCATTTGTTGCAACAATTGTATAAGTTACATTGTAAGCATTATTATTTACAAATGTTGGTGTGCCAACTGCTTTTGTCATTCCTAATACATTTGCACTTACGGTTGAACAGTTTGTTGGAGTTAAGAACAATGTTGTGTCTTTGAAACATCCGTTAGACCCAAACACTCTAATAGTGTATGGTGTTGTAACTGATGGGTTAACTAAAGTATTAGTAATAATACCACTAAATGGAATTACGCTTCCTGTTGCATATGTAGCTGTTCCTGTATATGTTGCAGCTTGTGATAAATCATATGTATCAGTACTTGAGTTTCCAGATACTAATATTGTTCCATCATTATTTGCTACCGTTCCTGAACATGTTGCCGGGATTATGGTTGCAGTAAATGAAGGAGTTACAGTACTTGTTCCAATAGTTATTGTAACTGTGTTCTGACATCCATTAGACGGATCAGTTACTGTTACTGTATAATCACCCGCTACTGAAGTCGTTGGACTTTGAACAGTTGATGTAAAACTAGAAGGTCCAGACCATGAATAGTTTAATGGAGGAATAGTTCCAGTAATTACAGACAGAGTTACAGTAGAGTTACAGCCTAACACTGGCGCAGGTGATACAATACCAACTACCGGTATAGTAGTATTGCTAATCACAGTTGTTGTTGCGGTTGATGAACATCCTGTTAAAGGATCTGTTACAGTTAAAGTATAATCACCTGCGATAACAATATCTGTTGGACTTTGAACAGCTGATGTGTATGAGCTTGGACCTGACCAAGAGTAGTTTACACCAGTTGTAGTTGAATTACCGGTTAAGCTTACTGT
Organism: Bacteroidia bacterium; assembly: GCA_035439445.1. GTDB lineage: Bacteria > Bacteroidota > Bacteroidia > B-17B0 > Aurantibacillaceae > UBA4416. Next base: position 121,832 of record DAORKG010000002.1, read on the forward strand.
GGTTGTTGAACATGTTAATGTAGAGTTGCTTATAGCTGTTACGTTTTGTGGACTTGGCGTAACATCTACAAATACTGTTGTTGTTGCAATACATCCACCATTATCTCCAATTAAAGTATATGTAGTTGCTACAGTAGGAGATACAATAGAAATATTACCAGTTGTATTTTGCGGTATCCAAGTATATGACGTTGTTCCGCTTCCAGTTAAGGTTGCTGTTGAGCCTGCACAAACTAAAGTTGGATTAGCTACTGCAGTTACTGTAGGTCCTGGTGTTACTGTTATGATAACAGTTGATGATGTTATACATCCAGAGCCGTTATCAGCATCAACCGTATACGTGGTTGTAGTTGTAGGAGTAACAATAACGTTAGCTCCTGTTAAAGCACCCGGATTCCAAGTGTATGAAGTTGCCCCACTTGCACTTAATGAACCTGACGAACCTTCACATAATAAAGTTGGAGCTGCAACCACCGTAACAGATGGTGCACCTACATTAATTGTAATTGTTTGTGTTGATGAACACGATCCATTATCCCCAGTTACCGTATAAGTTGTAGTTAATGTTGGTGTATCAACAATAGATGCTGTTGTAGCTGTAGTTGGATTCCATGTATAAGAGGTTGCTCCACTAGCAGTTAATGTTACTGAACCGGCAGCACACAGAACTGTTGGAGTTGCAGTGATTGAAATTGAAGGAGCAGAATTTACATTAATTATAATTGTATTACTTGTAATGCAACCTAATCCATTATCGCCGTCTACTGTATATGTAGTTGTAGTAGTTGGAGAAACAACAGCAGTAGTTCCAGTAACTGCTCCTGGATTCCATGTGTATGATGTAGCTCCGTTACCAGTTAAAGTAGCAGAAGAACCAGCACAAATCGTATTAGAAGACGCTGTTGCTAAAACGGTTGCGCTCGGACTAACCACTAATGTAATTGTTTGAGTTCCATTACATGTTCCATTACTTCCATCTACTGTATACGTTGTGGTTGTAGTTGGTGATACAATTGCAGTTGTTCCTGTTAATGCCCCTGGATTCCAAGTGTATGATGTTGCTCCACTAGCTGTTAAAGTTGCGCTTCCACCTGCACATAGAGCAGTTGGAGTTGCAACAATAGATATAGTTGGGTTTCCAACATTAATTGTAATCGTTTGAGATGAAGAACATCCAATAGCATCAGCACCTGTAACGGTGTATGTTGTAGTTAGTGTAGGTGAATCAGCTACTGATGCTGTTGTAGCGGCAGTTGGATTCCAAGTATAAGAAGTCGCTCCTGAAGCCGTTAAAGTTACCGAACCTGCGGTACATAAAACAGTTGGTGTAGCAGCTATTGATATACTAGGCGCAGAATTTACATTGATAGCTAATGTTTCACTTACAATACAACCTAAACCATTATCACCACTTACCGTGTATGTAGTTGTTGTAGTAGGAGAAACAACAGCAGTAGTTCCCGTAATTGCTCCCGGATTCCAAGTATATGACGACGCTCCATTTGCAGTTAATGTTGTTGAAGAACCTGAACAAATAGTACTAGAAGATGCACTTGCTGTGACAGTTGCATTAGGACTAACTACTAAAGTTATTGTTTGTGTACTAGTGCAAGTTCCGTTATCTCCATCTACTGTATATGTAGTTGTAGTTGTAGGAGAAACAACAGCTGTAGTTCCAGTAACTGTTCCTGGATTCCATGTGTATGATGTAGCTCCATTTGCAGTTAATGTTGCAGAACTTCCAACACATATTGTGTTTGATGAAGCAGTTAGAGTAATATTTGGAGTTGCAAGATTGATAGTAATTGTTTGAGATGAAGAACAGCCAATAGCATCAGCACCTATAACCGTATAAGTTGTAGTTAATGTTGGTGTATCAACTATTGAACTTGTTGTAGCAGCAGTCGGATTCCATGTATATGAAGTTGCTCCACTAGCTGTTAACGTAACCGAACCTCCGGCACATAAAACAGTTGGTGTAGCGACTACAGAAACTGATGGTGCACTGTTTACATTTATCGTTATCGTGTTACTTGTTATACAACCTAATCCATTATCTCCATCAACTGTGTATGTAGTTGTAGTTGTAGGAGAAACAACAGCAGTTGTACCAGTTATAGCGCCAGGGTTCCATGTGTAAGATATAGCACCACTTCCTGTTAAAGTAGCAGAAGAGCCAGCACAGATTGTATTTGAGGATGCGCTTGCAGTAACTGTGGGATTAGGACTAACTACTAAAGTAATAGTTTGAGTACCAACACAAGACCCATTATCTCCGTCAACTGTATATGTTGTCGTTGTTGTTGGAGAAACTATAACAGTTGTACCTGTTAATGCTCCTGGATTCCATGTGTATGATGTAGCTCCTGTTGCTGTTAATGTTCCTGAAGTTCCAATGCAAATTGTGTTTGATGAAGCTGTTAATGTTAATGAAGGAACAGAATTAACAGTAATATTAACAGTTTGTGTACTTGTACATCCTAAACCATTATCACTTATTACTGTGTATGTCGTTGTAGTAGTAGGAGAAACAACAACTGTTGAACCTGTTAATGTTCCTGGTGTCCATGTGTATGTTGAACCTCCATTTGCTGTTAGTGTTGTTGTATTTCCTGAACAAATTGTATTTGATGACGCACTAGCAGTAATTGTTGGATTTGGTACTACAGTTATTGCAAGTGTATTTGTATTAGTACATCCTGAAATATTTGAGCCGGTTACTGTATAAGTTGTACTTACTGTTGGAGTAACAGTTAATGTAAATGTTGTTATTACATTTCCAGGATTCCATGTAAATGAAGTTGCTCCTATAGCACCAATAGTTGCGGTACTACCTGCACAAATACTATTTGATGCTGCACCTACAGTAATAGTAGGAATTGAATTTACTGTTAACGACAACGTTTGAGTATTAGCACATCCTGATGCGTTTGTCCCCGTAACCGTGTATATAGTTGTAGCTGTTGGAGTAACAGCAATAGTAGTTCCAGATAGGGCTCCTGGGTTCCAAGTATAAGTGCTAGCACCACTTCCTGTTAAGGTAGCGGTATTACCAGAACATAACACAGTAGGATTAGAAGTAGCAGTTAATGTAGGTAAAGCATTTACTGTTAAAGTAACATTAGCGGTATTTGTACAAGAACCTGAGGTTCCAATAACGGTATATGTAGTTGTTACAGTAGGAGAAACAACTGTAGTTGAACCTGTTAAAGCTCCAGGATTCCATGTGTAAGAAGTTGCACCACTTCCAGTTAAAGTAGCCGAAGAACCAGCACAGATCCCAGTTGGATTAGAACCCGCAGTTACCGTAGGAATCGGAGTAACAGTTAAGTTTAAAGTTTTTGTTGCAGTACAACCTAATGTAGTTGTTCCTACAACTGTATAAACAGTTGTAGCAGTTGGAGTAACTGCAACAGTAGCCCCAGATAAAGCACCTGGAATCCAAGTATAAGTATTTGCGCCGCTTCCGGTTAAAGTTGCTGATGAGCCTGCGCAAATTACTGTAGAACTTGCAACTGCATTTACTGTAGGATTAGAAACAGTTAATGATAAAGTTCTAGTGTTAGCACAACCTGCTGCAGAAGTTCCGGTTAAAGTATAAACAGTTGTAGCAGTTGGAGTAACTGCAACAGTAGTACCAGATAGAGCACCTGGGTTCCAAGTATAAGTACTAGCACCACTTCCTGTTAAGGTAGCAGTATTGCCAGAACATAACACAGTAGGATTAGAAGTCGCAGTTAATGTAGGTAAAGCATTTACCGTTAAAGTAACATTAGCGGTATTAGTACAAGAACCTGAAGCACCAATAACGGTATATGTAGTTGTTACAGTAGGAGAAACAACTGTAGTTGAACCTGTTAAAGCTCCAGGATTCCATGTGTAAGAAGTAGCGCCACTTCCAGTTAAAGTAGCTGAAGAACCAGCACAAATTGCAGTTGGATTAGAAACCGCAGTTACTGTAGGAATTGGAGAAACAGTTAAATTTAAAGTACGGGTTGAGCTAGAACAACCGGCAGTACTAGTACCTACTACGCTATATATAGTAGTAGCGGTTGGTGTTACTGCAATTGTAGCTCCATTTAAAGCACCTGGATTCCAAGTATATGTTGATGCGCCTGTTCCTGTCAACGTAGCTGAAGCCCCTGAACATATAATAGTTGGGTTACTAGTTGCTGTAACGGTAGGGATTGAATTTACTACCAATGAAACTGTTTTTGTATTTGTACAACCTACTGTTGAGGTTCCTGTTACAGTATAAGTGGTAGTTACAGTAGGAGAAACAACAGTAGTAGAACCTGTTAAAGCACCCGGGTTCCAAGTATAAGTATTAGCTCCTGAACCTGTTAAAGTAGCCGAAGAACCAGCACAAATTGCTGTTGGGTTTGAAACCGCAGTTACTGTAGGGTTAGAGTTAACGGTTATAGAAACCGTTTTTGTATTTGTACATGAACCGTTGGCTCCTGTTACTGTATAAACAGTTGTAGCAGTTGGAGTAACCGCTACAGTGGCTCCAGACAATGCTCCTGGATTCCACGTATAAGTTGTAGCACCACTTGCTGTTAATGAAGTAGAGGTTCCTGAACAAATAGTTCCTGATGTTGTAGACGCTGTAATAGTTGGCGTTGTCGTAACAGTTAATGATAAAGTTCTAGTGTTAGCACAACCTGCTGCAGAAGTTCCGGTTAAAGTATAAACAGTTGTAGCAGTTGGAGTAACTGCAACAGTAGTACCAGATAGAGCACCTGGGTTCCAAGTATAAGTACTAGCACCACTTCCTGTTAAGGTAGCAGTATTGCCAGAACATAACACAGTAGGATTAGAAGTCGCAGTTAATGTAGGTAAAGCATTTACCGTTAAAGTAACATTAGCGGTATTAGTACAAGAACCTGAAGCACCAATAACGGTATATGTAGTTGTTACAGTAGGAGAAACAACTGTAGTTGAACCTGTTAAAGCTCCAGGATTCCATGTGTAAGAAGTAGCGCCACTTCCAGTTAAAGTAGCTGAAGAACCAGCACAAATTGCAGTTGGATTAGAAACCGCAGATACCGTTGGAATTGGAGTAACAGTTAAGTTTAAAGTACGAGTTGGGCTTGAACAACTGGCAGTGCTAGTACCTACGATACTATATATAGTAGTAGCGGTTGGTGTTACTGCAATTGTAGCTCCAGTTAAAGCACCTGGATTCCAAGTATATGTACTTGCACCTGATGCGGTTAAGGTAGCGGTATTACCAGCACATAATACAGTTGGATTAGAAACTGCTGTTATCGTAGGAATTGAACTAACCGTTAAAGTAACTGTTCTTGTATTTGTACATGAACCGTTAGATCCAGTAACAGTATAAGTGGTAGTTACAGTAGGAGAAACAACTGTAGTAGAACCTGTTAAAGCACCCGGGTTCCAAGTATATGTTGAAGCACCGCCTGCAGTTAAAGTCGCATTACTACCAGAACATATTAAAGTAGGAGAAGAAGATGCTGTAACAGTTGGACTTGGATTGACAGTTAAAGAAACCGTTTTTGTGTTTGTACATCCAGCAGAAGTTCCAGTAACCGTATAAATAGTAGTAGCAGTTGGAGTCACGGCAACAGTTGTTCCGGTTAAAGCACCAGGATTCCACGTATAAGTAGTAGCACCACTTCCGGTTAAAGTAGCCGAAGAACCTGCGCAAATAGCAGTAGGGCTTGCAGTAGCGTTAACAGTAGGATTAGGTGTTACGGTTAAATTTAAAGTTTTAGTTGCAGTACAACCTAAAGTAGTTGTTCCCACAACTGTATAAACAGTTGTAGCAGTTGGAGTCACGGCAATAGTAGTTCCTGTTAATGCACCAGGATTCCAGGTATAAGTACTTGCACCGCTTCCTGTTAAAGTAGCCGAAGAACCTGCGCAAATAGCAGTAGGACTTGCAACTGCATTAACAGTTGGATTAGAAACAGTTAATGATAAAGTTCTTGTGTTAGTACAACCTGTTGCAGAAGTTCCGGTTAAAGTATAAATGGTTGTTGTAGTTGGAGTAACTGCAACTGTAGAACCTGTTAATGCTCCTGGGTTCCATGTATAAGTGCTTGCGCCACCAGCTGTTAACGTAGCCGTTGAACCAATACATAATATTGTTGGGTTTGATAATGCAGTGACAGTTGGACTTGAATTAACCGTTATTGAAATAGTATTTGTATTTGAGCATGTTCCTGTTCTTCCTATCACTGTATAAATAGTAGTAGCAGTTGGAGTCACGGCAACAGTTGTTCCGGATAGAGCACCAGGATTCCAAGTATAAGTAGTAGCACCACTTCCGGTTAAAGTAGCCGAAGAGCCTGCGCAAATAGCAGTAGAACTTGCAGTAGCGTTAACAGTAGGATTAGGTGTTACAGTTAAATTTAAAGTTCTAGTTGCAGTACAACCTAAAGTAGTTGTTCCCACAACTGTATAAACAGTTGTAGCAGTTGGAGTCACGGCAATAGTAGTTCCTGTTAATGCACCAGGATTCCAGGTATAAGTACTTGCACCGCTTCCTGTTAAAGTAGCCGAAGAACCTGCGCAAACAGCTGTGGGACTTGCAATTGCATTCACAGTTGGGTTAGATACTGTTAAAGTAACTGTTCTTGTATTTGTACATCCAGTTGCGGATGTTCCAGTAACAGTATAAGTAGTAGTCACAGTAGGAGAAACAACAGTTGTTGAACCAGTTAAAGCACCCGGGTTCCAAGTGTATGTTGAAGCGCCACCAGCAGTTAAAGTAGCGCTACTTCCTCTACATATTAAAGTAGGAGAGGAAGATGCAGTAACAGTTGGACTCGGATTGACAGTTAAAGATACAGTTTTTGTGTTTGTACATCCAGCAGAAGTTCCAGTAACCGTATAAACAGTTGTAGCAGTAGGAGTAACGACAACGTTAGTTCCTGTTAGAGCACCAGGATTCCAAGTATAAGTAGTAGCACCACTTCCTGTTAAAGTTGCCGAGGAGCCTGCACAAATAGCAGTAGGGCTTGCAGTAGCGTTAACGGTAGGATTAGGTGTTACGGTTAAATTTAAAGTTCTAGTTGCAGTACAACCTAAAGTAGTTGTTCCCACAACTGTATAAACAGTTGTAGCAGTTGGAGTCACGGCAATAGTAGTTCCTGTTAATGCACCAGGATTCCAGGTATAAGTACTTGCACCGCTTCCTGTTAAAGTAGCCGAAGAACCTGCGCAAATAGAAGTAGGACTTGCGATTGCATTTACGGTTGGATTAGATACGGTAACTGAAACTGTTTGAGTATCTGTACAACCCGATGCATTAGTTCCAGTGGCTGTATAAATAGTAGTTGCAGTTGGAGTAACTGCTATTGTAGAGCCTGTTATACTTCCTGGTGTCCAAGTATATGAAATACCTCCTCCTGCTGTTAATGTTGAACTACTTCCCGAGCAAATAGAACTAGGATTTGCAACAGCAGTAATGGTAGGATTACTTTTTGCATTTACTGAAATTGTTTTTGTTGAACTACAACCGGCTGCGTTTGTTCCTGTAACAGTATATATAACTGTTCCTGTTGGGGTAATAACAACACTTGTTCCAGTTAAAGCTCCTGGATTCCACGTGTATGATGTAGCTCCTGCACCTGTTAATGTTGCAGTGCTACCAATACAAAGAAGAGTTGGGCTTGAAGATGCTGTAATAGTTGGCGACGAACTAACAGTTAAGGATATTGTTTTTGTGTTAGTACATGAACCACTAGTTCCGGTAACAGTATATATTGTTGTTGTAGTTGGTGTTACAGCCACTGAAGCGCCTGTTAAAGCACCTGGATTCCAAGTATAAGTAGTGGCGCCTGTAGCAGTTAGTGTCGATGAGCCACCATTACAAATAACAGTTGGGCTTGCTGTAGTCGTAAGACTTAATGATGAAACTGTTAAAGTAACTGTTCTAGTATTTGTACAGCCAACCAGATTGGTTCCTGTAACTGTATAAGTTGTAGTTACTGTTGGAGAAACAACGGTTGTAACACCTGTAGCTGATCCTGGAAGCCAAGTATATGTTGCAGCTCCCCCTGCAGTTAATGTAGCACTATTTCCTGCACATATTGTTGTTGGATTAGAAACAGCAGTTACTGTTGGAGTAGGTCTAACTATTAGGTTTACCGTTCTGGTGCTTGTACAACCAGATGCACTTGTTCCGGTTACGGTATAAATGGTAGTTGTAGTTGGAGTTACTGTAACAGCTGCTCCAGTTAATGCACCAGGATTCCAAGTGTATGTTGCAGCTCCTGAAGCTGATAAAGTAGCAGAAGAACCTCTGCATATAGAGGTTGGACTAGCAGTAGCTGTGATAGTAGGGGTTGGAGTTACAGATACTTGAACAGCACTAGTATATGTAGAAATACCTGCTCCACAATTTGCTTCTCTCAAAGTTGCTGTATATGTGCTGGTAATAGTGGGGCATGGTGTCGCAGTTAATCCTGTAGCAGCAAATCCACCCGGTCCTGTCCAGTTTACTGTAAAAGTCGGAGCTCCGGTTGGAGTAAATCTCCATGCTTCGTTAGTTGCTGTCCAAGCTGTTAATACGTTTCTTCCCGGAGGAGTTACAGCAATAGTACCTAATGCATTTTGAATCCCTATTAATCCTGCGCCACCTTGCCATGCACAAGTACCGGGGCTACTTTGGATGTAAACATCTATTATGTTTGATTTTTCATATAGTACAACTTGAAAAGTTGTTGTGGTTGTGTTACAACTATATAATGGAACTGTGGTCCAGTTTGCAATAAATCTTCTACATGGTGCAGTACCTGTAGTTGTATAAGTAACAGTTGAACCAACTCCTACCGATGGGTCAATATCACGGTAAACACCACAGATGGTATTAGGCTGGTGTTCAACTAAGTTAGGCAATAATGTTGTTACCTGGTAATTTTCTCCACCACTAGCAAAAGCAGTATTAAATGTTATTTCACCATTACTACCAATTAATAATTGATTAAACGTATTACCAAAATAACAGAAATTAAAACCAATATTAATTGCAGAACTCCAAACATCATCTACGTTAGGTATGGCAGTAGTTCCAACTCCATATGGAAAAGGAGTGTATGGTGTTGCAGCAACACTATAAGAAGAAGTAGTATTAAGTGTAGAGATTGTAGCGGCTAAACTCGCACAATTCCCACTACATATAGTAGTGTTAGAACCTGCACTAATACTTGACGTTGGACAGGTTTGAGAAACAGCTGCTTGTTGAACAAATACAACAAGCAATAACACTTGAAGAGATTTAATAAAAAACTTCATAAGAAAATTATTGTATGGTTAAAGTAATATTGTTTAAGCTTTGAGCATTCAAAGCATCTATGTTATCTATTGTTTTAATTTCATCAACTGAAAGTGCTTTTGAAATATCTTCAGAAGATTTCTTTTTATAATTTTTTTCGGCATCCGTTATCTCGAAATACTCTGTAGAGCCTTTGGTGTGTTTTTTAAGAAAATCTAAAGATTCTGTTCTTGCTAAAAAAGCAAAATAAAAACTTGCTTCCTTATCAGTATTATATAGCTTTACAGCTGCTTCTTGATTTTTTAATATATGTTTAAAGTTTGATGCATAAGAGCTAGCAGCTTCGCGAATCATGTTTTTTTGAACGGTTCTTATTGCAACACTATTTTTGGTTATAAAATCTTTTAACTCAGAGCTTGTTTGAGCTTTAGTTATTGCACAAAATAATAAAATGGATAAAAATAGTTTTAACCTCATGATGTATATAATAAAATTTGTGCTAAAGATATGAAAATATGTTAATTATTAACAGGTTTTTAACAGATTAGAATTCAATCTAGTATTTCATGCTAAAAAATTGATTTACAGATATTTAAATTAAATCGAAAACCCCTAATTTTAAAAATTAGGGGCTTGACGTTGTGAAATTTGAATATGTATTTATGCTACTCCAACACCATGGCAGCTTTTGTATTTTTTACCACTTCCGCATGGACAAGGATCATTGCGTCCTATTTTTTGTTCTACTCTAATTGGCTGTTGTTTTGGTTTTTGTTGTTCTTGTTGCGCTTGAGCTTCTTCTTCACTTCTGCTTTCAACTAATTTTTCTTTTGGTTTTTGTTGAACCGGTTCTTGTGTAAATTGAGCCTTTTGCAATTTTGGATGCTGTGGATTGTTTTCTTCAATCGGTAAACCACCTTTCATTAAAAATGAAATGATGTCTTTACTTGTTTTTGCAATCATTCCTCTGAATAAATTAAAAGACTCTAATTTATATACTACTAGAGGATCTTTTTGTTCTAATGATGCATTTTGCACAGATTGCTTCAAATCATCCATTTCACGTAAATGTTCTTTCCAAGAATCATCGATCATTGCCAGAATTACAGTTTTCTCAAATACTGAAACTAGCTCTCTACCATTTGTTTCGAATGATTTTTTAAGATTTGCCATTACCTGGATTCCTCTTATTCCATCAGTGAATGGTGTAACAATATTTTCAAAATTATTATTTGGATTTGTGTAAACATCTCTTACAACTGGGAAAACCATTTCAGCTATTTCTGCTGATTTCTTACGATAGTGTTGCTCACCGGCTTCAAAAAGATTTTGAGTTAAGTCGTCTTCTTTTCCTGATTTAAATTCCTGCTCAGAGAATGGAGATTCAATGCCGAAGTATTTAATACATTCAACATTAAAACTTTCGAAATCTTTTAATACATGATATTCAGAAACTAAACTTTCAGCAACTTCATAAATCATGTTTGCTATATCAATACTTATTTTGTCACCATTTAATGCATTACGACGACGTTTATAAACAACATCACGTTGTGCGTTCATTACATCATCGTATTCAATTAAACGTTTACGAGTTCCAAAGTGATTTTCTTCAACTTTCTTTTGAGCTCTTTCAATTGATTTTGAAATCATGGAATGCTGAATCACTTCACCTTCTTGTAAGCCCATTCTATCCATTAAACTTGCTATACGTTCACTTCCAAATAAACGCATTAAGTTATCTTCCAAACTTACATAGAATTGTGAACTACCAGGATCTCCCTGACGTCCTGCACGACCACGTAACTGCCTGTCGACACGACGAGACTCATGACGTTCAGTACCAATAATTGCTAAACCACCAGCTTCTTTAACTCCTGCACCTAGTTTAATATCCGTTCCACGACCTGCCATGTTAGTAGCGATAGTCACTGTTCCGGAAATACCAGCTTCAGCAACAATATCAGCTTCTTTTTGGTGTAATTTGGCATTTAATACATTGTGTTTAATGCCTCTTAATTTAAGCATACGGCTTAATAATTCCGAGATATCAACAGTAGTAGTACCAATTAATACCGGACGCCCTTCCGCTACTAATTTTGCGGTTGCTTCAATCACAGCATTATATTTTTCACGCTTAGTTTTATAAACTAAATCTTGTTCATCTTTACGTGAAATCGGACGATTGGTAGGGATAACTACCACATCTAATTTATAAATATCCCAAAACTCTTGAGCTTCCGTTTCAGCAGTACCAGTCATACCTGCTAACTTATTATACATACGGAAATAGTTCTGTAATGTAATAGTAGCATATGTTTGAGTAGCTGCTTCAATTTTTACATTTTCTTTTGCCTCTAAAGCTTGGTGTAAGCCATCGCTATAACGACGACCTTCCATAATACGTCCAGTTTGCTCATCCACAATTTTAATTTGTCCGTCAGCAATAACGTATTCTTGGTCAATTTCAAATAACGAGTAAGCTTTTAGTAATTGATTTACAGTATGAATACGTTCACTCTTCACACTAAAATCACGCATTAAAGATTCTTTTAAAAGAATTTTTTCTTTAGGGTCAGCAAATACTCTTTTCTCTAAATCAGCAATTTCAGCACCAACATTTGGAATTACGAAGAAGTTTGGATCATCTGTTGTACCTGTGATTAAGTCAATACCTTTTTCAGTCATATCAACTGAATTATGCTTTTCATCAATCACAAAAAATAATTCAACATCTATTTTATGCATTTCCTTTTGTTGGTCTTGCATATAATAGTTTTCTGTTTTTTGCAATAAGGCTTTTACACCCGGCTCACTTAAAAACTTGATTAAGGCACCATTTTTTGGTAAACCTCTGTATGCTCTTAATAATGGGATACCTGCTTCTTTTTCATTTCCTTCTGCAAACAAGCGCTTTGCATCCGTTAAGAAAACTTGAACCGCTGCTTTTTGCGCCGCTAATAATTTCTCTACACGTGGTTTGAATTCCATGAACTCATGTTTGTCACCAGTAGGTGTAGGACCTGATATAATTAATGGTGTACGAGCATCGTCAATTAATACTGAATCGACCTCATCCACAATTGCAAAATTATGTTTACGTTGAACAAGGTCAGATAATTCACGAGCCATATTATCACGTAAGTAATCAAAACCAAATTCATTGTTTGTTCCATAAGTAATATCAGCCAAATATGCCTGACGACGTTCTTCTGTATTAGGTTCATGTTTGTCGATACAATCAACACTTAAACCATGGAATTGAAATAAAGGAGCGTTCCATTCGCTATCACGTTTTGCTAAGTAGTTATTTACTGTAACTACATGTACACCTCTTCCTGACAATGCATTTAAAAATACAGGTAAGGTAGAAACTAAGGTTTTACCTTCACCGGTAGCCATCTCTGCAATCTTACCCTGGTGTAAAACTGTACCACCAATTAATTGGACGTCGTAGTGCACCATGTTCCAAGAAACCTCATTACCTGCAGCAATCCATTTATTTTTCCATGCTGCTTGGTTCCCACGAATCTCAATATTTTTATGAGTTTTAGCTAATTTTGTATCAAAGTCGTTGGCGGTTACTATTAGCTCTTCGTTTTCTGAAAAACGGCGAGAAGTGTCTTTCAAGATAGCATAAGCTTCCGGTAAAATCTCGTTTAAAACATCCTCAATTTTTTTCGTAATCTCTTTTTCAAGTTCATCAATTTCCTTATACAAAGCTTCTTTCGTATCAATATCCATATCAAACTCTTTTTCAACGCGAGCTTTAATACCATTGATTTCAGCCTCTTCGGCTTTTATTGCATCCTGAATTTTTTGTTTTAACGCAGTAACTCTTGAGCGTAACTCGTCATTAGATAGTTTTGCTAATGATGGGTAAATTTCTAATGTTTGATCAACTAATGGTTGAATGGATTTAATATCTTTTTCTGATTTTGTACCAAAAAATTTCTTCAGGAACGTTAACATAATGTATTTTGAATTTAAGCTAACGAAAGTACAAAAAATACACGTTACTAAATGATAAATTTTACTAAATAATAAGCTGATAATCAGTATATTTTATGTTAGGTGAGATAATGGACTTTAATTGTCATGACTATTTGGAAAGTTATTTAGAAAAACAATTGTAAGACAACCTTGTCCAGTTATTAGGAAAAAGCCACCACTTACAAAAAGAAGTAGGCAAACTAATGATTAATCTGTACTTTAGTAAAGGATCTATGAAGCTAAAAAATAAAATATCTGTTTTTAGATTATTTGTGATGATAATGCTATTATTTTCATCGGTAAAACAGATTGCACAACAATATAATTTTAAGAATTATTCGGTTGAGAGTGGCTTGCCTTATGTGCAGATTTTTGCAATGTATCAGGACAGTAAAGGGTATTTATGGAGTGGAGGATATGGAGGAGCCAGTAAGTTTAATGGGAAAACGTTTCTAAATTATTCACCAAAAAATGGTTTAGCAAATCATTACGTTAATGCGATTATAGAAGATCAATTTCATCTAATTACAGTTGGTACAATTGATGGACTTAGTGTTATTGATAAGCCTAAAGGGAAGATTAGCAATTTTACAATTAAAGACGGGTTACCATCAAATCACGTTACGAGTTTTTGTTTAGATCCTAATATTGGATTATGGACAGGAACAAATGCAGGTTTATGTATTTGGGATGGGAAAAAAGTTATTCAAGTCCCTTTTTTTAAGGACTACAATATTACTTGTTTATTGTATTCTGAAAAACATGGTGTGTTTATTGGAACAAATAAAGGATTATTCCTTCAAAAAAATAACTTAAATGATTTTATTCCAGTTTTAGATAGTTTAAATGTCACTTCAATTTCCATCGAGAAAAATCAAAACATCATTTACGTTGGGTCTAATAAAGGGTTATACATTCGAAATTTAGATAAGAAAAGAACAAGTATATTTCACATTAGTAATGGTTTAATTGATGAAGAAATTACGAGTGTTTTATGTCAAAAAAATGGTGTTGTTTGGATTGGCTCTAAATCAGGATTAATTAGCTTTAATGGCTTAGATTTTTCATACTACACGATAGGCTTCGATAATAACTCTAATCATATTCGTTCTTTACTAATAGATTATGAAGATAATTTATGGATAGGTACTCATAGTGGATTGTATAGATACAGAGGAAAGGGATTTACAGTTTACGATAGACAAAATATATCCGGTAGTCCATTTATTTATCAAATTACTAGAGATAACAACAAAGATTTATGGTTTGGAACTGAAAATAACGGAGCATTTAAATTTTCGAATGGTTTTTTTAAAAATTATTCAGTTAAACAAGGTTTGTTAGATAATAAAGTTGCTGCTGTATTGTCCTTAAATGATGGTTCTGTTTGGTTTGGGACAGACAAAGGAATTTCAATCTTAAAAAACGAAAAATTTGAAAATTTTCCTTTTGGAACATCTTTTAAGCAGCAAGCTCCTATTAATTGTTTTTATAAAGATAGTAAAGATGTTATTTGGGTTGGCGGACAAAATGGATTATGTGCTATCAAGAAAAAAAGTACAACTTACGATATAATGTACTATAAACTGCCTATATCTACTTATGAAAAAGAAGGATATGCAGTTTGGAGTTTTATAGAAGATAATAAAGGTAATATATGGGCTGGAACCTATTTAGAGGGTCTATTTAAATTGGAAAACAATCGATTTATCAGGCAAAATATTTCCTCACCCGAACCTGTTTCTACAGCTTTAGACTTATGTAAAGATACTTATGGTAATTTATATGCAGCTACTATGAATGGAGTGTTAATGTTTAATCCCGATAAACACTCGTATAAACTAATTTCAGAAAAAGAAGGTTTAAGCTCAGAATTAGTTTACGCAATTGGAATAACAAACGATAAAAATTATTTATGGGCAGGAACTAATCAAGGAGTTAATCGTATTGATTTAAAAAAACTACAGTATGGTTTGATTGATATTTTGAAGTATGGAAAAAATGATGGGTTCTCAGGTGTTGAATCTAATTCTCATGGCATATTTGAAGATGCAGACAGCAGTATCTGGTTTGGGACAGTAAATGGTTTAATTAAATATTCTCCAAAAGAATTTATTACAAATGATAATTTATCTAAAATAAATATTACCAATATTAAACTGGCATATACAGATACATTATTAGAATCTGGTTCTGAATTACCTTACTCATTAAATAATATAAGTTTTTATTTTGATGGGATTTGTTTAACTGATCCTGAGAAGGTATTATATTCTTATAAGCTTGAAAACTATGATAAAGCATGGAGTCCCTATACCGATATAAATAATACTAAATATGACAATTTACCTCCTGGAAAATATACTTTTAAGGTAAAAAGTTGTAATAATGAGGGTATTTGGAATATAGAACCCGCAACTTTTTCTTTTACAATTAAAACACCGTATTACAAAACATGGTGGTTTATTTTAATTTGCATCATATCTGTTACAGCTATTGTTATTGCTATTTTCAGAATTAGGGTTAGACAAATTAAAATGAAACAGCAAGCCGAATTTGAGCAGCAAGTAGAAGTATCGAAAGCAGAATTAAAAGCACTTCGTGCTCAAATGAATCCTCATTTCGTTTTCAACTCTTTAAACTCTATACAACATTATATTTTAAATAGTAAAGGAGATGAGGCTGTGAAATATTTAAATAAGTTTGCGAAGCTTATTCGTATTATTTTAAATAATTCAGAAAAACCTACGGTTACTATTAATGAGGATATTGAGGCTTTGAAACTTTATCTTGAACTGGAACGTATGCGATTTGAAAACAAATTTGATTATGCAATTGAAATAGACGAATCTATTGATGGCGACTATGATGAAATTCCTCCGATGCTTATTCAGCCATATTTAGAAAATGCGATTTTACATGGAATTAACCCAAAAGAAGGTAACGGGCATATCACTATCCTAATAAAAGTGGTGAATCAGTTCATCAAAATTTCAATAACAGATGATGGTATTGGAAGAGAAAAATCAAAAGCTATTCAAAGTCTTCAGCCTGCAGCTCGACATAAATCTTTGGGAATGAAAATAACTAAAGACAGAGTTCGTATTTTAAATTCATTGCACCAATCTAATTTAAATGTAAATATTATGGATTTGTATAATGAAAAAAATGAACCAGCAGGAACTCAAGTAGATTTATTTATCCCCTACATAAAATAATAACCACTCTAAAACTTAGATTATGAAAGCAGTAATTATTGAAGATGAAAAAAAGAGCCGCGAAATGTTGGCCGACTTGCTGAAAAGTAATTTCCCACAAATTACCATTTTAGGTTTAGGGAAAAATGTAGCAGAGGGTGTTGAATTAATTCAAAACCTTAAGCCTAATTTATTGTTTTTAGATATCAGTATGCCGGATGGAACAGGCTTTGATGTTTTAGAAAAAGTTCAGGGAGCAAAATTTGATATTATTTTCACAACAGCAACCGATAAGCATGCTTTAAAAGCAATAAAATATAGTGCATGCGATTACTTACTTAAGCCAATTGATATTGATGAATTAAAATCGGCAATTAACAGATTGATTGAAAAAAGATCGTCAAATATGCCTAGCATGGATAATTTGCAGTTTTTGATTCAGAATTTAAAACGTGCTGATGATAATTATAACAAAATTACATTGCCTACAGGCAATGCCTATGAAATTGTAAATATTAAAGATATTATTAGATGCGAGGCAGATGGAAGCTACACTAATTTTTATTTAATAGGAGGTAAAAAGTTGATGGTATCTGCTAGTTTAAAGCATTATGAAGATTTATTGCCTTCAAACGATTTTATCAGGATTCACCATCACCATCTAATCAACATGAATCATGTAGCTCGTTTCTTGAAAGTAGATGGTGGGTATGCTATCATGAGTGATAATACGCAATTAGAAATTTCTCGAAGGAAGAAAGATGCGTTTTTAGAAAGGTTGAATGCTGTATAAATGAAACCATTATAACAAAAAAGCTCCTGAATTTTCAGGAGCTTTTTTGTTTGATAAAATCATTCAATTATTAATTTAAACAATTTGGTTCCACTATTGGTGTGTGCTTTCAGGTAATAAACACCTCTGCTCATTTTACTTAAGTCAATCTGCATGTGAGATGTGTTTTTTTGTGTTTCTGAAAATATGTTTTGACCAAGAGTATTAATAATTGAAACATTTAAACTCTCTATATTTGATTCACTATAAATATTAAATATGCCATTGCTTGGATTAGGAAAGATAGACAATCCATTCAATGTTGATGATTCTTCTAATTTTGTAACAAATGATATACAAACTTGATTTGTAGTACTATTAAGACTAGCATCTGTTACGGTTACTGTGTAACATCCAGGTAATAATCCGGAAGCTAATTGAGTAGTTTGTCCTCCCGGACTCCATAAATAGCTATAAGGACCTGTTCCGCAGTTTACATTTACTTGTGCAGATCCATCAGCGCAACTACCACAACTTGCATTGGTGTATGTAGTATACGCAGATAAACTTGACGACATAGTGAATGTTTGAGATGAAGTACACCCACCCTCTGGATTTGTTACCGTAATAGTATAAACAATATCAGCTGTTGGAGTTGTAACCGGAATAATTTTTATAGAGTCGTTATTATAATTTTGTACAATGTTCCCATTAGAAGATACCGAAATTGTGTATGATGAAGGAGATGCTGAACCACAACTCTCAAATATAATATTAGGTCTGTATGTATTATTTGGTGAGTAGCTACTTGCCACATTAGTTGTCATGCATGCAGGGGTCGCATCACTATTAAACCATCTAACCGACTCATAAGGTGTAATTGAATAGAATGTTGGTGAATTCGTTGAGAAATTAGGTGTAAAATCACTACATATGTCAATTAAAATATTTGATACACCATCCCAGTCATACATATTTGAGAAAGGATAATAATTCCAACCCGGGGTTATATTCTGTGATTGTGAATAATAAACCTGAGTTAAACCTATGTTATCAAACGTTGAAGACGTTAAATCATTTTCTGATGTGCATTTCATTTTGATAGTAAAGCTAGGATATACGGTAGCGCCAGATATCATCTTAATGTTAAACGACATACTTGAAATCCGGCCTGGCTGCAAACCACTAGCAATTAGTTCTGATGCTCTATAAAGTATTTGATGTCTTGCGTTTTTATACCAATTACTATAAATCGAAGGATACGATGTTGTTGAGTTTGTTAAAGTATCGTTGCCTATTAGAATTACATCAGGGGAAACACAAAGGCCAGCAGCAGATGACGAGCAGCTTGAAGGGGAAGAAGTGCCAAAATAGAAATTTATTCTAGCCGTATCAGCAGGCGAGCATGAGTTTGAAATACTTGGTGTTATTGTGAAGTTAGTTTGAATTGAATTAATATTAAAAGTATTACTATATATACAATTCCCATCAGTTATGATAGTAGTGTAGGTTCCAACGCTTAAGTTAGTTATAGAAAAGGTGGTTAAACTTGAGGTAGTATTCGAAATAATTCCAGAAGTGTTTTGTAAGATGAATTGATAAGGTGAAGAAAAAGCTGGATTTAATAAAACAACACCTGAACCATTTGTGTTATTAGGACAAATATTTTTAATATTAGAAATGGTGACATCGCCACCAGTTACTTTATTTAAAGTATATTCTACAGAATCTTTACATCCATGAGAGTTGATATATACAACCGTATATTTTTCTCCAGAAATAATATTACTTGCAAAAAGTGTATCATTTGTTCCTACTGGAGAAGGTATAGGATTAAAATTTTGATACCAAAAATAATTTGTACCTCCAGGAACTTCAATTTTTGTTGAATTTCCACAAAATGATTTAGTAATTTTTGTTGAGTATTGTGGTTGCTCTACTCCGATAGTTACACTTCCAGAAGCAATGCCACAATTAACGGAAGAAACTAGAACACTATATGTACCCGGAGCCAATCCTGTGACACTAGGTGAATTACTAATTATTGAGCCATAATTAGGGCCAGACGTTACGGTCCATGTATATGTATATGAGCTATTACTACCAATTACATATACAGTAGCTGTGCCTGTGTTGCCATTAGGGCATGAATTAGAAGTATTTATGTGGCTTATTGTCACACTAGTTGTATTTATAGTTATAGTTTGAGCCGTTAAGCATCCACTTGGATTAACCATATTAACTGTATATGTCGCACCGATTACAGGATTATTTTCTATCAATGTGTCATTTACTGCACCTAGAATTAATCCTGATGAATCGAACCATTGGTATGCACTAAATCCTTTTGGAGCAATTAATGTTGCAAAAGGACTATTTGGACACATGTTTACGTGTGCAATATTTGAACTTCCGCATTCTGCATCCACATAAGCATATCCCCAATGTCCACCAAGTGAGCATCCGCCAACCTCAAAATTAAGCGAAACACTAGTTCCTAGAGGTAAAGTTGAAAGGTCTACTGAGTAATATTGCCATTTTCTATATATTGTTGTGTCAATTGAATTTCCTATTACTGATTTTTTTAATGAGTCTGAAGGTGAAGTCGATTGAGGGTTAAATAAAAAATTAGAACAGCCAGGGATAGGTAAGCCAGTTATCTCGTTTTTTAAAGTTATTTTAAAGTATGGTGATTCATCAATAGAATGTCCATTGGGATTTTGAATTACTACAGCATAACTAAAGGATATTTGTTGATTGCTTGAGGAGGTTGTTGTTATATATTTAAGCCTACATGCTCTATAATTTGCATTTGCACTATTTAATCTAACAGAAACAGGATCAATGCTAAATGGGCTAACTAAAGGTATTTCTGAAACCGTTTGCGAACCTATAGCTTTACATGCGATGGAATCATAACCATTAATTGATAAATAATTTGAATTTATTGGAGGTAGTGTCATTATTGTATGAAAATTCAAACTATTAATTAATGAGGAGTTATTCCCTCCAGAGTTATAAATTCCATTTCCTATTGTTGTGAAACTTGGACCACTTCCAGCACTTCCTGTTGTTACTTGACCAATTTCTCCTGTCCATCCATTAAAATTATATTGTTCAAATCCCATGTTTGAACATGCGGCACTGTTTGTTTTTTGAGGATTTAAATAAATTATTTTTTCTAATACATCTTCACTATTTTCATAGGGACTGTGTTTGTGAGCTTGTTGCGTAAACGCTTTTTTAGAAGAAAAATCATTTTTCAAAAATTGAACATAACCATTAATTTCGGATGATTTTATGCCTTTGGCAATAGCTTGTTCAAAAGCTAATTTTTCATCAAAAAATTGATTACTTATTGAATCTGTTTTTTTTGTTTGGGAATTTAAACTGAATACAAAAAAAAATGAGTAGACAAAAATAAAAAATTTATTCATAGTTACTTTAATAATGAATAAATATACAAAAAAGCTTCTATGAATTCATAGAAGCTTTTTATTTTAGATACAATATATGTTTATTCCAAAATCAATTTGGATAATTTAGTTCCTTCTGGCGAAGAAACTTTTACATAGTAAATTCCTTTACTCAAGTTGCTCATATCAACAGTTGTTTGTTGTATGTTTTTTAAAGTTTCTGTTTTAACAGTTTGCCCTAAGGTATTTGTAATTTCAATATCTACTTTTTCAAAAATTGAAGACGTTGTAATTGTAATAATGCCTTTTGTTGGATTTGGATAAATTGAGAAAATGTCTGCGGTTTGATTTTCATAGATGCCTGTTCCAAAACTGATACAAGTTGTTGCAGAAGCAACGCATCCGTTTGCATCAACTACGGTAGCTGTATAACAACCTACTGCTAAACTGCTAGCATTTGGAGTTGTTAATGCTAAAGGTGTCCATGAATACGTATAGGCAGGAGTTCCACCACTAGCCAATACACTTGCTGCACCATCTGTGCAACTTGAGCATGTTGCATTTGTATTTGAAATTGTTGCAACTAATTGTGTTGGCTGTGAGATAGTAATATTTGATGTTCCGGTACAACCATTTATATCAGTAACATTTATGGTATATGCTCCTGCGCATAAATTATTACAAGTAGTAGATGTGCAGATTGGAGTGCCTTGAACTAATGTATAAACATATGGCGCACTTCCTCCTGTTGCAGTAATTGTTGTTGAACCATTACATAATCCAAAACAAGTAACATTAGTTGTTGTATTACTTAATACAGGGTTAGAGTTTACGTTTACTGTAAAAGTTTTAGGACTACTCACACAACTACCATTACTTCCGGTTACAGTGTATACGGTTGTTGAAGATGGCGTTAAAGTACTTGTATTTCCTGATCCAGAAGGTAACCAAGTATAAGTTGTAGCACCGGTAACACTTGCAATAACCGATTTGCCATTACATATTGTTGTATTTGTAATTGATGTTGCAATTGTAGGAGTTGAAGAAACATTTATTGTAATTGTTTTTGTTCCGTAACAAGTTCCATTAGCTCCGTTTACAGTATATGAGGTAGTACCGGTTGGGTTAACTGTAATAACTGTTGTTGTTTGTGCTCCAGGCAACCATGAGTAAGCTGTTGCTCCACTTGCTGTTAATGTAACAGTTTGTCCTGCACAAACGGTTGATGATGACGCTGTGATATTTACAGTTGGAGTAGTGGTAACGTTGATTGTGAAATTTTTTGGAGCACTTACACATGAACCATTACTGCCGGTAACTGTGTATACAGTTGTTGAAGATGGCGTTAAAGTACTTGTATTTCCTGATCCAGAAGGTAACCAAGTATAAGTTGTAGCGCCGGTAACATTAGCAATTACTGATGTGCCACTACAAATAGTTGTATTTGTAATTGACGAAGCCACTGTTGGTGTGGATGTTACATTTATACTGATTGTTTTTGTTCCATAACAAGTTCCTACGGAACCATTAACTGTATAAGTTGTGGTAATGGTTGGTGTTACTGTAATAACTGTTGTAGTTTGTGCGCCAGGTAACCAAGCATATGCTGTGGCACCGCTTGCTGTTAAAGTAGCTGTTTGGCCAGCACAAATAGTTGACGAAGATGCAACAATATTTACAGTTGGGTTTTGAGTTACTGTAACCGTTACATTTCTTACAGCACTTACACATCCTCCTGTAGAGCCTGTGATTGTGTAAATTGTTGTTGATGTTGGAGTTAGAGTGCTTGTTGTTCCTGAACCGTTTGGTAACCAAGTGTATGTTGTAGCACCTGTTAATGTTTCAACTACCGAACCACCGCTACATATAGTTGTGTTAGTTACAGAAGCAGCTACTGTTGGTGTCGCTGTTATAGTAATTGTTTTAGTAGCTGTAGTTGTTCCTGTTCCATTTGCAACAGTTAGGGTAATTGTTTTAACTCCGGCTGTTGAATAAGTTACAGATGTATTTTGTGTGGTTGCTACTGAAGGTGTGCCTCCGGCCATAGTCCATGTCCAACTTGTTGGTCCTCCTGTTGAAGCGTCTGTTAATGTAATAGATGTGCCTGTACAACCTACACTTGCAGATGTTATAGATGCTGTAGGAGTAGTGGCTGCAACCCCGGTAATATTAATGTTATCCAAATAAATCGCATCGCCATAATGCCCTCTGTTAATAAAGGCAATCATCACATTTGCCTGACCTACATAAGGAGTTAAATCAACAGAATCTTTAACCCATTGCGTAGATGCTGTTGGAGTAAATGGGGCAGAAGACGTAGCGGTTGTAGCAGATGCTAACTGAGACCCTCCTTTTAAATATGGATAAGTTGTTGATGTCCCACAGTTAGTTGATACACCTATTTGTAAACTATCAATATATGGAGTCCCAAATGTTTGTGAATACGATCTATAGAAAGTCATCTTTGCAGAAGAAAAACCACTCAGATTAACGTAGGTTTTTAATTCATCTCTAGTAGGGGTTATACTATCTGACCAGTTATCAAACACTGTACTTTGAGTGCTGTTGTACCCGGCATTAGTTGCCAATTTCCATTTTATATTGTCATTACCAGCATCATTAAGGTACCAATTGGTTGGCGGGTATGTTACAGATTGGAAATCTTGAACTAAAGGTAAGGTTGCAGGACTTACTACATTGATATATGCTGTTACTGAATATGTGCTGCTACCATTAGCATTAGTTGCTACTAATTGAACGCTATAAGTTCCCGGAGTATTATAAGTAATAGTTGGGCTAGATACAGCTGATGTAGAAGGTGTTCCGCCTGCAAATGTCCAGGCTAATACAGTTGGAGTTCCTGTACTTAAATCAGTAAACACAACTGTTTGCCCAGGACAAACAGTTGTTCTATTGGCCGAAAAATTTGCTGTAGGAGCGCCTAAAGCACAGTTGCTGGACGTAAGGGCCGTCATCGTTCCGATAGCACAAACACCTCCGGTTAAATTTCTAGCCATAATTGCATTTCCTCCCGCTAAATCATTAACACTTAACACTCGTTTTGATTGCCCATTGGCTATAGAATAATTCATTATTTCTGCTGAATTAATAACATGCCCTAATTGGTGACCATGTCCTAATTCATGAACAGCTACGGATTCGAAATCATACTGAGAAAATGTTGGTGCAGCAGGGCCATAGTTCCAGGTAGTTCCATCATCAAAAACAATGTCTAATTCATTAACGAACCAATTTTGATTAGGTTGTGTGCCACAGCCACTAAACCTGCTTGTGCATCTTCCTAATACGCCAGCAGGTAACTCTGTTCCCACATCAAATCTAATTACATTAACACCATCATTTGCAATAGTGTTTACTGTGGTTGTAGGACCAGCTGTCCAATTGATATATGTGCCGCATCTCCACGATTGAAATGCTCTCAAAAAAGAAGCTTTTGCTGATGCATTTGAATCAAACCCTGTAAACATTTGCCATACGTAGCCACCAGATTGTTTTGCTACATGCCTTGTATTATATATAGTTGTTGGCGCTGAACCGTTACTATACACATTTATTTGGGCATGAGTAACGGTTATAGAAGAAGTACTTGTTGTTTTTACACCACCCACATCTACTCGTATAACTCCAGTTCCCGGAGTAGAATTTACCGTGCCTGCTCCAGTTGTCGTTAATCTTACTTGAATTTGAGTATCACTCCACGAAACATATGACCAAGCATCAGGTCGACAAAAAGTGGCGCCGCCATCATCAGCCCTTTTAAATTCAACAAACGATGTGCCTTGAGTAGTTCCAAATCCAGTTCCATTGATGGTAACAATAGAAAATGTGCCTGCAGTAATTGTTGTTGGTGAAAAACTAGTTATTGTAGCCGCAACATTTTGAGTAGTGTTTGCTTGCAGTGTGAAAAATGGATTTACTGGTTTTACAACAGTATAGGCCGTCTGAGTTAACTGTTGTATTTTATTGTATAATGTAGAGTTAATATTTGTATATTTTTCAAATGGTTCATTAGCTTCGTTTTCAGTAACATTGTATCTAATAAAGCCTTGTGAACTACCATATGCTTCATAAACTGATTTGCCAAATTGACTAGGTAGGCTGTTTTGATTTAATGTAAATACACCAATATCTCCAATACTCAATTCCAATGAGGGATGCACTTCTTCTTTATCAAGACCAACTGTACCACCTTCAGAAATAACTTCAATATATGGAGCTGATGAACTCTTAAATGACTTGTAAACTTCTACTAAATTAGATGTGTATATATTAGAGTGTGTTTGGTCCCAAAACGACACCTGATTTATAACTTTACCTTCTATAACATCAGAAGAATTTGAAATTCTTTGGTTAAGTAACACAGGTGCCAACATACACTGTGCAGATATTTTAGAAATAGATATTGTGGCAATAAAACAAAATATTAAAAAGTTCTTCATGTTTAATGGTGTTTAGTTACTAGTAAATATAATGAAGGGAGTTTATAAAATCAATTTTTCCAATAATTCTCCCGAAAATTTAACAAATGGACTTTAAACAATTTAGTGTTTATTTCTATTCCTCGTTTTTTTAGCTTTTGTATGTTAAAACAGATAGATTTATATAAATCTAAAATTTAGTTTTATGGCAAAGAAGACAGTTTCAAAAAGTAGTGAGCGAAAAATATTTGTTCTTGATACTTCAGTGATTATTTATGATCATACCGCAATTAAAAACTTCCAGGAGCATGATGTTGTTATTCCAATTACAGTTCTGGAAGAGTTAGATAACTTTAAAAAAGGAAACGACACTAAAAACTTTGCCGCTCGAGAATTTTCACGTTATGTTGACAGCATGTCGGGAAATCATTTGCTTCAAGAATGGACTCCAATTAACGGAAGAACTCACGGGAATTTTAAAATAGAAATGCATAATTCGTCAAAAATTGATGCTGAGAAAGTTTTTCAAGAACGTAAAGGAGATCATCGTATATTAAATGCGGCTTTATATACGGCAGAAACTAATCCTGACAGAAAAGTAATTTTAGTTACTAAAGATATTAATCTGCGAATTAAAGCTAAATCATTAAATCTGCATGCTGAAGATTATACTACAGGAAAAATATTAGCTGTTGATGAATTATATACAGGTAACAGTACAATAGATAAAGTAAATCCTAATACGATAAATACGATTTATGAGAAAGGCTCTTGCTTAGTAAAAGATGTTTTAAAGAAAGAAACTCCAGAGGATAATCATTACTACGTTTTAAAAAATGGAAATGCATCTGTTTTGGCTCGCTACGAGCATTCATCAAAGTCATTAAAGCGTGTTACTAAAACTTCTTCGTATGGCATCATTCCTAAAAACGCAGAACAATCATTTGCTTTGGATGCCATCATGAATCCTGATATTAAATTAGTGAGTATTCAAGGTGTTGCAGGAACAGGAAAAACATTATTATCATTAGCAGGTGCTTTAGAGCAACGCCGTAATTATCACCAAATTTATTTGGCTCGTCCTATTGTTCCCTTGAGTAATAAAGATATTGGTTACTTACCTGGTGATGTTACTTCAAAGTTAAATCCGTACATGGAGCCGCTATGGGATAATTTAAAATTCATTAAGAGTCAGTTCTCAGATAAAGACAGGGAATTAAAAGCAATCAATGAAATGATTGAAAATGAAAAAATCGTGATTTGTCCTTTGGCATTTATTCGTGGGCGCAGTTTAAGTAATATGTTTTTTATTGTAGATGAAGCTCAAAACTTAACGCCACACGAAGTAAAAACTATTATTACGCGTGCAGGTGAGAATACCAAAATTATTTTTACTGGAGATATCTACCAAATTGATACACCATATTTAGATGCACAATCAAATGGATTGAGTTATTTAATTGATAAGGTAAAGGGTCAGCCACTATACGCACATATCACGTTGCAAAAAGGTGAGCGTAGTGAGTTGGCTAATTTGGCAAACGACTTATTGTAATCATATTAGTTACTTTTGTTTAAGTGGTAGTTGTATTCAGCTACCATTTTTTTATGTAATATTTTATGGTTTTTCACACTCGGAATAATAGTACATATAAATAGTATGCCTGATATGCCAAGAAGTGAGCTGCCGAAAAATTCTATTGTTTGATTTTTTTCGCGCTGCTCATCTGCGTAGGTTGATTGTGATTTCCCAGATGAGTTCATAGCGCTATAGGCAAAACAAGCTAATCCTGCTACTCCAATAGTAGCGCCAGAATAATTTAGCGCGGTTCTAATTGTTTTATTTTTCTTGAAACGCTTTGTTAATAATTGAATTGGAGTATGATTTATGTTTTTCGAAATTGCAAAAAATTGTTTCTCGCTAATTTTAACAGTAGAATCGTATAAAAAACTTTTGAAGTTTTTATGTTCTATATGCTTTAAGTTAGAATATGTTTTACTAAATTTTGGTATGTATGAGAAAATAGCTGAGTCTTGAACAGTAATAGTTTTTTGATTGATCACATAATTTAAAACTATGTTTTTACGAAAACGAACCGTTTTATTGTTTTTTAATTTTAATCCGGAATAGAATTTTTTATTTTCCGAAAATTGCAATACATCTTGACTGCCATTAATAGTATTAATTGTTGTAGTTTGAGCTATTAATTTAGTTATTGTAAATGAAATAATTATAATTATGTTGATTTTCTTAAACATTGTTTTACATTATTCCTGGCAGCATACCACTCGCCACTGATTTCATTTCATTTTCATTTAATTCGTTCGCTTTAAATAAAGCTTTGTTTAGAGTAACTGTTAATTGCTCCTCTAATTCTTCTTTATCTCCGTGTTGTAAACCCGGAGCAATGGTTAATGATTTAATTTCCCTGTTACCTGTTATGGCAATTTTAATATCACCACCGGCACCTTCAACGTTTATGATAGTGTTATCTAATTTTAATTTTAATTCATCGGCTTTTTGCTTCATCTCTTGCAATTTGCCCATCATGTCTCCAAATTTCCCGAACATAATATATTGTTTATTGTAAAATTAATTATTTTAAAATTCTAAATTCATTAGGTAAATAATTATTTAATCTATTGCCTAAATGTTTAATCCATCCAATTCCAAAGCCGTTAAATGTCATTAGATTCCAACCTTTATTACCATCAATGCTTTGCAATTCTTTCTTTAAAAATTGAAGTGCTTGTTGTTCGTTACATTCTATTGACTGAATTTTATTTGAACGATGAATGCTCCATGCTAAATCTTGATGAGGTATAACTTCATTTTTAATTAAACTCCCAATCGTGGTGCCAACTTTTTTGTAATATAAATTTGAATATTTGTTAATGAAGTCTAATGTAATTTGGTTGGTCAATAAATAATCATCTTTAAATTTTGTAATAAGATGATTATCTAATTCATCAACCCAATTTTTAAATAATTCTTTCTCTTTAGGTTTAATAATTGAAAAAGCTTCGTGTTTTGGTTTTCTCGCCTGATGATTGTCAGTATCTCCAAGTCTTTTAAGTACAGCACAAAAAAAGCCTTCTGATTGTGTTTTGTCAGGATAAAAACGATAGCCAAATGCTCTATGATTATTACTTTGTGTTTCGATGATCCCCCATTTTTCTTGAAGCGGAACTTGAACACTGATTAATCCAAATTCTTGTACCAGCCAATCCGTAATCTCTTCATTTTCTGATTGTGAATAGGAGCAGGTAGAATATATTAAAGTACCTCCTTGTTTTAGTGTGCCTATAATATCTGATAAAATGCGCTTTTGTCGTTGACTGCATAAATTTACATTGTCTAAACTCCATTCATCAACAGCATCATGTTGTTTTCTGAATAATCCAGAGCCACTGCATGGTGCGTCAACTAAAACAATATCAAATACATCATTAATTTCAGAATAGGAGCTAGGGTCATTATTAGTGACTACTACATTGCAGGTTCCCCATTTGCTCAAGTTTTGTGCCAATACTTCCGAGCGTTGTTTAATAATTTCATTAGCAACCAAGAAACTATTTTCATTAAGTAATGAATTAAGTAAAGTACTTTTTCCGCCCGGTGAAGCACATACATCAAATGCCGAAATATTTTGATTGAAATCTACGCAAGATGTTAAAGCATGTTCAATAAACATTGATCCGGCTTCTTGCACATAGTAACATCCTGCTTGAAATAATATATCGTGTGTGAAATTCGGACGCTCCTCTAAATAAAACCCCTTTTGGTTCCAAGGAACATGGTTATCCAAATTAAACTTAAGTTGAGTTTTTTTAAATGGATTTATACGAATGCTTGTTGGCGAACTGGTTTGATGAGCGTCGATAAATGCTTGCTCGTCAAATCCTTTACAACAGGAAATAGAGTTTATAAATTCGGCAGGTAATTGTAACATAATTGCAAATCAAAGATATAAAATCATTAATTAAACAAAAACTAAGTTTAGAAAGAATAACCTATTCCAATTTCCATTAGTGGAAATATAATTGGTGCTGAGGATGGCAACTCTGAAAATTCATAAATTCTAAATATCGGCGTAGCCATAAATTTTATAAATAAGCCCTTTGTTGTTCTCTGAAATTTATATCCTAATCGTAAACTAGCATATAGTACTTTATAATTTTTTTTCATTTCATTGGAATATCCATATTGAAAAAAACCGTCAGAGTAAGCTAATCCAATACCACTTGAGATATGATTCTTTTTGTAAAGCTTATTATTCCAATCAATTCCAATAGAAGTTCCAAATATTTGGTTTGTTTTATTTGAATTCAAATAAGGCATATACCCAATTCCAATGTCAATAGTATAAAAGTTTTTGTGAGTCATTTTTATAGTTCTGTCATAATGCACACTTATTATATTACAACTTGAACCTGCTAATTCTAATGATATTACATTTTTACAAATAGGTATAGTATCAGCTATATTTTGTGAATTTACATAGTGTATAATTAGTATAAAGGAAATTATTAATCGATTTTTCACATACTTATAACGAAAATATAAATCATTTATTGTTTAAATTTGTTTGTGTTTAAAAAGAAAGAGTCCATAAAAATAACCGACCCTCATCTTGCTTTAGTTAAAATGCAAGGTTGGTGTTCTTATCAGGAGCGTTCGCAGCAGGAAGCTCGTGATAAATTATATGAATTAGGCATGTGGACTGACGCTGTAGAGAACATTATTAGTCAGTTAATTCAGGATAATTTTTTAAATGAGGAGCGTTTTGCCATGACATTTGCTCATGGAAAATTTGCCATTAAAAAATGGGGAAGAATCAAAATCAAACAGGAGTTAAAACAAAAACGCGTGAGTGATTATTGTTTGAAAAAAGCGCTTCAGCAAATTGATGAAGATGAATACATCAATACATTAAAAAAGATAATTGAGACAAAACGTAAACTCATTAAAGAAACAAACCAAACAAAATTAAAGTTCAAGTTAATGAGTTACGCTTTATCTAAAGGGTATGAAAAAGATTTAATTTTTGATATTTTGAATGATAATGAGGATTAACGACTGATTATTAATTTTTTATTATAAACACCATCCCTTCCTTCGAGTTTTATAAAATAAATTCCACTTTGAACTTCGTCTAATTCTATTTTGTTATTGCCTTCGTGAAGTTTTTCTGTTTTTATAATCGAACCCTTGCAATCGTATATGGACATGAAAAACAGTTCATTATTTGCGATATTGATATTTAGATTGTTTGAAGATGGATTTGGATAAATTTCGATTATCTCATTAACAGTTTCATAAATTGAAGTAACAGTGGTATGGCAAAAAACATAATTCATGGTGTCTAACAAAGGTGTTCCTGCAACAATACCCGAACCATTTGCTGTTTCCATATAATCACCGGTTATTTCCCAAATAATTGTTCCTCTAGCATTATGGTTTACAATGTATTCTGCTTTCATCCCAATAGATTGTTTATTATCGTATGAAACAAAAGTTCCTGCAGCTGAACCTGATGATTTACCTGTTAAGTATGGAACTTTTGCAATGTTATCCCAGTGGTAATCAAATAAGTTCATTTTATCTACAATGTTAAAATATAACGGGGTTCCCGCATCTAATGCAAAAGTCACATTATCCTCACCGCAATTAGTTGGTTGATGCAAAGTTGTGGCTCCGGTTTGTGAGCGACCATAAAATGCCGTGCCAATGTTTATTTTATTAGCAGGAACGCCATAGGTATTTGTGAGCATAGTAAATGCACTATGGATATTAAAATTTGGATCACCTGAAGTCGGAGCGTATAATGGTGAGTTGTGGTTTGCCATACAATCAAATGCTCCGAAAAAATCGTATGACATTAAATTAATCATATCCAAAATAGTTGAAACATTATTCCATTCAATATCATCTGCTTTTGTAGGATCAGCGCTAAAGCATGCTGATAATTTGTAATTTTTGCCATTTTGATTACCAAGTACAGTTATTGAATCTTTAATTTGTTGAAGTAACAAGGTGAAGTTTTGTTTATCAGCTGCTGTTCCTGAATGTGCTGCATATGCTGGATATTCCCAGTCAATATCAATTCCGTCAAACTTATAGAATTTTAATAAACGGTTGCACTCAGAAGCAAACAATGCTCTTTTACTTGGGTTGGCAGCTATAGTCGGAAAATTATCTGATAATGTCCATCCTCCTATTGATACCATTACCTTTGTTCCGGCATTATGAGCCAAATCAATAATTGATGTGTTTGGATAGTAACTTACAGGCGTTGTTGACCAATTAATTTGACCTTGTAATAAATTTTCATCAGCCCATGTATCTGTATTTGAAATTAAGCCACTAGCTTCTGGCTTGAAAAAACAATAATTAATAATTGAATATTTAGAGTATGCAATTGTTGTTGGTTTCACCAATTTTGCTCTATCGTACCACTGCCAGTTTGGATAGTAGCCAATAACTTCTTTGCATGTTTGAGACTGAATGTGATTGAATGTAATGTTTAATAAGATAAGAAGAACAAGTTGTTTCATAAGTTAATAGTTGCTTTAAAATATTAGATATTGTATCGCAAAACTATCTACTAGTTTTATTTTTAATTGAATTGAAAAACAATCATAATCAAGTTCCTAAAATCATATAAAAGATGTGTTTCTTTTTCTATTCTCTTTGTTAATAGGCTTTTCAGTATATTTTTTGATATAACATTTATGTAGCTTTACAATTTTAAATAAAAATTGCACATGCTAAACAAATAATTCGCTTGCTATTTTATCAGCTAGTAGCTTGCCTTTTTCGGTAAGAGTATATGTAGTGTCTTTTACAACTATCGTTTCCTGTTTAATGTAATCAGAAATTTTATTATTGAAGTCTTTCACGAAATCTGAATTAAAATTAGTTTTTAAATAATTTATATCTATGCCCCAAATAGTTCTTAGAGAGGTTAAGATATATTCATTATACCTTTCAGCTTCTGTTAAAATTTCTTTCTCAAAATAGATTTCTGATTTTTCTTGTAGATACTTTATATAAAGGTTATTGTTTGCAATATTCCATTGCCTTGACTTGCCGTCAAACGAATGGGCTGAAGGTCCCAGTCCTAAATAATGTTCCCCTTTCCAGTAATTTGAATTATGTTTGCTAAAAAATCCTTCCTTAGCAAAGTTTGAAATTTCATAATGAATAAAATTATGTTTTTCTAAACGATCGATCATTTCTAAAAACAACTCCGAACTTTTCTCATCATCTATGGCAACTTCTTTTTTTACTTTAAAATCATGACCTAATTTGGTCTTTTCCTCAATAGTTAAGTTGTAACTTGAAATATGAGGCACTTGCAAGTCAATTACTTTATCCAGTGTTTTTTTCCAATTACTTAAATTAGAATACTTTGAGCCATAAATTAAATCAACAGTAATGTTTTCAAAACCTCTGTCTTGTGCTCGTTTCACAGAAGACTCACTTTGATTGGCATTATGAGCTCTGTTCATCCAAATTAATTCCTCGTCATCAAAACTTTGTAAACCAATACTCAAACGGTTTATTTCTAATCGTTTTAATTCTTTCAGTTTCTCATCCGACAAATCATCCGGGTTACATTCCAGAGTTATTTCAACATCATTTGAAACCTTGTATTGTTTATATATTTTTTCGAGTATCTGAAATGTTTCTTTTTCAGAAAGTAAACTTGGAGTCCCGCCACCAAAATAAATTGTCTCAATTGTTTTATTGGGTAAATAATCAATACGATTATCCATTTCGATAATAATGCTTTTTACTAAAGCTTCTTTATTTTTTAAAGAAGTAGAAAAATGGAAATCGCAGTAATGACAAGCTTGCTTGCAAAATGGAATATGAATGTATATTCCGCTCACAGTTAAAGCTTAACCGGTATATTGTAATATTTAACTAATTCTGCAATCAAAGCTCTTACATGTTCAAAATCACCGGCATCATCAAATGTTGCCTTTAATTTTTCGATGTATTGTTTCCGTTGATTAGTTAAGTATTGTGCAGTAAAATAATAGGCGTCAATCGTTAAATCATTTTCCTTAACAACAATTTGATCCGATGTTATTTTTTTGTAGCGTTTATAGGTTGTGATAACTTTATCGTATTGAGATAAGCTAAAGTAACCCATGATTAAGGCAACAAACATTCCATCTAAAAATTTTTGAAATGGAATTTGCTGGTAAGACACCAAAGTATCTTCCAGTATTTTCACAGACTTAGACTTATCATTATTGTCGCCGGTTAATAGTATAGCTGAATAAAAACACTTTAGGTTGATAAGTTTGATTATATATTCACCGTCATCCCAAATGTTTTTAGATAATTCCGATTCTAATTTTTGTTTTAAAAACAAAATATTTTCTTTTATGTCGTGAGGTAATGTTTTATGATAATCATCCCTGAAAATAAATGCGTAAGAACTGAGATAATGGCTTGCTTGTACAGAAAAAGAAAATATTTCTGGTATGTTGATGTAGCTTTTCCAGAACTTTAAGAAAGAGCTGATACTGTTCATTTTCTTAACTTCCTGTAACATTGATTCTGTATTATTATTGTTTACGTCTAATTGTAAACGTAATCCCAATATTTTAAAATACATGTCATCTAAGTAGTGAAAGCAAACATGAGCATTATTCAAAAAGTCTCTTTCTAAATCATCTAACCCTTTTATGGTTTCTGGTTTAAAAAAATCAGGATGACTTAAAAAACTTAACTCATAATACTTCCCAAAACGAGCCAAAATATTAATTGAGTTTGACTTGTGATCAATATATTGATTAAAGAATGCTAAGTCTTTATTAGCTTGTGATTTAGAAATATTTTCCTTGCCTTTAAAAAATAAATTTTCTCGTAAGTATAAATAAATTGAATTTTTAATTTGTTCTAATTCAATATATTCTTTTACTTTTTTATGATATTTGTTTGCGTCTTTTGACTCAGTTATGAAACATTGTTGCGCAAAAAATTTGGTTACTTCAATTAATGTTGTGTAATCTTCAATTTTTTCGGCAACATCATACAACCAGTCTGCGATGTCATTTGCTTTTTGCTTTTCACCTTTGCTCAATAATTCTTCAATAACTTGTAAATTGTGCTTTAAGTAATTTGTATAGTTTCTACTTAAAAAACCACTAAGTTTAAACGTATGATGAGTTAATTGAAGGAATTTCTTTTTCGTTTTTTCTGCTGAATCGCCATAAATAAGTTTGCATAATTCATCTGATTCGTGATGCTTTTTTGAATGACGAATAGTTGTTACCAATTTGTATGGTAACTCTGCGTTTGTGTTTAAGAGATATTCAGAGAATTCTTTAAAATGAAATTCTGACAACAATAAAACTTGTTTTTGGATACTGATCATGGTTCAATTTATTGTTCAAAGATTTCTCTAAACCTAATTATAATGTTTTATTAATACAAACATTATACAGAAATTATTATGAACCATTTATTGAAACAAATTCATGTCGGGAACAGTCCAGTTTATTTCTGACAATTTTTTAGATTTTAAGTATTCATTTGTCTTTGAAAAATGTTTGCAGCCAAAAAATGCACCACCTGCAAGAGGTGATGGGTGTGGGGCAGTTAATACCAAATGTCTTTCTAAATCGATTAAGTTGGTTTTTGATTTCGCAAAATTTCCCCATAACAAAAAAACGCAGTGCTCTTTTTCATCGGATATTTTTTTTATAACAGCGTCTGTAAATACTTCCCACCCTTGTTTTTGGTGACTTGCAGGTTCTCCGGCTCTTACAGTTAATGTTGCGTTTAGTAATAGAACCCCTTGATTGGCCCAGGTTGTTAAATTCCCATGGGAAGGAATTGAAAAGCCAATATCAGATTTTAGCTCCTTGTATATGTTTGCTAAAGAAGGTGGAATTTTTACGCCATAATTAACCGAAAAACTTAATCCATGTGCTTGATTTGGTCCGTGATAAGGATCTTGTCCCAGGATAACAACCCTTACATTTTCAAACGGTGTTAATTTAAAAGCATTAAACACCTCTATTTTTTTTGGATAAATGGTGTGGTTGGCACGTTCCGCTTTTAAAAACTCTTTCAGTTTTTCCATATAAGGCGAATTAAACTCGTCTTTTAATTTTAAATCCCAAGAATTACCAATAATTTTCTCAATCATATAAATTGTTAATTGTTTGTCATTAAAAAAACATGATTTTTCTCAGGCTTTTTTTTTGTTCTTAGCGAAATTAATATATATTTGTTACTCTATTTATTTTTAAAATTGAAAATTATGAAAAAATTAGCTTTACTATCAGCCTTGTTAATTGCTTTTTGTGCATCATTAACTTCTTGCAAATCGCACGAAAAATGCCCTGCTTACTCTAAAGCTAATACAACAATTTCTGCTAAAAAATCTGTTTAATTTTTATGCATTGGCATAAGTTATCAGACATTAGTCAGTTAAACGACATTCAAGATCTTTCTAAAGAACAGCATATACATGCTGTTCTTTTATTTAAACATAGCACCAGATGTTCCATAAGTTCTATGGCTCTTAATCGCTTAGAAACTAAGTGGAATGATGATGAGCAAATCCCCGCTTATTATCTCGATTTATTAAATCACAGAGATATCTCAAACGAAATAGCTTCTTTGTTCAATGTAGAACATGCTTCTCCGCAGGTTCTTTTAATTAAAAATGGCAAATGCATATATCATAATTCTCACAATGGAATTAATGCAGTTGAAATATTAGAAGCCGCGAAGGTTTAATCACCAAATAAATGTAATTACTTGTTTTAGGTCGGGGTGCAAACTTTTTGCAACTGGGCATGTGTATGCAGCATGCTCGTATATTTTTTTCTCTTTATCTGTAAAATCTTTTTTTGGGAAAGTTACCGTAATATGTATTTCTCCAATTCTTCTAGGGTCAGCATACATAATTTTTGTAACTTCTGCCGTTGCACCATCAACCGGAGTTATACCATCTTTCATGGCAACAATTCCCATAATAGAAATCATACAGCTTGCTAGCGCTGTTGCTACTAAATCTGTTGGCGAAAACATTTCGCCTTTTCCGTGGTTATCTTTTGGAGCATCTGTATAAATCGTTGTGTTAGATTGAATATGTGTTGCTTCCGTTCTTAATTCCCCTAAATAGGTTACTTTACTGGTAATCATGAGCTATATTTTATCTCAAATATAATAAAGCATTGGGTATTTTATTAATAAATTATTAGTTACTTTTGTTATCACATGATAAAGCGAATTGTATACATATTTTTGATTTTGTTTCTGTCTGATTTTTGCTTTTCGCAAAGCACTACCCAGGCACTAGCTAATGGACAGGATCCAAATGTATTGTATCGAAATGAAATGTCATTTGGAGTTTTTGCTCATAGTCGCGGCTTTGGAATTAATTTCATGCGAGCAAAGCACGTTACAGGTACCAGAAAACGTTTGTTAGAGGTAGAGGCTTTAAACATGAAGCATCCAAAAGAGATCAAAGTTTCTAATAATGCAGATAATAATAAACGATTTGTTTACGGAAAATTAAATAGTGTTGTATTGTTTAGAGCAGGGGTAGGGTATCAAACAACTATATTCAGACGTTCAGATAGAAAATCAGTTGAAATCAGATCAGCCTATTTCTTGGGAGGAAATGTTTCATTTGCTAAGCCAAATTATGTTTTGGTGTTTCGTAAAACATCATCAGAAGTGAGTTACCAAGAGTCTGTAAGATATGATCCTGAAGTTCATACGATTGATAGTATCTCCGGTAAGGGGCCTCTTATTGATGGTTTGGGAGAGATGAAAGTTTACCCGGGACTTTATGCGAAAGCAAATTTAAGTTTTGAATATGCTCCGTTTTCTAATAAAGTAAAGGCAATTGAAACAGGAGTTATTTTCGACTACTATCCTAAAGCATTGCCAATTATGGCTCATAATCCGGCCGAAAACTTTATTGTAACATTATATGTTGGTTTTGTGTTTGGTAAAAAATGGTTCTAAAAATGGAAGATAATCACGCAAAAAATATTCTTGAAAAACCCCGCAAACCGGATTGGCTAAGAGTGAAGTTGCCAATTGGCGAAGAGTATTTAAAAGTTAGAGGTATTGTTGCTAAGCATAAATTACACACTATTTGCGAAAGTGGTAATTGCCCGAACATGGGTGAGTGTTGGGGCGCAGGTACGGCTACATTTATGATATTAGGGAATATCTGTACACGTTCTTGTGGATTTTGTGCTGTGGCAACAGGTAAGCCGAAGCCAGCGGATTGGGATGAACCAAAACGTGTTGCAAATTCAGTAAAATTAATGGGTGTAAAACATTGTGTGATTACATCCGTAGACAGAGATGATTTAAAAGATGGTGGTTCTATTATCTGGGCAGAGACAATTAAAGCCATTCGTGAAATTAGTCCTGAAACAAAATTTGAATGTTTGATTCCTGACTTTGCCGGTAAGTGGGAAAATCTGCAACGTATTATTGATGTAAAACCGGATATTGTTTCGCACAATATCGAAACAGTACGTCGTTTAACAGCTCAAGTTCGTATCCAAGCTAAGTACGATAGAAGTATGGAAGTTTTGAAACGTTTGCATGATGCGGGAGTAAGAACTAAATGTGGTTTAATGGTTGGTTTGGGTGAAACAGAAGAAGAAGTGATAGAAACTATAAATGATTTAGCGGCGGTTAATTGTGATGTGTTAACTATAGGACAATATTTACAACCAACTCCAAAACATTTACCTGTTGCAAGATATGTGCACCCGGATGAGTTTGCTAAATGGAAAGAATATGCTCTTTCAAAAGGCTTTAGATACGTTGAAAGCGGGGCGTTAGTTAGGTCTTCTTACCATGCAGAAAAGCATGTATTTTAATTTTATTAAATCAAATTAATGAACTCTCTTTTTTCTATTCTTTTTAAAAATCTGGTACTATTAGCGCTTATTGTTATCTCGTTAATATTTGTATTTACTCAATACATAGGCTATAAAGAAGTGCGTTATATTTTTTTAGGAATGGGATTGTTATACGTTTTTGCTTCATGTTTTGAGGCATATGCTCTTTCTCAGGTAAAAACCGGCACACAAAAATTTATTTATTTTCCCGATGGTTTTGTAGCCAAACGAATTATCAAAATAATTTCTTTTACTTGTATTGGTGTGTTATTATATGTTTCAGGGAGCATTATTAAATATATGGCATTTTTATGTTTTTTAGTTGCCTTTACTGAAATTGTAGTGACAATTTGGAGACGAGTTAAAAATCTTTGTTTTGTAGCTTTGGTTGATGATGTTTTGATTATTTCAACTAATAAAATCGATACTACAAGCGCTAAAGAAATTCAAAAAATAGAAACACGTCATGGTTTAACGTACTTTGTTAACTATAATAAAAAAGCCATTACCCTTCGCACGGATATGATGAGTGAAAATGCTGAATTTAAACTAGCATTGGATACATGGATTGCTAAAAATAATTTAGCAGATAAGTTTGTGGTTGATTGATAATTTATACTACTATTGCTTTCAAAATGTATCTTTGACTTATTGATAAACACCGTGGTGGTTATAAAAAAGAAAATGGAGTGCGTTGTGATTTGCTTTCAAAATGTATCTTTGACTTATTGATAAACACCTCCATCCGGTAAGTCTCTCATTAGTGATATGTTGTGATTTGCTTTCAAAATGTATCTTTGACTTATTGATAAACACCATTTTCCATTTTTTTAATTGTTTTAGTTATGTTGTGATTTGCTTTCAAAATGTATCTTTGACTTATTGATAAACACCAGCATACCCAATTATTGATTGGAGTTATACGTTGTGATTTGCTTTCAAAATGTATCTTTGACTTATTGATAAACACCGATGGATTTTTTTTTGAAGAAGATGAAGATGTTGTGATTTGCTTTCAAAATGTATCTTTGACTTATTGATAAACACCTAATTTACAAGTTTAAAATGGGACGACAAAGTTGTGATTTGCTTTCAAAATGTATCTTTGACTTATTGATAAACACCGAGTTGTTAAGTTTTGGTAGCCTGTAATTGGTTGTGATTTGCTTTCAAAATGTATCTTTGACTTATTGATAAACACCACGTTGAAGTTTTAAAAAAGAAAATGGACCGTTGTGATTTGCTTTCAAAATGTATCTTTGACTTATTGATAAACACCTGATGCGCTATTTAATAGACCATGGGTTGCGTTGTGATTTGCTTTCAAAATGTATCTTTGACTTATTGATAAACACCCTCGTAAAATGTTTGTCCATCGCGAGTAATGTTGTGATTTGCTTTCAAAATGTATCTTTGACTTATTGATAAACACCATACCTTATACCTTCAACAATTAACAATAAGTTGTGATTTGCTTTCAAAATGTATCTTTGACTTATTGATAAACACCTTATTAGCAATGTCAATCAATTCGCTCCTTGTTGTGATTTGCTTTCAAAATGTATCTTTGACTTATTGATAAACACCTGATCATTGCATTTTTATAACGGAGGATTAGTTGTGATTTGCTTTCAAAATGTATCTTTGACTTATTGATAAACACCACAGTCGTAATTAGGATAATAACCCTCTACGTTGTGATTTGCTTTCAAAATGTATCTTTGACTTATTGATAAACACCATGCGTATTTAATTTCTCCCTGATCGTCATGTTGTGATTTGCTTTCAAAATGTATCTTTGACTTATTGATAAACACCAATACTAGTGAATTAACTATTGGAACAGTAGTTGTGATTTGCTTTCAAAATGTATCTTTGACTTATTGATAAACACCAGGAGCTGCTACTCCTACATTAAACGTTGAGTTGTGATTTGCTTTCAAAATGTATCTTTGACTTATTGATAAACACCTGTAATAAATGACCTGATTACTATAAATCAGTTGTGATTTGCTTTCAAAATGTATCTTTGACTTATTGATAAACACCTAATGAAAAGGTAGCTAATTTGACAGCTCAGTTGTGATTTGCTTTCAAAATGTATCTTTGACTTATTGATAAACACCAGTCGAATATTGTGGAACAAATGAAGTTTCGTTGTGATTTGCTTTCAAAATGTATCTTTGACTTATTGATAAACACCCTTTATCTCTGTATGGTTTAACTCTTAATGGTTGTGATTTGCTTTCAAAATGTATCTTTGACTTATTGATAAACACCACGAACGTTTTACTAAACTATCAGGTGCAAGTTGTGATTTGCTTTCAAAATGTATCTTTGACTTATTGATAAACACCAAATAACGTTATTTATTAATTGTTCGCTATGTTGTGATTTGCTTTCAAAATGTATCTTTGACTTATTGATAAACACCCATTTGCTAAAATTGACGGTGTTTTTTGTGGTTGTGATTTGCTTTCAAAATGTATCTTTGACTTATTGATAAACACCATCTTTTTGATAATCTTTTGTACGAGAGTTGTTGTGATTTGCTTTCAAAATGTATCTTTGACTTATTGATAAACACCAAAGGATCTAAAAAAAGCAGGTGTAAACCTGTTGTGATTTGCTTTCAAAATGTATCTTTGACTTATTGATAAACACCACGGCAACGCCTAAAAATAAGCACTTGTATGTTGTGATTTGCTTTCAAAATGTATCTTTGACTTATTGATAAACACCAGCAAATGCAATGGCAAATCAATGGGGGGGGTTGTGATTTGCTTTCAAAATGTATCTTTGACTTATTGATAAACACCCTTTTAAATTTTTAGAATCAATAAGTCTAAGTTGTGATTTGCTTTCAAAATGTATCTTTGACTTATTGATAAACACCTTGCAGCTCATGCAGGAAATCCGGTGCGTTGTTGTGATTTGCTTTCAAAATGTATCTTTGACTTATTGATAAACACCAGAAAAACGCCGCATAGAGCAATTACACGAGTTGTGATTTGCTTTCAAAATGTATCTTTGACTTATTGATAAACACCTGATGCAATAAATGCTGCATATCCTTATGGGTTGTGATTTGCTTTCAAAATGTATCTTTGACTTATTGATAAACACCTATGGCACTTGATGAAGATGGAAATCCGTGTTGTGATTTGCTTTCAAAATGTATCTTTGACTTATTGATAAACACCAACCGCCAGTAAATCCAGCCCCTAACGTTGGTTGTGATTTGCTTTCAAAATGTATCTTTGACTTATTGATAAACACC
>DAORKG010000003.1:0-156568 GCA_035439445.1 Bacteroidia bacterium
TCATTACAATCCAAATTAATTTTTAATTTTGTCTAAACTTTTGGGTTCAGTCTATAAATAGTAAGACCTTTTTTATTGCAATAAGAATTATAATTCTTATTGTTTAATCACTTTAATAATACTTTGCTTTCCTTCTGCAACCACTCTTATTGTGTACATTCCTGTAGCAAAATCTTTTAGGTTTAAGGTAGTTGTCGTATTATTCACTCTTTCGCTAATTACTAATTTACCTATTGCATCGTATAAGTTAATAGTTGCATTATCTACTAAAGAAGCATCCATCTTAACGTGAATAACATCTTTTGTAGGATTAGGATAAATTGTAACAGCGGCATCATTTATTTCGTTAATTCCTGTACAAACACTTACATCTACTGTTTGCGTTGCTACTGAAGAACAACTGTTATTATCTGTATAATAATAAGATACAGTAAACGAACCAGCACCCGATAAAGCAGGGTCAAAACTAGATCCTGTAACACCAACACCTGAATAAATACCATTAGCCGGGCTACCTGACAATGCAACTGCTGCATCAGTTGTACATAATGGTCCTGAAATTGCGCCTAATGTTACTACCGGTAAAGAATTAACAGTAACAACAGCTGTTTGAGTTGCAATAGTTGTACAACCTGATAAAGTTCCTGCAACAGAATAAACTGTAGTAGCAGTAGGATTAACATTAATACTTGTTGCATTTGACAATGTACTCCAAGTATACGTTGTTACACCACTAGCTGTTAATGTTGCTGTTGAACCAGAACATATTGTTGCAGAGTTTATAGATATAGAAGGTGCGCTAGTAACAACAACATTTGAAACTGCATAATTCACACAACCAGCAGCTGAAGATCCAGCAACGCTGTATGAAGTATTTGATGTAGGAGAAACAGATAAATTTGCTCCATTAGCGCCTGTGTTCCAAGTATAAGTAGATGCTCCTGAAGCAACTAAATTAGCTGAACTACCAGAGCAAATCGTTGCACTGTTTACAGTTACATTAGGTAAATTATTTACTGTTACACTAACTGCTTTCGAATTCACGCAACCACTTGCATTAGCTCCTGTAACTGTATAATTAGACGTTACAGTTGGAGTAACAGAAATTGATGATGTAGTAGCACCTGTATTCCATGTATATGATGAAGCACCAGTTGCATTTAAATTAGCTGAAGAGCCAGAACAAACTGTAGCATTTGAAACTGCAACTGTAGGATTAGAAGCCACATTTACAGAAACCGTTTTTGTAGCTATTGAAGTACAACCTGTTAAATTACCACTCACTGTATAAACAGTTGTTGCTGCAGGAGAAACAGAAATAGATGATGTATTTGCCCCAGTATTCCAAGTATAAGTTGTTACACCAGTAGCAGAAAGAGTTGCTGAAGAACCAGAACAAATGGATGTAGAGTTTACAGCGATAGAAGGTGCACTTCCTACTGTAACAGATGCTGTTGCAGTTTTAACACAACCTGCAGCTGAAGTTCCTGTCACCGTATAAGTTGTATTAACTGTTGGAGAAACAGCAATACTTGCTCCTGTAGCACCAGTATTCCATGAATAAGTGCTCGCTCCTGAAGCAACTAAGGTTCCAGTTGAACCTGCACATATTGTAGAACTACTTACTGCTGTACTTGGTAATGCGTTTACGGTTACACTTAGTGTTTTAGTATTCGTACAACCTAATGCATTTGTGCCTGTTACCGAGTAATTAGTAGTAATTGTAGGTGTAACAGATATAGAAGCAGTTGTAGCTCCTGTGTTCCAAGTGTATGAAGTAGCACCAGTAGCAGTTAAGTTAACAGAAGAGCCAGAACATACAGTCCCACTAGAAGCTGCAACCGTTGGTGTTGCATTTACTGTAACACTTAAGGTTTTAGTATTTACACATCCTGAATTTGCTCCTGTTACCGTATAATTAGTAGTGATTGTAGGTGTAACAGATATAGAAGCAGTAGTAGCTCCTGTATTCCACGTATATGAAGTAGCACCGGTTGCAGTTAAATTAGCTGAAGATCCTCTACAAATAGTAGCACTTGATACAGCAACTGTAGGTGTAGTATTAACAGTAACACTAACTGTTTTAGTATTAGCACATCCAGAAGTTGTTCCGGTTACACTATATGTAGTTGAAATTGTTGGAGAAACAGCAACTGAACTTGTTGTTGCACCTGTGTTCCAACTATATGTTGCAGCTCCACTTGCAGTTAAATTTGCTGCAGAACCGGAACATATTGTTGCATTAGAAACAGCAACTGTAGGAGTAGCATTTACAGCAACGTTTATTGTTTTTGTATTTACACATCCGTTAGTTGTTCCAGTTACGGTGTAATTTGTAGCTACTGTTGGAGTAACTGAAATTGACGCTGTTGTTGCACCTGTATTCCAACTATAAGTTGTTGCACCACTAGCTATTAAGTTAGCAGAAGATCCTGAGCAAATGGTTGCATTTGAAACAGCTACAGTTGGTGTAGCATTTACTGTAATCGTTTGTGAAACAGGAGTACTTGTTCCTG
The DNA here is from genome assembly GCA_035439445.1 of Bacteroidia bacterium. Classification (GTDB taxonomy): domain Bacteria; phylum Bacteroidota; class Bacteroidia; order B-17B0; family Aurantibacillaceae; genus UBA4416. The sequence continues at coordinate 2,517 of DAORKG010000003.1, forward strand.
ATGCATTAGCAGAAATTAATGTGATTGTATAAGTACCTCCTGCTGTATATGTTACACTTGGATTTTGCGAAGTAGATGTTGATGGGGTTCCTCCTGGGAATGACCAAGCCCAACTTGTAGGACTATTTGTAGATTGATCCGAAACGGTAATTGCAGAACCTGCACATTTTGTTGCTACTGTTGAGAAACTAGCAACTGGGGGTGCTGTAGCCGGATTAAACTTAACATTTATGTTATCTAAGTATAAATTATTACCCCAACCACTTCTTGATTCAAATTTTATATAAACACTTGGCTGACCAACGTAAGCAGATAAACTAACACTGTCTCTAGCCCATTGAGAATTTGCAGTTGGAGTAAATGCTGTTGTCATAGTTCCTGTAACTGTAGCTAACTGGGCACCTCCTTTAGTATACAATCTTGTCCAACTACCACCACAATCAGTTGAGATATAAATATTCAAAGAATCTACATTTGATGTACCATACCATCTGTGAGATCTATCAAAAACTAATCTCAATGTACTGTTAGCACCAGTTAAATCTAAAGCTGGAGTTCTCAAAGCATCTAACTGACCTGTAATGTCAACTGACCCTGAAAAATTATCCATTTTTGCACAAGCTGTTGTTGTTGGCACAACAGGAATACCTGTTGTATTAGCAAGTCTTGACCATGTATTAGCTGTATTTGTAGTATTAGCCAATAATTTAGTCCAGCCTGTTGGTGGGAATGTTGTTGCGTCAAATCTTTCAGAGAATGGTAAAACTTGTCCCACTGGTGCGGAAACAACTGTAAATGTAGAAGACATGCTATTATTAGCTGCATTTTGATCAGCACCTCCATTTGGAGATGTTACCCAAACAGAAAACGTATGAGCTGCATTAGATAAACCTGTATAAGCATTTAATGTTAAAACAGTAGAAGTTGCTGAAGCTAAAGAACCAGACCAAGCTAGTGTTTGTGTAGTAAGAGCATCCATTTTATAATTTATGGTTGCAGAAGTTAAAGTAGTAGAACCAGCATTATTAAGAGTAACTTTAGGTGTAACATTATTATTACAAGTTGAAGACCCATTAACTGGAGCTATTACACTAGATATTCCAGCATCTAATGCTGAAACAGGAGTACATGCATTTGAACTCTGAAGTATATTCCAAGGGGCCGTGCTTACTACTGCTAACATTCTCAAACATTGCTCTTTCGTAAACATGTTCATAGCTGCATCGTCAGTATAATCCATAAAATTCATAAACATATCCCCATTTGTATTAGTGACATTTGCTCCAGCAACACCATCAGGTCTTGTGCAAGTATTTGGTTGCCAAGGAAAAGTTGGTGTTCCATAATTACATCCTGCTGGAGCCGCTGTACCTCCTTTTTGAGGAGGTGTATCAGTACAATTGTCACTAGCACCACACTGGCCATTATCACCCCAGATATGATTTAAGTTAAAACAGTGTCCAAACTCATGAGTTCCTGTTCTACCTTTATTAAAAGGTGCGGTAGCTGTTCCTATAGTACCAGTTGCTGTATAATTTAAAACCAAACCATAAGTGTTACTTATAGTACCAGTAGGAAATTCTCCATATCCCAATAAATTATTTCCCAATGGGCAAATCCAAATATTCATATATCTCGTTACATCCCAAGGGTCATCCCCTCCTGTTGCTGAAGATTTAACTTTATTGTCTGTAACAAAAGATGTTACTGTTGTTGATTTATGAACAATACCTGTGGTTGGATTACCATTTGGGTCTCTCACTGCCAGACAAAATCTAATGCCCGATTTTCCAGCAACAGATCTGAATGGAACTGGAATATTCACAGTGTCTGCATTTAAATGATTAAAATCATTATCTAAAACAGAAAACTGAGATATAGCTTGTGCATCAGAAATATTTTGAGCAGCAGTGTTATAAACAACATGGATAACAACTGGAATTGTAATATTTGCAGCTGTCCCATTAACTCTAGAAGCAAATTGTTGACTATTCATATACTGATCAAGCATTTGATTATATTGAATATAATCAGCTTCGTAACCGGGTCGAGTTAGCTTCAAATATTCATGATAATCCATAGTTCCACAGGTTCTATGTGGAGGCACTTGAGCAAACAATGCAACCGAAAAATAAACAGCTGCGAAAATACTTAAAAATGTTTTTTTCATTTCAATACGGTGTTTAGTTGCAGTGAAGAAATGAAAGCCATCTGATAATTCAAAAAAAATGAAACACTTTTAATAAAAAAAATCACTAAAATATTTAGAATAAATTTGTTTAATAAAAAAGGTTATTCATCGATAATAAATTAGTTTTAGTCTATAAAACAAACTGTTAATATCTCTGAGGTAAAATATAGAAATTGTAGTCTTTTTGAAGAATATTGATAACACTGTATTAAAAACAGCAGAAATCGTTTTTATGGTGTGCAAAAACAAAAAGCCCCAGTGTTTACTGGGGCTTTAGGAGGAAAATTATTAACTACAAAAAACTATTTTGTAATAACGATGCGTTGAACATTTCTATCAACTCCATTACTTACAGTAACAAAGTAAATACCTTGGTTTTTGTCGCTTAAGTCAATAGGAAGGACCCCAGATGAAAATTCTTTATGTGAACTTGAATAAACAACTTGGCCAAGCGTATTTGTAACATTTACAGTTAAATCTTGTGCCACAGGTAATGTTACCACTAAATTAAATAAACCACTTGACGGATTAGGCATAATATTCACATTACTGTTCAATAAATTAATTTCATTTAATTTAGTTGTACAAGTAATTATAGGGAATATAGACATATTGTTCATTAAACCAGGCCACGCTACATTCATATCATGCCAAGAATTATCACTCCACATTTCCCATGACGAATTAGCTGTAGCATTGAAATCATTTAAAACAACTGCAGTATCTCCGGTTGTAGTTGGAGTCGTTACTGACAAGAAGAATCCGCCGGCAGGTGCTGCAATTGGTGTCGTAAATGTATATTTATAAGGCAAGGCAATATTAGAAACATAAGTCACAGTAGGATCACCAGCAAGATAACCAATATTGTTTGTTGCTGTTGTAGCACCTATTAAACCTAAGTTAGCAGTTGCAGTTGCAACACCTACCGTTCCTGTTGGTCCGGCTGCTAAAGTTCCGTTATACATTTTTAAATTTACCGCTCTAGAAGCTGTACCAGTAGTTCCGGCAGTTCCGTTTTTATAGAAAACAACAACTGCTCCTGTAACATAAGGACCAGTGATTGAACTGTATTTTGATGCAGCGAAGAAAGAAGCTTTTTCTTTATCATCATAACAGTTAGAACCAAAAACATATCCAGCCTTCGGGCTACAACCTGCGGTAGCAGTATCGGTACCTGCAGCTCCTACGTACATTGTGTCATTTGCGGCAACGTTAGTAACTGTTAAGTTACATACTGCCGGCGTAGTACATGTAGTAATAGTTATTGCATTTGTTTTCGTGCTAACTGCAGTTGTACCACTTTTAGCAGACAATGAAATAACATAAGAACCATTATTAGCAAACGTAATAGATGGACTTGCTGCATTGGCATTTGGGCTGAAAGTTACGCCTGTTGGAGGTGTTGCAACCCAAGTGTAAGTAGGCGTTGGACTACCAGTTGAATTATTTGTAATAGAAACTGCCGTACTATTGCAAGCAGTATTAGTCATAGTAAAAGCGGCAACAGCAGGAGTTGGCGAAGCTGTTCCACATAAACCATGTGTTCCTAATAATTTCCTGTAAGTACCATTAGCCATAGCTGTTTGTGCGCGAGTACGTTGATCTTCGGTAAACATATACATAACAACATCATCAGTATAATCCATGAAGTTCATAAACATATCTCCATTAGGAGAAGCCGAACATGATAGTGTACCTGTAGCGTGTAAAGGATAAGTAGGCGCACCATAGTTTTGGCCATACTGACCAGAAGAAAAGCCTCCTTTCTGAGGAGGAGTATCATTACAATAATCTGTTGCCGCGCAATCACCCGAAATATTATTATTTCCATCTCCTCCAATATGACGTAGACCTAACCAATGTCCAATTTCATGAGTTGCTGTTCTTCCTTTATTGTATGTGGGGTCTAAAGTTCCTGTATTACCAAAGCATTTAGCCCAACACCACAATCCGTCAGTTGTATTTGTTCCCGAACCACCAGGTATTCCAGTTAAGCCAGAAGCAGCAGGAAATGTAGCATAACCCAATAATCCTGTAGCCGCATTTTCATCTGTGGTCCAAATATTCATATATTTTGTTGGATCCCAAATTGTAGCTGGTTTAATGTAACCATCAACAAACGCTTGAAAAGTTGCAGGAGTATTATAATTTGAAGCTGCAGGATTTTTTGAAGGATATGTTGATGATGTTGGTGTTGAAATTGAATTATAATTTACACGATCAATTCCTGGTTCAGCCATAGTATTTCCATTCTTGTCAATTGTAGCCAAACAAAAAGAAATATTAAAATTGGAAATTTTCACACGACCACTTCCATCTTTATTAGCTGCTGGTAAGCCCGCAGCAGTAGCATATGCTGTGAATGCTGTAGCGGGATAATTACCTACATTTAAACCTGTTCCTGCAAAATCATTATTTAAAACTGAAATTTGAGAAGTTGCTTGAGCGTTAGAAATATTTGGAAATGTTCCTACTGCCTGACCTCCATGAATAATATGTATTACAACTGGAATCGTATAATTCGCCAATGTTTTATTTGAACTTTGATCTGCTTTGTATTGAGCAATCAATTGTTGGTATTGTGCTTCCCATTGTGCGTCAGGAATAGCTGTACCACAACCTCTTCCATTAATAGGCTGCATTGATTCCTCAGCCAATTGGGGCTTTACTTGTGTTGCCTTTTTCCCCGTTTGAGCCATTAATGCCGAAGATCCCATTAATAGCAAGGCCAATGATTTAGTAATTTTTGATTTCATGTTCGATGTTTTTATTACAATTACAAAATAAATTTGCAATCATGTGTTTCACATCGCAAAGTAGTACATAGTTATTTAAAAGTCCACTTTTTTAACAGAAATAATATGACAAAATTTAATTTTCGAAAAACAGGATGAAAAGGGCTGTAAATCAACAAATAAAATACTAAAAACACAATCTAAAAAAATTTAGAAGAAACCAAAAACTGTAGGTTTTTTGAAAAATTCCGGAGCATTACTTTTTTTCCAAGCAGAAATTGGTTTTACTTGAATACATTCATCACTCAAAGTAATGTTTGTAGCAACTAATAGTTGTGTATTAGGTTGTAGAATTTTTAATAAATCATCAAACATTTTTTCATTGCGATATGGTGTCTCAATAAAGAATTGAGCTTGTTTAAACTTTACACAAATATTTTCAAGTTCTTTAATTTTTTTACTTCGCTCCACTTTATCAATTGGCAAATAACCATTAAAGGCAAAATTTTGCCCATTAAAACCACTAGCCATAATGGATAAAACAATAGAACTTGGGCCAACTAGAGGAACTACTTTAATTCCTTTTTTGTGTGCTAGTTTTATGATATCTGCTCCCGGGTCTGCTATGCCAGGACAACCAGCATCACTCATTAATCCCATATCATTCCCATCAATTAACGGCTGTAAAAATGAAGCAAGTTCTTCAGCTTTTACATGTTGATTAATTAAAGATAATTGAGCCTTACTTATTTCCGGATAAGCACATTGCTTTAAGAATGCTCTAGCTTCTTTTGCATTTTCTGCAATAAAATAAGTGATGGTTTTTACTAAATCTAAATTTCGTTTTGGCAAAACATCTCCCAAGTTACATTCTCCTAATCCAACCGGAAATAAATATAAAGTTCCAAATGCTGACATAATTTATTTTAAATAAATATTTTTCTCTGAATCAATATGTAAAACATCATCATCAATCAGTTTATTAATTAAATCATTTAATCTTTTACTATTGACTGAATTAAACTTACTCAACAAATCTTGCAATTTAAATGTTCTTTGCGAAAGTTCGATTTTGATATTTTCAATTAATCCCTCTTCTGTTTCTAAATTACGTTTGTATTTTTCGACACACACATCACAATAATGACAGTCTTTAAAATCTGTTTCATTAAAATAGGACAATAATAATCTGCTTCTGCAAATATTTTTTTCTGTAACATAATTAATTACACTATTGATTCGAGTTAACGCCTTTTCTTTTAAAACCGGATAATTAACTAACCTAATACTTTCAAACTTTAAGTTAATTCTGTTTTGAAGGAATATTAACTTAGGCAAAGTAGTTTGAGGTATAAAAGAAATGACGCCTTGAGTAGCTAAATTTTCTAATTGAATAGCCAATTCATGTTCTGATATTTTAGCCCTGTAAGCAACGTCTTTCTCTTTTATATGAACATACTGTTCATATAATCCGCCATAACTTCTGAGCAAAACTTTTATAACCGGCTCGTATTTGGGAAATTTGATTTGATAATTATACAAATCATCTTTATTCATCAACATCATAACCTTTGACGGTTCATACCCACTATCTAAGAAAGAAAAATATCCTTCTTTCTCAAGAGATTTGATAGAGTTATACAAAGTAACAGGCTTAATATTATAATTACGGGTTACCTCATTGATATCGAAACTAACAGATAAACCTTCGCCACTTTCTACTGGTATTTGATAGTAGTTGTATATGGCCTGATAACATTGTTTTATTTCTTCTACACTAGGCGTTTTTTCCTCATATTGTTCTTTCAAAGAAACAACATCAAAATTATTACACAACAAAACTGCGTAAGCTGATTTCTCATCTCTTCCTGCCCTACCCGCTTCCTGAAAATAAGCCTCTAAACTTTCCGGTAAATCCAAATGAACAACAAATCTCACATCGGGTTTATCAATCCCCATCCCAAAAGCATTGGTAGCAACAATTACCTGTGATTTATTATCTATCCAATTCTGCTGAATGGTTGCTCTATCATTGGCATTAATACCTGCATGATAAAAGGATGACGAAATTTTATTTTGTAATAACCATTTGGCTATTTCTTCAGTTTTTTTCCGATTACGAACATAAACAATCCCGGAGCCACCGATATTATGAATGATTTTTAAAAGTCGTTCATATTTATTTTCTTCAATCTGCACAACATATCTTATATTTTTTCTTTCGAAAGATTGACGGAATACATTCGCATTTTTAAAATTCAATTTTAGTTGAATATCTTCTACCACATCTTTGGTAGCACTTGCTGTTACAGCAATTATATTAACAGACGGAAAATATTCTCTTAACTCGGCAATCTTAATATAGCTGGGTCTAAAATCATAACCCCACTGAGAAATGCAATGTGCCTCATCAACTGCAATTAAACCAATAGGCAAATAGGATAATCTTTGACGAAACGTTTCGTTCTCAATTCTTTCGGGAGAAACATATAAAAATTGTACATGGCCGTAAGCGGCATTATTTAAAGCAATATCTATTTCTTTAGCATTCATCGAGGAAGTTATTGCCACAGCGCTAATACCTCTATTTTTTAAATTCTGAACCTGATCATTCATCAAGGCAATTAATGGAGAAACAACCAAACAAGTACCTCCAATAACTAAACCCGGAATTTGAAAACAAATTGACTTACCACCACCTGTTGGTAAAAGAGCTAAAGTATCATTATTTGAAAGAATAGATTGAATGATATCTTCCTGCAAAGGTCTAAATGAATCATACCCCCAATGTTTTTTTAAATACAAGTAAATATCTTCTTTACGGCTCAATATTAGATTCTGATTTTCTGAAACGCTAATTTATCATATTCCTAAACAAAAAACTAAACAAGCCTTGATATTTAGTGTTATAGAAGGTATATTAGTGTATACATAAGATATAAAAATGACAGAATTTATAAATCCTATTGATAAAGATAAAGTTGCAGAAAACCCCGGACTTCTGGAATACCCTCACCATATTGGGGGCATTGTTATAAAACCTGAAGACAATGGAAAAATAAAATCTCGAGCATTAACAGCTATGAGAGAACAAACCAACATGCAGATGGCTCAAATTCAAAAACAGGTTGAATTATTAGCACAACAAGCCAATGAATTGAAAGAACGAATTGAGATGTCTGAAAAAATATACATGGCAGATTTGTCTTTTGAACCATTAATAGGTCATGTTTACCATCTCTACATCAAAGAAGGAAATTATAAGCTTTTGTTAATTGGCCCGGATGATTGGGGAAAAATGCCACCTACTTTAGAATACATTGGAACCGTTAAAATGCTTGGTGACCATACGTGGGAAATTCTTTCAAAAAAAGTTTAAACAAAACTTTTCTTTGCCTGTTTACGTATATAAGAAACAACAAATGAAAAAAATTATTTTATACATATTACCAATTATTTCCTTTAGCTCATGTATGCTGTTTCAGCCATCTGCTAAAAAATTAACGAATCGGGCTCTTAGTGCAAATAAACAATACGATGCTGTGATTGTGCCCGGGGTTCCTTTTTTAGAACCTAAATGGGACAGAACTATGCAAATGCGTGTGATGTGGGCTATACATTTATATAAAAATGGCAGCACAAAAAAAATCATTATGAGTGGAGGCTCTGTTTATTCTCCTTATGTGGAAGCTCAAATTATGAAACTTTATGCTATTGAATTTGGTGTACCTGAAGAAGATATTATAATCGAAGATAAAGCTCAACATAGTACCGAAAATGTTTGGTATGGCTATAAATTAGCCAAATCTTTAGGTCATGAGAAAGTTGCATTATGCACCGATCCCTTTCAAACACGTATGACCTACCGATTTGGGAAAAGACGATTAAAAGATTTAAAATATTTACCGGTTTTATTTGACACCTTAAAGACCTTACCTCATTACGAACCTACAATCAACTACCAGCCACATAAAATTGAAAATTTCACACCTATAACAGAAACCCAAGGTTTTTGGTACAGATTTAGAGGTACCATGGGAAAACACATTGACTTTTCCAAATAAAAAAAGCCCTTCATAAAATGAAGGGCTTTTTTTATAAATGAATATATTATTTTACTATCGTGATTTTCTTTGTTGAAATAGAATTTCCTGAATACATTCTCACAAAATAATTACCATTTTGCATTTCAGATAAATTCAATTTTACTTTCATATCATTTTTAGAGCTTGAAGATAAAACTACATTTCCTAAAACATCCAACACTTCAATTTTAGTTAAATCAAACATGTTTTTGTTTTCAATAAAAACAACTCCGTCATGACTTGGAACAGGATAAATATTGAAATTAGAGTTTAAATCAAAACTTACTTTTCCTAAGCCTGTAGCTACAGAAGCTGAACCATTAAAGATTACTGAATCAATTCTAAAAGTACCCGCTGTTCCTTCGGCGTCCCATGCGTAGAATCTAACATTTAATGGGCTAGTAAAAGCTGTAAAAGCAGGGTCACTGAAAGTAATTGTATTTCCATTTGTTGTATTGGTGTTACCATCAACCGTAAAGAAAAATATATTTGAATTTACCACTGACATTAAAGTATTTGTAGATGCTGTTGCTGGCAAATTAGCGACATAACCATCAGCAGAAGAACGAACTGCTGCATGGCGCGGTCCTGTGCCGGAACGACGAGTTGAAAAAGTCATATTTGTTAATGTAACTTCATAGCCTGATACTGGAGAGATTGTTACACCATAATATTTGCCTAAATCAATAGCACCGGTAAAATTCACATCATCATTAGTAGTTGCTCCAGGTCCCCAAGTATCAAAAGTAAAACTTCCGTTAGACGTAGAGACTGTTCCAACACCAACCGCAGAAAATGAACCAAATGTAACACCTGTAGCTGTTGGGACAGGAGTTGGGTCTGTTACACCCGTAACAGTAGAAGTCATTGCAAAATTATATTTTGCTGAAAAAGATTGTGCGTTTGCTAATAAACCAAACGTTGCTAATGTAACTGTAAGTAAATGTTTAATCATGTTAATTTTTTTAAATATGTAGTCAAAACTACAAAAAAAATTCCATTTTTGCATTATGAAAACGTTAAAACTAACGCTTGTATTTATACTAATCGCAATAAAAATTTTCCCTCAACACGAAGAGGGATTGGTTAAATGGTTAAGTATAGCAGAGGCCGAAAAACTATATAAAACACAGCCAAAACCATTTTTAATAGATGTTTATACAGATTGGTGCGGGTGGTGTAAACATATGATGAAAACGACTTATTCTAATCCAAATATTGCAGGGTATATTAATCAGTTTTTTTACCCTATAAAATTTAATGCCGAAACAAAAGATACAATAGAATATAACGGCAAAATATACAAACCAACTTCTCCAAACCCAAAAACACCTCACGAATTAGCAATTAAATTTTTAGGAAATAGCTTAAGTTATCCTTCAACCATTTTTGTTTCTAATAATTACGAATACAATTTATTGTCTCAGGGATTTTTAGAAGAAAAGAAACTAGAGCCATTATTAATTTATACTGTCGAAAATGTCTTTAAAAGTGCCGCATATGATGATTTTTCAGCCCAATTTAATAATACATTTTATGATACTGTTTTTACTAAAAAGCATATCAAAACATACAGTATAAAAGAAATAGAAAAACTTCAAAAAAAGAATCCTAAAAAAATTCTAGTAAATATTTCGGCAGCATTTTGTAATTCATGTAAAGTACAAACAGCCACAACGTTAAAAGATACAAGTATTGCAAACTACATCAACAAACATTTTTATTTGATGAATTTTGATGCTGAGAGTAATGACACTATTCAATTTAAAGGAGAGAAATGCTTTAAAACTTTAGTAAACGGTTATCCCTTACACACATTTGCTCTTAAAGCCACTAATAATCGACTTCAGTTTCCATCCATAGCTGTTTTAGATGCACAAGAAAACACGTTAGACGCATTAAATGCATTTTTAACACCAAAATCGTTACTGCCAATACTAAAATATTATGCTGAGGATAAGTATAAAACAACAAGTTGGCAAGACTATATCAAAGCCTATAATGAACAAAAAAAATAGCGATAATAATTATCGCTATTTTTTTAAAATTCAAATTTATATCCTATTCCTTTTATGGTTTTGATATAATCATCTCCCAATTTTTCTCTCAATTTTCTGATATGAACATCTATCGTTCTGTCTCCTACTACAACTTCATCGCCCCAAACTTGTTCAAGTATATACTCACGTGTGAAAACTTTTCCTGGTTTACTTGCTAATAATGACAACAATTTAAATTCCTTTTTAGGGAACGAGATTTCTTCGCCATCCTTGTAAACGCAATACTTTTCCTTATCAATTTTAATTCCTCCTAAATCAACCTGAGAAGATTTTTGTTGTTCGGGAGCATATCTTCTGAGTAAAGCTTTAATTCTGCTAATAAACACTCTCGGTTTAATAGGCTTGGTAATATAATCATCTGCGCCAACCTCAAAACCTGCTATCTGCGAATAATCTTCATTACGTGCACTTAAAAAAGCAATCATCACATCTTTTAAGTTTGAAATCTCTCTTATTTCTCTACATGTGTCTATTCCGTCCATTTCTGGCATCATCACATCCAATACAATCAAATGCGGTAACTCTTTTTTTGCAATATTAATAGCATCTCTGCCATTAAGCGCTGTATAAACCTGAAATCCTTCTTTTTTTAAGTTATAACTTAAAAAATCAAGAATGTCCTGTTCATCATCAACAAGCAAAATTTTATATAAACTATTTTCTGTACTCATATCGTTCTATTGGCACAAAGTTAACCTTAAAGATTGAGGTCAAAGTTAAATAAATATTAAGAAATCGCATTATTTTAGTTATTCACTCTTTTAATTACTGGTTTTTGGGGTAAAATCAATTTAAAAATATGTAATAAGTACTAAATTTTATTTAATGATAAGTTTACAATTACTTTACTAGTTTCGGACAAATAATGAACATGACTACTACTATAAAACAACTAATTGAAAAAAATAAGAAAGCGTTTGATAATGGTTATTTTATTGAATCAATTAACCTGTCTTACGTATTAATCAATAAAGCATTAAAGCAGATCGTAAAAGAAGATTTGAAGCAAGAAGTTATTGAAAATAAAATAAAAACTTCCAATCTGATCAATCATATCAAAAATCAACTATTATCAAATCCTCAGTTAAAAACAAAAGTTTCAAAAAAAGTCATTAAGGATATTGAATTATTCATAGAGCTTTATAAATCAATAACAAAAGAACTAAAATACCAATATCCAGAGAAAAAAATAACTGAAACTTCTCAATTAGGCATCAACTGTATTGTTATTTTAAATACCAGTTTGGTTAAAATAAAAAACAATAAGGTAAATTAATTTAAATGTTAAGGAATTGTTTTATTCGACCAAATAACAATTTAAAACTTTATATCTGAAAAACATTTAGACTGGGCAGAAAATAAAAAGATGTTTCGTACAATATTGTTCTTTATCAAAAAACACAGATAATACAAGCCTAATATTAGTTTAGCATCGTCATAATCTTATAGATTTAGCTTTGCATTCAAATATTAAGATTCTGATGCAGCAAATTGCAACAATTGACCATGAGCATAGTTTGATATATGCACAAACTATTCAAAATGGATTACTTCCTAAATCAAGACACTTCAATAAGTTTTTTGAAGACTATTTTGTATTATACAAACCACAAGATAAAATTGGGGGAGATTTTTACTGGTTAACTTCTAAAGGAGATACATTCTATTTTGCTTTGGCTGACTGCACAGGCCATGGTGTATCCGGAGCAATGCTATCTGTATTAGGAATTAGTTTACTTAACTATGTTATACAAAAAGATTACAACAATGTTGGCGACTACCTAACTGAGCTTGATAAAAAATGGATAGAAACATTTAATAACGAATTGCACGATTCTCAATTTAATAACGACTGGTTAGAAATAACCATCGTATCATACAACAAACAAACAAAAGAATTTCAATATGCTTGTGGTGGAGGCGAATTTGCCATCTATCAGAACAATTCCATTAACTTGTATAAAGGGAATAATTTTCCAATTGGAGGTTGGCAAATTGAAAAAAACAGAATGTTTGAAACGTATAAACTATCTCTGGACGAAAATGCTAAACTATATTTTTTCTCTGATGGCATAAAGCACCAATTTGACTCAGATAATTACAAGAAATTTAGTAAAAAGCGATTATTAAATGCTTTACATCAAAGTAGTACTCTTGCAATGGAGCATCAACAAGAATTGCTGGAACTTGTATTTAATGAATGGAAAGGAACATCAAAACAAACAGATGATGTGACTTTGATAGGCATAAAACTATAGCAATGTTATGTTAATTAATTATTAAGTAATTTTTTCAAATCACCATTTGATTTAATGTTAAGGTAATATACACATGATGATTTCCTTAACTGAAGATTGTTTTTTTGCGACGTAAAACTACACTAGATTATGTTCAAAAAAATTACACTTACAACTGCACTTCTATATATTTTCACACTATCAATAGCTCAAACAGGTAAAATTGTTGGTAAAATGATTGATGCTAAAACAGGTGAAACACTTCCGGGAGCAACAATTATGATTGAGGGAACTACAAAAGGAGCATCCGCTGACTTTGATGGGAATTATACATTAAGCGGTTTACAACCTGGGAAATATAATTTAGTAGCTAGTTATATAACATACGATAACAAAAAGTTTGTTGGTGTAGAAGTAAAAGCAAATGATGTTACAGAATTTAATATTGGCTTAGATCAATCTAGTTCTCAAACTTTGGGAGAAGTAGTGGTACAAGCAGAAATGAATAAAGAAAACACAAATACTTTATTAGTATTACAAAAAAATAATGCCAGTGTGAGTGATGGTATTTCCTCAGAAGCAATTAAGAAAACTCCTGATAGAAGTACAAGTGATGTATTAAAACGTGTGAGCGGTGCTAGTATACAGGATAACAAATTTGCTATAATCAGAGGAATGAGTGATAGATATAATGCAGCTTATTTAAATGGTTCTCCTTTACCAAGTTCTGAAAGTGATCGAAGAGCTTTTGCATTTGATATTTTTCCAGCTGGTATATTAGATAATCTTGTGATTTTAAAAACCGCAACGCCAGAACTTCCCGGTGATTTTGCGGGTGGTGTTATATTAATAACAACAAAAAATATTCCTGAAAAAAATAGCACAAGCGTGTCAATTTCAGGAGGCTATAACTCCCTAACCACATTCAAAAATTTTAAAACCTACAAAGGTGGAAAATATGATGCCCTAGGACTTGATGACGGCACAAGACAATTACCAAACACACTTCCATCTACAAAAGAATATAGTGAAATAACTTTAAATACAGATAAAATAGAAGAAGCAAAAAAAATCAACTACGATTGGAGTTTACAAAATAAAAACGGTTTGCCTAATTTTAATTTACAATTTTCACAGGCAAATGTATTTAAACTATTTAAAAAAGACTTCGGAAGCATTGTTGCCGTTACTTACAACAATACTAATAGCACTACTATTTCTGATAGAAGAGAATTTGAAGAACAGGGCATTACCGTTCAAAAAACAAGAGATTTTAGAGACACAACATTTACTAATAATATATTATCAAGTATACTTTGGAACCTATCTTATAAATTAAATGACAATAATCAGATAGGTTTAAAAAACTTATACTCTATAAATACAGATGATAAAGTGATTACCAGAAAGGGGATAAACGATGCTACTGATCCAACATCACCACTATGGCAAAAATCAAATGTGCGTTTTTTTACGCAAAATAACATTTATACGGGACAATTAAATGGTGACCATTTTATTCCAAAAGGAAAAATAAAACTAAAATGGATTGGGGGATTAAGTGATATCACAAGGGATATCCCGAATTTACGTAGAATGGTTTATCAAAAATCTAGCGCTTCCGAATCAGATTCAGTAAAATATGCAGCTCAAATACTTGGTGATGCAGTTGGACCTACAAGTGCTGGCTCTATGTTTTTTGCAAAAACAAAAGAAAGAATTTACAGTATTAAATATGATATATCAAAAACAATAGAAATAAAAACTACCAAACACGAACTAAAACTTGGAGGATTTAATCAATATAGAAACAGAGAGTTTGCAGCTCGTTTACTAGGATACACATGGTACACTAAAGGAAGTGCTATTAAAAAAAATGATGATTTAGCATTATTACCTGAAGATCAAATATTCAATCCAAATAATATTGGTATAACAGATGGTCCTGGAAAAAACGATGGAGGTTTTAAATTATCCGAATCAACAACATTCATCGACTCTTACAAAGCTTCTTCTGTACTTAATGCTGGGTATTTGCAAATAGACTCTCGTTTTACAGAAAAATTGCGTTTTATATATGGCTTAAGGACTGAATACTACATGCAAACATTAAATACTAATGATACAAAATTTAATGTAATAACAAAAGATACATCTGTAATAGATTTTTTACCTTCGATAAATGCCGTTTGGTCGTTAACAGAAAGAATAAATGTAAGAGTAGCATATTATAAAACAATCAACCGACCAGAATTTAGAGAATTAGCAGCGTTTAACTTTTATGATTTCGTAACTGATTATCAAACCTCAGGAAATGATACTTTGCAGCGTGCAAAAATAAACAATTACGATGTGCGTTTTGAATATTATCCAAAAAGACCTGGACAAATTTTATCAGTATCTGCCTTCTATAAAGACTTAACAAACGCGATTGAACAAATTGCAGGGAACGGTCAAATACGTTCTATAAATTATGCAAATGTGGCGAAAGCAAAAAATATGGGATTAGAACTGGAATACAGAATATTGTTAGCAACCATTTTCAAAAATGACTCTTCAAAATTTTTAAATGGGACTACATTATTTACAAATTTTTCATACGTAAAATCTGAAGTAGATGTATCAAAATTAAATAATGTAGATCCAAGACCTTTACAAGGTCAAAGCCCAGTCATCGTGAATGCAGGTATCCAATATCTTGATAGTAAATATGATTTTGGCGTAAGTGTCTCTTACAATTATGTTGGGAAACGAATTGTAATAGTTGGTAATACTGCTGAGCCCAACATCTGGGAAAATCCACGCCATGTTTTAGATTTACAACTATCAAAACTGATAAAAGAAAAAATAGAAATTAAATTAAATGTAAGAGATCTATTGGCACAAAACCTAATATATTATCAAGACATAAATAAAAATGGGAAATTCGATAAATCATCTCTAACTGATAACAAAGATTTTGAACACAAATCCACCAGTGATAATATAATGGTAAACACAAAACTTGCTCCTACAATAAGTATTTCCGTCAGCTACAAAATAAAATAAATAAAAAACGCTCATTATTAAATGAGCGTTTTTTATTTCTACAAATAGGTTTTCAATATTAACTATTTGTTACCTAATCCTAAAATTACTTTACACAAACTTAAGGTATAAGTAAGCATATCGTAAAGTCATGTTAATCTAAAGCTAAGATCATACATGTTATTTTGTGCTATTATTTTAAGAATACTATATAACAATTAAATAAACAAAAAATGAAAAAAATCTACACTCTAGCAACAGCCGCATTTTTAAGCGTAGCTGCTATTGCACAAACTCCATTTTGGACATCAACCTCTTACAAAGGGGCATTTCCTGTAACTGATGGATTAACAGGGACAACTTCAAATAACTGGTTAGCTGGTTGGACAAACTGGGATCCTGAGAATGCGGTTTATCCTGCAACAACAACAACAATTACAGGTAACATTACATCAAACACAACTTGGACATCTGGTAACACCTACTTATTAGTTGGTAATGTGGCTGTAACAAATAACGCTATACTAACTATTCAACCTGGTACAGTAATTAGAGGGGATAAAAACTCAAAAGCGTGTTTAATTATTTCAAAAGGTTCGCAAATTAATGCAGTTGGAACAGCTACTAACCCAATTATTTTTACTTCAAATGAGGATCCATCAGGTAACGGAAGAGCGCCTGCTGACTGGGGTGGTGTTGTATTATTAGGAAATGGAATAATTAATACAGCTTGTGCGACATGCCCTACAAGTCCAAAACAAAACTATATTGAAGGCTTCGCCACAACTTTTCCCGAAATCGCTTATGGTGGAAATAACAATGCTGATAATTCTGGTATTATGTCATACTGCCGTATTGAATTTGCAGGTGTAGCTTTATCTACAACTCCAAACTCTGAGTTAAACGGTTTAACAATGGGTGGTGTTGGTTCTGGGACACAAATTGATCACATTCAGGTATCTTTTGGTGGAGATGATTCGTATGAATGGTTTGGTGGAGCTGTAGATGCAAAATACTTAGTATCTTTCAGAGGATTAGATGACGATTTTGATACTGACTTTGGTTATGCAGGGCGTGTTCAATTTGGTTTAATCGTAAGAGATAAAGATATCTCTGATGCAGCAGGCGACTCAAATGGATTTGAATCAGATAATTTTAATCCAGGGATTGGTAGCTTACCTATTACAAAAGCAATTTTCTCTAATATCACTTCAATTGGACCGAAAAGAGATGGAACTACAGCTTTACCGGTAGGTGAAAAATTTGAAAGAGGTATCTTTACAAGAAGAAATACAGCTATTTCAGTACACAACTCAATTATTGTAGGATGGGAAAAAGGATGGCATGTATCTGGTGCCACTACTTTTGATAACTATAATGCCAACTTAAATCTTGATTCAGCTGGTATTGTTCAAAATGTAATTATTGCAAGTAATATGTTCCCAAAATTTGTAAATGATGCTGGTGGGGCTAACGCAACTTGGTATAATACTTACGCGGGTATTACTAATATCGATACAACAAAATCAGTATCGCAAATTGCATTTGTAAATGCTTTCCCAACTAACCTTGAAGATAATAGCGATTTCCGTTTGCAAGCATCATCTTCTGCTGCTACTGGTGCGGATTTCAGCAATCCTCAATTTGCAGGACAAGTTTTAAGTGTTAAAAATTTATCTAATCAAATAATAAATTCATTTGTTGTTTACCCTAACCCATCAAACGGAAATGCAAACGTATCATTTAATATTGTTGAGAATAATACTGTAAACATTAACGTTTACGATGTATTAGGAAACTTAGTTTCTACTAACTCTGCAAATTCTTTTGAAAAAGGAAATCATACAGTTAACTTAAATACAGCAAACTTATCTAGCGGTATTTACACAGTATCATTAGAAATAAATGGTGCTAAAGAAACAAAAAAATTAATCATCAATAAATAAGATTAACTTAAGCAAAGGCACGAACCATGGTTCGTGCCTTTCTTTATATATGTTGCAACCATTTCACATAGCAGTTTGTTCTAATTCTGACTCAAGTGTAAAGAAAACCATTGAGTATTTAGAAGAAAAGAATTACAAAGTAACCTCCGTAAAATCCGACGAAGATCTACTTGATATTTTAACGCATGAACAAATTAATTTAGCTATCATAGAGTTGGATTATAAACATAAAGATGGTATTACAATTACTTCTGATATTCGTAATATCAAAAACATTGATCAACCATTTATTATTTTATTTTCCAATAAACAGGACGATTATATTCAGATTACCGCTTTTAATGCAGGTGCTGATGATTTTATCATATCTCCACTAAAACCAATACTTTTGGAGGCAAGAATATCAACTCTAAAAAAGCGATTAGCTAACAGAGAACCTGAAACACTTGAGCAAATTAATAATGGCAATTTTTATGTTGACAAAGAACAATATCTAATTATTACTCCTAAAGGTAAAATCAGTTTACCTCGAAAAGAATTTGAAATGGTGAACTTAATGTATCAAAACATTCATAAAACATTTACACGACAAGATTTTGCCAAACTCATCTGGAACTCCCCTGAAGTGGCCAATAGCAGAACCATTGATATTCATATTCGTAATATTCGCCGTACGCTAGGAAACGATATTATTAAAACTACCAAAGGCGTAGGTTACACTATCAACCGCGATTTATTATAAACCTAATGTGCTAAAGGGCGTTTTTTAATCATGCCGCCTTTTGTGTCTTTTATCGTATTCATCACCACAAAAGCATTAGGATCTATCTTCTCTATTTCTGTATTCAACTTATTCAATTCTAAACGTGTTACCACGGTGTACACAATATCAATTTCTTTTCCTTCTCCTCTTTTACCATAGCCTCTTTTACCCGAATAAACAGTTACTCCCCTACCCATGGTGTCAATAATCATTTGGCGAATTTCCTCGCTATGTGATGACACAATAGTTACACCATTATACTCTTCAATACCCAACACCACAAAATCCAAGGTTTTAGAAGCAGCTAAATACGTAATCATTGAATACAATGCCGACTCAATTGATAAAAAATAAGCTGCAGCAGAGAATATCAAAATATTAATTCCAATAATCACATCTCCCATGGTTACTCCAAATTTACGACTCAAAAAAATAGCTAATACCTCTGTACCATCAATCACGGCTCCACCTCTTACCGATAATCCAATACCCGAACCTAAAAAGAATCCTCCAAAAATAGCTACCAATAATTTATCTTTGGTTACTTCAGGAAAATGAATGGTTGCTAAACATATAGCCAAACCTGTTATAGCAATGGCTGTTTTAATAGCAAACTGTTTCCCAATAACTTTATATGCTAAAACTACAAATGGAACATTAATGCCTATTATTAATAAAGCTAAAGGGATTTGAGTGAGTTCAGTAAACAATAAGGAAATACCGGTTGCGCCTCCGTCGATAAACTGACTTGGTAATAAAAAACTTTCTAAACCAAAGGCAGCAGAGCCAATTCCCAAAGCAATTAAAATAACATCTTTTAATACACGTTTGGCTAATAACTTAAACTCCCTGTAAGCTTTAGCCATACGAAATTTTGAAAATTCCTGCTGATCTTTACCGAAAGAAGGAACATTCTTCTTCTTGCTGTTTACAACGGTTTGTATAACAACTTGTGTTAAAAAAGGATTCATATTACTGCATTTTATTATTGGTAAGATAATAAAAAAACTTTAGCTAAGAAAATTAAACTGCGAAGGAGGGTGTGTTAGTGGTAGGGCTTTTCATATCTCTCGTCTTTGCCTTCATAATCTGGTGATGAACAATAGTCGCAATGAAACCCGACGTCAAATGTTTTATAAGGCATTGTATTATGCATTGTCGCAGGAACATAAAAGTCTGTGAATAAAAAATGGTCGCCTGAAAAACTTCCGCAACTAGGACAAGTATTGGCTAAGTAACTTTCTCCTCTAGTTTTACTAAAGTGTTTTTTTATAATAACCCCATTGTCTTTTGCTAATTTTATTTCACTTTCCGAAAAACTGTCAGGGCCAGAGTGGCTACAGTTTTCAGATAAAATAGCAATTTTCATTTCTGAAGGGCATCTCCAGCAATGACCATCTATAATTGTCATTGCTGATTTTCTTTGATAGTGGCCGCAACTTTTACATTTCGGATTGTAGCATATTAAAACACGGTCAGGTTTTGCTATTTTGTTATCAATTTCATTTAACTCACTGTCTGAATTAAAATTTATTTGAATTAAAACAATGTTATTTTCTCTGAAATATTTTATAGTTGATGCGTCAGGTTTATGAGTAACCACAACCTCAATAACAGCAAAAACTCTATCATTATTATCAAATAATGATATATCTGGTCTACACAATTTTAAGTCGTGTTCTATTTTTACCTTTCTTGTTTTTTTTAATAAATCTCCTTTATGCATTTCGCCGCAAAATATACATCGCCAGCTAAAGTTAATAGGAGTGTTTTCGTTTATGCTCTTTTGTAGTTTTTCAGCAATACTATTTTTAGCAAGAAAATGTAAAGCTGTTTCGGGTGTACAATTAGGAGTTAATGTCTTGTGAGCGAAATGTGGTCTTTTAGAGTTTTTACCTGTATTACCACTTTTTCTAAGTAGTAATTCGTTATTGCATAATGGACAGAAATAATTATTTCCTTTGTCTGCGTCGATAGCTTTTATTAGCTCTCCATCTTTGTTTTTGGCAATTGTATAAAGGATTTTTGTCACGATGTTATTTTGTCTTTAAGCCTTACCACTAACTAGCTTATACCCGCCATAATATGGCGGGTATTTTTATTTAGATGCTGCGGCTGCACTTTTAGCTTTAGCATCCTCTAATATTTTTTGGCTCTTAACTTCTGCCTCATCTAATATTTTTTGAGCCTGCTTATCGGCTTCTTTTTTAGCTAGCTCTGCCGCTTTTTTAGCTGCAATTTTAGCTATCGGATTCTTAACATCCTCCACCTGCTTATCCGCAGCTGCATAAGCCTCTGCTTTCAATTTATCAGAAGCTGTTTGCGCGTCGGCTTTAAGTTTTTCAACTTGTGCCTGTGCATCTGCTAATATTTTTTGTGCTTCTTCGTTAGCTTTATCTTTTACAGTGCCTACCAATTGGTCTTTTACAGTTCCTCCTGTCTCACCCGCTTTAGTTCCTGTTTTTACTGTAGGATTAGTAACAGTTCCACCAAATCCAACATTTACTTTTACGGTTTTAGGCATACTTAAATTGGTTCCCGCAGCTGCATTTGCTTGTCCTAATAAGCTACCAACCATATTGTTTGCCTGTGCACCAAACATTTCTGTAGGTACTGTCATTTTCCAATTATAATCAATGGTTTGATCAAAACCTGTAGAACCTGTAATTTCTGCATCTATCTTATCAATTTTTACTTTCACAGGGTTGCGTAAAAATACTCTACCATCTTTAAATTCATAATCAGCAACTACATTTTGTAAAGTCAGATTTTTTAATTGCTCAATTTTTAAAGCTTCACCCAATTTTGTGAATGCAGGGAAACCACCAATAGATACACTATTTGTTTTAAACACGCCATTACCATGTAAACTCGATAAAATTGGCGACATAGTTTGATCTAAATCTGCTTTAAAGTTTTCTAAAGTAGCAGTAAACATACCTTTAGCGTATTGCCCAATTGGCGCTAATTTTTGCACGGTATTAAATGCCGCAAATGTTTTTTGAATATCAAAATTATCTACCTTAAAGGTTAAGTCAACCGTAGGTTTTTTAGGATTAGTGGTTTCATAGTAACCATTCATTAACACCTTCCCTCCTAATAATCCTAAATTTAAATTCGTCATATCCACTTTTTGTTGACGAACCACAATATTACCTACCATGTTATCAATGGTTAAATTATCGTACAATACTTTTACGAAATTGGCATTTAAATTAAAATCAATATTACCAGGCACTTCTGCAACAGTCATTGCTGCGGTGTCTGCTGCTGCAGGCTGAGCTGCGGCAGTTTCGGTAGTTGATGAACTCATCAGTTCATTTAAGTCCATAAAATTAGATTGCACATTAAAGTTACCTTTAATTAATGAATCTTTAAAAATGTATTGCAAGAAATTATCAATTTTACCATTTGCTCTCACATCCGATTTACCCATCAAGGCATCAAATCCTGCTAACTCCACATATTGATTGGTGAAATTTAATTTCATCATGTTCAACATCACTGCATAAGGCAAAGTAGTTGTTTTGTAATTCATTTTATCAATTTCTAAACTACCTGCCATTTTAAATTTATCGTATTCTTTTTTATCAATACTGCTCATGCGTCCTGCCGCCGAAATATCAGCCTTCACAACACCACTCATTTCATCACCTTTTTCTAAAGGCACAAATTCTTTTACTGAAGCCATATTGATAATACCTTTTATTTCTGCTGATAAATCAGGATCAGAAATTGGTGTTTTAACATGGGCCCACATATCGATTGGATTACCGGCCATTTCTAAATGAAATTTATTCACATCAACTACTGTTGCATCTAAATAATCTTTTTTATTTTCTACATGCACATCAATGTTAATGTTATTTACGGATTTAGGTAAAGAAGGATATTTAAACATGGCATTTGCAATACCTAAGTTAACTTCAAATGATGGGTATGTATCGCTCTTACCATCAGCACTTGTGTGCATAGTTCCTGCAGCTTTACCATTTAATTTTAAGCTTCCTTCTGTTTTAACACTTGCAAAATCCTTACTGTAAACACTCGGGATTAATGATAAAATAGATTTAAACTCTGTTTGTTTTGCAGCAAATTTCAAATCCATTGTAATATCTTCCTTAGGCATCGATACAAAACCATCAAAAGATAATCCCAGGTCGTTTAAACTTAATTCATTCTCTTTAAATGTAAATTTCATATTAGGCATATCCATATCGATATCTGCCTTAAAACGAGTTTTTGCTTTTGTTAAATAGCCAACACCTCCCATATCATATGACAATTCAGCTATTTCAAGCAAGTTACTTAATAGGAAATTATCCTGTGTAAAATCACCGCTCAAGGTATAATTCATGTCCTTTAATACAGCACTCATATTACCTTGCATATCATTGTAAGTAATATTAGCATGTTTGATTTCAAGTGATTTTAATTTTAAAGCAAATTTAGTTGCTGTAGTATCAGCAGGCGCAGCAGCTGTTGTATCAGAACTTGCTTTGGCAATATCCCAGTTGGCTTTACCATCATGCATTACAATACCATTAATTTTAGGCTCATCAATCACTAATGAATTTACCTGATATTTATCTCCACTGATTACGCTTTTAATATTCAAATCAAAAGACAATTCTTTGATATAAGCAAGAGTATCTCCTTTAAATGGTTCAACATTAATAACACTAACGTTTTGAATTTTAAATCTAAAATCAGGGAAAGAACTAAACAGCGTTAAGTCAAAATCTCCAAAATCAACTTTAGCATTTAAATTATTATTGGCTTCGTCCTTAACAATTTGAACGATTTTATCCTTAAAAATAAAAGGCGCAATAATAATTAATACTAAAAGAAGTAATAATGAAATACCACTCCATTTTAAAATTCTTTTTAATAAACTTTTCTTTGCTTTAGGTTGTTCTGAACTCATGATAGTTTTATAATAATATGTTATAAATTTATATAGTTTTGGTTAAATAATAAGGTTTTTTATTTCAACCAAATGTTAATTATTGTTGGTTTTAAATATCAGTTCAAAAGTGGTACCATTATCGGAAACGTAATTTGATTTACCATCTAGTTGATCTGTTAAGGCCTCAATCACGGTAATGCCCAGTGATTGTTTTTTATTGTAATCTACTGGCAAGCCTTTTCCGTTATCCTTCACTTTCATTAAAATTTTTCCTTTATCAGAACTGAAAGTCACAATGATTTCGCCTTCTTTTTGGTCTTTAAAAGCATGCTTATAACAATTAGTTAATAGTTCATTAAGTATCAATCCACAAGGTATTGCCGCATTTACATTTAATGATACGTTGTTAATGTGTGTTGTAACTTTAATAGAATTGGAAATTGTTGGATAAGACGATATAATTTCTGAAATTAATTCCTGAATATAATCTTCAAAATTAACATCCGTAAAATTATCGCTTTTATATAATCGGTTATGAATCAAAGCCATTGAACGCACCCTATTTCTACTTTCTATCAATACGTTTTTGGCGTCATCAGGTAAATTATCATTTAAGGTTAAACTAAATAATCCGGAAATAATAGCCAGGTTGTTTTTTACTCTGTGGTGCAATTCGGCAATTAATAAATTTTTCTCTGCAAGTGCCTGCTTTATAGCAATCTCTGATTGTCGTTTTTCTTCAATTCGTAATATGTAGGAATAACTCTCATTTAAATTATTTTGAACCAACAAATACACAAAAAAACCAACTGCTGAAGCGCTGAATATCAAATTAAACATAAACATCTGTGAGCGCTTATCGTCTGTTAAAAATTCACTTCTAAATAAATCATAGTGGGTAAAAACATTAATTGCCAAATAAGTAATAATAAGTAAGAAATGAAAAAGCATGGCTTTCTTATCCTCTCTCATATCAAAAATAAAAGCAATAGCCAGAATTAAAGGAAAGTGATACAAATAAGTACCGGAAAGAATACCTGAATAGGAATCGAAATAAAAAATAGCCGTACTAATTACAGTAAATAAAAACGAAATGGCAAAACGATGAAATTGAAGTTTGTTTAAATAAAAACCAACTAAAGAAATAAATACCAAACTTTCTATGAGCAATGCAGAAAATGTATCACCCAAAACAAAATTATTGATTCCACTAAAAAGAAATACAAAAATGGAAATAGCGCTAAATTGATTAGTTAACTTAATACGTTTAACTAATATATCATCGTACTCAGGCCTTATACCAATAGAAGAAACGTAATTCCAGGTTCTTTTGAACATAGAATTTATTTACTCAAGATTTTGAATTCTGTTCTTCTGTTCTCTTGCCTTCCTGCTTCTGTATCATTAGTTGCAACAGGCACAGTCTCTCCATAACCTTTAGCCACTAACCTATCTGTTGCAATTCCTTTACCAATTAAATAAGTTACAACCGATTGAGAACGTGATTGAGATAACTTTTGGTTATACTCATCACTTCCTTTGCTATCTGTGTGACTTCCTAACTCAATTTTTAAAGTAGGATTCTCGGTTAATAATTTAATTAATCGGTCCAACTCATTAGTAGACTCCGGGCGGATAGTTGCTTTATCAAAATCAAAGAAAATGTTTTTTAAGATGATTGACTGTCCAACCTCAATTGGTTTTAATGCAATATCTTTTTCAACTTCCTGAAACTCTTCAGATGCTTTTAAATCGAAGTTTTCTGAATGGAATAAATACCCGTCTTTTTTAACTGCAATACCGTAGTTTTTACCTGATGGCAAAGACACTAAATATTTACCGGTAGTACTGTTTGATTTAAAAGTGGCAATAACCTCGTTTAAAGAATTATCAATTAATTCAACTGCAGCCTCTAATAACTTATATGTTTTTGAATCAGAAATAACCCCTTTTAAAATCGTCATCTTAGGTCCTGAGCTAACAATTTTTTCTGCTTTAAACTCACTTACCGGAGCCGCAACACTTGCCAACAAATTATCTTCGTTCATTACCACCGGTGGTTTTTCAGGCCCTAAGAATGTGATTTTATAGATATCCTTATCACCATAACCTCCTTGTTTAGATGAAGCAAAATATCCATGATTACCACTTCCGCTAATTACAAAAAACACATCATCATCGGGTCCGTTAATTGGATAACCCAAATTTTGTGGTTCACTCCATTTACCATTTTCAAACGTTGATTTAAAAATGTCGTAACCTCCCATATTTTTATGACCTTTAGAACTAAAATAAATAGTCTTTCCATCTGGGTGAATAAATACACCTTCCTCCCCATACTTCGTATTTAATGATGGCCCAATATTTACAGCCGGCCCCCATTCTCCCTTTACATCTTTATCAGAGTAGTAAATATCTCCTGCTCCCAAACCGCCTTCTCTATCACTAATAAAATATAATCTTTTAGCATCATAAGACAAACTCACAGATGACTCATGCCATTTTGAGTTAATGTTTTTATTCATGTGCTCAGGTTTACTCCAAGTGTTACCAACCAAATTACTCACATAAATATCTCCACCATCTTTCTCTTTATATTTAAAAATAAACATCGTAGTACCATCACTCGATAAACCGGAAGTTGCATCGTGCTCAGGACTATTTACCAGTGGTCCGAAATTTTGAACAGGAGTCCATTTACCGTTTACTTTAAACGAT
The DNA here is from genome assembly GCA_035439445.1 of Bacteroidia bacterium. Classification (GTDB taxonomy): domain Bacteria; phylum Bacteroidota; class Bacteroidia; order B-17B0; family Aurantibacillaceae; genus UBA4416. Next base: position 29,188 of record DAORKG010000003.1, read on the forward strand.
TGGTATAAATCTTCAAATGGCCAGTTATCTCCTTCGTCTAATTTTCCTCCAGTTGAATTTTCTCTACGTGCAGTTAATACCATCATTGATTCATCTGCTGAAATAAATGCTGAGTACTCAGGATAAGACGTATTAATGTTTGGTCCTAAGTTATCAACGAAAATACGTTGTGGATTAGCAACTTCCGCCTTTCCGATCTTACACTCTCCTATCTTTTTGTTAACGTCTTCAATAGCTATGGCATTAGCTTTTGCGTCTGCATTTAAAAGCGTTAAATACATTTGATAATATTTAATTGCATCGTCCCACTTTAGCTGAAACTGAAAAGCCCAACCTAAAAAGTACGGAGCATCTTCAGGAATTTTTCCATTCAAAGAAATGGCTTTCTCCAAATATTTTGTACCCGCATCACTTTGAGGATTTAAATTGAAATTGATAACACCTAACATATAATTTAAATCAGCATTGTTAGGATTAAACTCCTGAGCTTTCATTAAAAGAGGTTGCGCTTGTTTAAAGTAAATATCACCGGCCCTTTGGTAATCTTTACGACTCGCGGGATAATATTTATTCTTTGCCACATAACCTTCCAATACAAAGTCATATTCTTTTTTACCTGTATTAAAAAACTCTCTACCATCTTCAAGATTTTTCTTTGCATCTTTCAACAAATCTTTTTTGTCAGGGAAATTTGACTTTTCAAATTCCACATTTTGGGCAAAAGCCAATGTTGAGCTTAATACCAATAGTGCGATGATGTTATATAATGTCTTCATATTGTAATTATCAGAATGATTATCTTTTAAAATATATTAATCGCAAAAACCTGATGTGTATCTTTTACCTTCCGCTGCACCATACTCTGCTGCTTTTTTCCAATCAGCACAAGCACCTTCTTCATCTTTCAACATCTGTTTAGCAATTCCTCTATTCACATAAGCAGCTGCTAATTTCGAGTCTGCCTGAATAGCTTTATTAGCCCATTCTGTTACTGCTTTGTAGTCTTTCTTCTTAATATATGCAGAAGCCATATTATTCATCGCTAATGTATAATTTGGTTTTTGTTTTAAAGCAGCATCAAAATCGGCAATTGCTCCGGCGTAATCATTCATATTTAATTTAGCCGTTCCTCTATTATTAATAGCAATGTAGTAATCAGGTTTTAAAGAAATGGCTTTGTTATATGCCTCAATAGCACCGGCATTATCTCCTTTGTTGCGTTTACAAGAACCTAAATTATTATATGCGAAAAATAATTTTGAATCAATCGATAATGCTTTTTCATAATCAGCAATTGCCCCTGCATCATCACCCAATTGTTTTTTAGCAGATGCCCTGTCGTTATAAGCATACGCATAGTCTTTATTTGCTGCAATAGCTCGGTCGTATTCTTTAATGGCATATTGGTAATCGCCCATCTCAAAATTAATTTGACCGCTTAAGTAATACGCTTTACTATACCCATCATCTATAAGTGTAGTTTTACTTAAATAGCTAATACAGGAATCTTTCTTGTTGAGCGCATAAAAACATTGTGCTTTACCAAAAAAAGCATCCGTATTGATAGGATTAAAAGTCAATGCTTTATTGTAATCTTCGATAGAAGCCTCATAAGATTTTGACTCATATTTTGCTACACCCCTATTGCAATAAGCCTTATCGAAATTTGGTTTAAAAGATATGGCTTTAGAAAACTGCTCAATTGCCAGCGGAAAATCCTTTTTAGTCATAAATTCCAAACCTGCATTATATGCATTTTCAGCCTCCTGATCAGGAGTTAAAGCGGTTTTTACTTTTACGGTGTCTTGTGCATATATATTAAGATATATAACGCTCAGACAAAAAAATACAATTTTTTGCATAGTATAATTTGTTACGTTTTAAAGATAGGAAAATAAAAGAAAAAAAGAAATTTTAACTAAAAATTCAGATAATAATCTTTTGTTAAGTCTTTATATTCATTGGTGTAATGATGTCTTTCTTCCAGCTCAATAGCAATTGTTTTTTCTGAGAATTCTGTGGGTGTAAACTCAAACTGCATTACATGACGCTTTTCAGAATCTTTGCTGACTTTTGATTTAACCCTAAGTAATTTAGACAAAAACAGTCCTCTCTTTTGTGCTAAATCTCTGAACTTTTCTGCTTCAAGAGTTGGTAAAATCAAACAAAACTTCCCTTTAGCATCTAGTAATTTTTTCACACCATCAATTAATTCTTCAAATGGCAAAACATCAGCGTGTCTTGCATATGATCGCTGCTCATCGCTTGACTTTAAGGATTGCTCAAAATATGGGGGATTTGTAACAATCAGGTTGTATTTTTTTGTTGAATTTTTAGCGAATTCCTGAAGAGAAGAGTGAAAAACGGAAATTTGATTTGAAAATTTACTTTCGGTAACATTTTGCCTTGCCTGATCAAAAGCATTATTATCAATATCGATGGCATCAATATGTGCTTCTGTTTTTTGTGCTAACATTAAAGCTACAACCCCAGTTCCTGTACCAATATCTAATATCTGCTTACTACCATTTGGAAAAACCCAAGCACCCAACAAGACAGCATCTGTACCAACCTTCATGGCGCATTTATCTTGCTTAATAATAAACTGTTTAAAGGCGAACGACGTACCAGGCATAAACCATGTTTACTGTTTTGAGTTGCATAAAGTTAAAAACAAAAATGAAAAAATATGACGCCCTTAACATTTTTAAGGTATATTTATAAACAATAGACAAAAAAACTAAAAAAACTTATGAAAAACTTAATATTAGTAGCAACAAGTTTAATATTGGTAAGCTGTGCAAAAAAAGACTGGAATTGTAAATGCACGGTGAATGGGGATGATTATGAAAAAACCATAACACATACAACACAATCTAAAGCCAATACTGATTGTTCAAACTATGGTAAATCCATTGGTCAAATGTATGGTAATTATTCTTACGTGTGCAAAGTAAATTAATTTGAACATAATGAATAAAATTATTTGTACTATTTTTCTTTTAGTGCAATACTTTGTTAATGCTCAAATAGGTATTGATGCCGTTTTAGATAGTTACAAAAAAGATAAAGATTTACAACATGCGACTTATAGTTTTTGCGTGTTAGACGCCACGTCGGGAAAAACGATTAAGGAGTATAACTCCGAATTAGCTTTGATTCCTGCCAGCACAATGAAAATCGTGACTACATCTGCGGCATTAGGAATTTTAGGGAAAGATTACACATACAAAACAAATTTTTACACTTTCACGAAAACGGATTCCGCAACAGGGCAAAATTTAAATCATTTATTAGTTAAAGGTAGCGGAGATCCTTCTTTTAACTCATCCTATTTTTATAATAATGATTCCTCTTTTTTAAATCCTATTATCCAAAAATTAAAAACAAAGGGTATTAAAAAAATAAATGGCTCATTAATCGCAGATGGCTCTTATTTTGACAACGCTATTCCAAGCACATGGATTTGGGGAGATATAGGGAATTATTTTGGAGCGGGAGCAAATGGATTATCATACCATGATAATAAGTTTTCGATTTTTTATAACAGTGGAGGCCCAAATACAATTGCGGAAATAGAAAGTATTGCACCCGAATATTTTTCAAAAAAAATAAGCGTCCAATCTAATGTAATTTCACAAGGAACTGAAGATGATGCCTTTGTTTTTGGCGACCCAAATGGATACTCAAGAACAGTAAGGGGAACCATTCCTCCAAACAAAAAACACTATGAAGTTGAAGCCGAAATGCCCGAACCGGCATTATACTTCATAAATCAACTTCAAAGCGAACTGCAAAAAAATAATTTGTCTAACAGTGATACTAAATTAATTTTATCAGAAAGTTCAAATTCTTACAATATAAAACCTGAACAATTAGTTTATACGCATACCTCACCAAAACTTGAAAAAATTGTATACTATACCAATATAAAAAGTAATAATCATTATGCGGAAAGTTTATTAAATACAATTGGAGCTGTTAAATCTGGAAAAAAAGGAACAACAAGCAATGGTATTAATGCAGTTGAAAATTATTGGAAAGACAGAGGAATTGACATCAGTGGTTTGCATATGGTTGATGGAAGTGGTTTATCACGAGCAAATACAATCACTACAAAAACACAAGCCACTATTCTTTCAAAAATATATCGAGATAGTTTAATGTATCCTGCATTTAATGCTTCTTTACCTATTGCCGGAAAAAATGGAAGTATGGTAAGTTTGTGTAAAGGGACTTTTGCTGAAGGTAATATGCGCGCTAAAACAGGTTACATAAACAGAGCCAGAGGTTACTGTGGTTATGTAAAAACAAAATCTGGAAAAGAATTAGCGTTCTCAGTATTATTTAATAATTATGATTGTTCGCCTAAAGAAATGAAATTGAAAATTGAGAAATTATTGATAGCCATGGTAGATTTGTAAATTAAATGTCATGCTGAACTTGTTTCAGCATCTCAATAGACACTGAAACAAGTTCAGGGTGACAAAACACTTTAAGAAATAGATTCGTCAATTGATTTTAAAATAATCTCACAAGCTTTTTTAATTTCATCATCCGTAATAATTAATGGAGGCGCAATGCGCATAGAATGAGAGTTAAACAAAAACCAATCAACGATTAATCCATTCTTAACACAAGTTTCAATAATTTTAAAATTCAAATCGGTGTCTTCAAAATCTAAAGACAACATAAAACCTTTGCCTTTAATGTTTTTAATAACAGGATGAACTAATAAAGAGCGGATCAAATTCGATTTACGTTCAATGTCAGCCATTAAATTCTCCGACTGAATAGTTTGTAAACAAGCTAATGAAGCCGCACAGCAAACAGCATTTCCGCCAAACGTATTAATATTTCCTAAAACCGGATTGTAAGTAAATTCGTTTAATAATTTTTGAGAACTAATAAAACAACCTATTGGCAAACCACCTCCCATTCCTTTTGCTAGCAACAAAATATCAGGCACAACCCCTGTTTGCTCAAATGCAAAAAAAGTACCGCTACGACCAAAGCCATTTTGAATTTCATCTAATATCATCAAAGCACAATGTTCGTCACATTTTTTTCGGATAGCTTGTAAAAATTCATTGCTTGCAACTGTATAACCAGTTTCACTTTGAATTGGTTCTAAAATAACAGCAGCAGTTTTTGAAGTGATGTATTGATTAACGTCTTCTACAGAATTATAATCAATAATTCTAACATCAGGCAATAAAGGACGAAACGCCAGTTTAAATTCTTCATTCCCCATCACACTTAAAGAACCATGGGAACTGCCATGATAAGAATCTCTAAAGCAAATGATTTCTGTTTTACCGGTAACACGCTTAGCTAATTTCAAAGCGCCTTCTGTTGCTTCTGTTCCTGAATTGGTATAGAAAACAGAATTTAAATTTGGAGGTAATAAATCAGTTAAAGCTTTTGCTAATTTAATTTGTGGTGCTTGCACATACTCCCCATACACCATTAAGTGCATGTAGGTTTCACTTTGTTGTTGTATTGCTTTTACAACATTTGGGTGACAATGACCAATATTACTAACCGAAATTCCTGAAATAAAATCGATGTACGAATTATTATGAATATCATATAAATAAACACCTTGCGCTTTTACTATTTCCAAATCCATTGGTTTTGGAGACACTTGCGCTACATGATTTAAAAATAATTGTCGGTTAGAAATTTGCATGATATAAAGATACAGAATTAGTTTAATCTCACACTTCGACTCCGCTCAGTGAGACAAATTATTTATACTCTAGTTTAAGTCCTTCTATTTTCTTCAACTTTTCTTCACACTGCTCACTATTAGCTTTACGAATACTGAAACTAATTTCACAATTGTTATCAAATTGCTGGTTGGTAATTTTACAATCTAATTGCTTTAATAATTTCATCACGTCATTTAAGTGTTCGAAATAAAATTGTATAGAATAGTTGAATAGAATTTGCTTTTCAATAATCCTAGAAACTTTAATAACATCGGCAGCAGAGTTTTTATAAGCATTAATTAAACCGCTTACTCCTAATAAAGTTCCTCCAAAATAACGCACTACGACAATTAAAACATTAGTTAAATCATTGGATTGAATTTGCCCAAGAATTGGTTTACCTGCAGTATTATTTGGCTCTCCATCATCATTAGCTCTAAAATTCATTTTATCTGCCCCTAACCGATAAGCATAACAATGATGATTAGCAGTGTGATGTTCTTTTTTTAACTGATTTAAAATTTCTTTAATCTGTTGATCGTTTTCTACAGGATAAGCATACGTTAAAAACTTACTGCCTTTATCTTTAAAGATGGCTTCAGTAGGTTTTTCAATAGTTAAATAAGTATCTGAGAACAACATAATTTATTTCATCAACTGAGGTAATAATCCTAAAATTAAAATAGCTAATAAACTCAAGCCTATTCCTAGCCAGTTTTTAGAAGACAATTTTTCTTTAAACACAATAACAGAGACAATAGTAGAGAAGGTTAAGATGCTAAGGTTATTGATGGGGAACAAAACGGAGGGCTCCATTACATTTGTATTTAATGCTGAAATAATAAAATACATGGTGCCAAAATTAATAGTACCTAAAATAATCCCAGCAGGAATAGCTTGTAATTGAAATTTCTCTTTCTTGACTATCAGCTGATACATTAACACGATAAATCCAAATACGAAAGCAGTTGAAAATATGGTTGACAAGAAGGCATCAAAATTTAAATCATTTAATAAGTTACGTTGCGCGTAATTAATAGAAGAATCAATAATACCGCTACAAGCAAATATAATTAATGGAAACAACCACCATAATTTATCTTCTTGTTTTCCTTCTGTTTCTTTGTGAGATACTAAATAAACAGCAACAATGGCTAAGATAATACCAATGATTTTAGAAACTGAAACACCATCGCCATAAAACAAAATAGCAATACTAATGGGCACAACTACAGACATACGATTAGCTACCTGAGCTACAGAAATACCTTGTTTAGCAGTTGTTTCAGCAATTACAAATAAACTACTGATAAACACAATTCCTAAAAAAACAGCTATTAAAAAAAAGGGCTGCTCAATAACATTTGCAGGAGTTACATCCGACTTAGTAGTTAAAAATCCCAAAGAACCAGCAATGATGTAGTTAATGATAATTGCCTGAAACGCATTGATATTTCTGATAGAAATAATTTTAAAAGAAATTCCGAATAAAGTAGAAACTAAAATAGAGAGTAATAAAAAAAGCATATTAAGAATTTAAGATAGTGTACAACAAATCATTGCCAACGTTAATAGGTGTGATGTTATTTAAATTAATTTCAGGAGCAGAAATTCCATGTTCAAATTTTTTAGTGGGGTTTACAAATACCTGCGCTTCATCCCAAGCATTGTTATTCATGAAATTATAAATTGTATTTGTACCACCTTCAACCATGATACTGGAGATATTATTTTTAAAACAATAATCTAAAACCTCTTGAACTTTTTTGTTCCAATCTATCTTCACAAACTCAATATTATTTTTCGCTTCATCTTTCAATGGATTAAAAACAATTGTTTTAGCATCTTGGTTAAAAACATTTAAATCTGTTGGCAATTTTATTGTTCGAGATAATACCAAGCGGGTTGGGTTTTTGCCAGAAGCTAATCGCGTTGTTAATAAAGGATTATCATTGATTAATGTATTATAACCAATTAAAATGGCTTGCTCTTGAGCTCGCCATTGATGAACGAGTTCTTTACTTTCTTTTCCTGTAATCCAATTATCTTCTTTCTCTTGAGGCAAGGGCCAGCGACTAATAAATCCATCTTGAGTTTGCGCCCATTTTAAAATCACATAAGGGCGTTTTTTTTCGTGAAAGGTAAAAAAACGTTTATTCAGAGTCCTGCATTCTTTATCTAAAACACCATACTCCACTTCAATGCCTGCATCTTTTAATTTTTGAATTCCTTTTCCTGAAACAAGTGGATTTGTATCTAAATTACCAACCACTACTTTTTTAATTGCCTTACTAATAATTAAATCGGCACAGGGTGGTGTTTTCCCAAAATGAGAGCAAGGCTCCAAAGTAACATACAAAGTGCTTTGTTTGAGTAGCTCATCGTTCACTTGTTTTATAGCGTTTGGCTCAGCATGTGCGCTGCCATATTGTTCGTGATAGCCCTCCGCAATAATTTGATTATTTCTTACAATCACACATCCAACCATAGGATTAGGGGCAACTTGCCCTAAGCCTTTTGAGGCTAGTTCAAGAGCGCGTTTCATATATGTTTCGTTTGTTGTAATAATCGCTATTTTAGGGGAAATAAAGTTAAAACATTAATTTTAATTAGAGACTAAAATTCGCCTTTAATTCACTATTTTTATAGCATGCTAAAATCAATGACAGGCTTTGGAAAAGCCACAAAAGAATTTGAAAATAAAACCGTTAATGTTGAGATACGTTCCTTAAACAGTAAAAACTTAGATTTAAGTTTACGATTATCATCAACTTACAGAGATAAGGAACATGAATTAAAAAGTGAAATCACTAAACTACTTGAACGTGGTAAAGTAGACTTATCCATTTATGTTGAAACCAAACAGGCCGAAACACCTGTTGAAATCAATATGGATTTAGCAAAATCCTATCACGAGAAATTAAAACAACTGGCTATTGAATTAAATGAGCCAACAGGAAATTTAATGTCATACGTTCTAAAAATGCCTGATGTTTTAAAATCTGAACGTAAAGAACCAAACGAGCAAGATTGGAATGATATCCATAGTGTTGTTTTAACAGCCATAGATGGATTAAATAAATTTAGATCAGACGAAGGAAAATCAATCGAAAAAGATTTTGAAACACGTATCGGAATCATTGCCGATTCTTTAGAAAAAATTAAAGAACACGATGCTGCTCGAATTCAAAACATCAGAGATAGAATAAAGAAAAATTTAGAAGAGGTCGTAGGTAAAGATAAAATTGACAACAACCGTTTTGAACAAGAATTAATTTACTACATCGAAAAATTAGATATCAACGAAGAAAAGGTACGTTTAAAAACACATTTAGATTATTTCATTAAAACAATGAAAGAACCTGCCGGGGGGCGTAAATTAAACTTTATTGGTCAGGAAATTGGAAGAGAAGTAAACACTATTGGTTCTAAAGCAAATGATGCTGAAATGCAAAAATTGGTTGTGTTAATGAAAGATGAGTTAGAAAAAATTAAAGAGCAAACCAATAACGTATTGTAATATGAATTTGTTTAAACTCTCAGGTATCATATCAGTTATTGCAGGAATAATATGTTGCTCAATGTTATTCTACCCTGCTTTATTACCTTTTTCGTTACTATGTGCTATTATTGGGTATACATTTTCAACCATTAATGTATATTTAAATGCAAAGTTTGAAATCACAAAAAGTTGGTTTAGCATTGGTTATATCGGAATGGTTTTATCTTCTATTCCTGTTATTTTTATTTTAGTTCTTATTATTACCAGCCACTAGCATGTCGAGCATAAAAAACTACTTATCCTTAGTAAAGTTCAGTCATACCATATTTGCACTACCATTTGCCCTCATTGGTTTTACGTTAGCTTTATCTGAAGGACATACGTTTTCAATAAAACTTTTTTTGTTAGTGTTAGCATGTATGGTCACAGCTCGTAACTCTGCAATGGCATTTAACCGTTTTATCGACAGAAAATTTGACGCTTTAAATCCACGCACTGCCATCAGAGAAATACCTGCAGGGATTATCAATCCTAAAAATGCCTTATTCTTCATTATTATCAATTGTATATTGTTTGTAAGCGCAACATACTTTATTAATACAATTTGTTTTTACTTATCACCTGTAGCCTTGTTTACAGTGTTATTTTATAGCTATACAAAACGTTTTACACCACTTTGTCATCTTGTGTTAGGTTGCGGACTAGCGCTTGCTCCTATTGGAGCGTATTTAGCAGTAACAGGAGAATTTGCTTGGTTACCATTATTATTTTCATTTACAGTATTTACATGGGTGAGTGGTTTTGATATTATTTATGCTTTACAGGATGAAGCATTTGATAGAGATCATAACTTAAATTCCATTCCTGTTTTATTAGGAACAAAAGGTGCTTTAAGATTTTCGGAAGTATTACATGTCTTCTCTATCGCTTTTGTTGTTACAGCAGGTTTTTTAGGCCACTTTAATTTTTTGTATTGGATAGGAGTTACTCTATTTAGCGGCTTAGTTATCTACCAACACACGATTGTGAAACCGAATGATTTATCGAGAGTTAACTTAGCATTTGGAACCACCAATGGAATTGCAAGTGTGGTATTTGCTTGTTTTACAATAGTATCATTGTTTATATAATTTGTTTTGACTCGTTAAACACATTATGCTTAAATTCATTTATATACTATTTATATTGACTGGTGTATTGATGAAAAGCTCAAATGCAATTGAATACGATTTTTCAAAACCAAATTTAAATGATGTTCTCCCTCCTATTCTGCATGAGATATCAGGCTTAACAATTATAGATTCGTCAACTATTGCATGTATTCAAGATGAAGATGGTATATTATTTATTTATAATATCAAAAGTCATAAAATTACTCAACAACATACGTTTGCATTAAAAGGAGATTACGAGGGTATTACTTTAGTAAATGATTTACTGTATATTTTGAGAAGCGATGGTGTATTATTTGAAATTAATGATTATAAATCAAACAAACAGAAAGTAAAAACTTATCCTACAAGAGTACCTGCCATAAATAATGAAGGACTTTGTTACGATTCGCAAAACAACAGACTTTTAATTGGCGCAAAAGGAAAAATCAATAAAGATCCTCAAAATAAAGACACCCGCTTTATCTATGCGTTTGACTTAAAAACCAAATCATTAAACCAAACACCGGCATATGAATTTAACGTAGTAGATATAAATTTAACGGCTAAGATGCAGGGAGTGAAATTCGTTAAAAAACAAACTAAAAAAGGCGATACGGTTGAACATGGATTTAAATTTAACACTTCTGAAATTTCAATTCATCCAATAACACATCAATTGTATGTAATCTCTGCAACAGATCATGTATTATTTATATTTAATAAATCAGGTATTTTAGAGCATATTGAACAACTCAATCCTATAACATTTAATAAAGCCGAAGGATTGGATTTTTTTCAAAACGGAGACATTCTAATTTCAAATGAAGGACAAACGCATCAACCTACTTTACTGAGATTTAATTATCAAGCAAAATAATTTATTCTCGACTTCACTCGAACTGACAAATTAAATAACAAATAATTTGTAAATTTAATTAAGTCAAAATTATATGGGAACAGTTTTAGAAACAGGTTTTAATGAAAAATTAAAACAACTTAAATCATTAGTTTTTCAATTTGATAAAACATCAAATGAAACAAAATCAATTTTATTGAATGAGTTAATTTCAAGTATCCCTAAAAAGAAAGAAAGTTTTGTACAATTCCATCATGTTTTATTATGCATGATGGCCTACCCTAGTAATGAAAGCCTTTTAAGACACATAGAAAGAACTGCTTCTCTGTTGTTAGAACAATTATCAAATCAATCCCCTCTTCAAGATAAATTAATTGGTACAGGTTTATTACACACAGCTATAGAATGTAATTTCAGCTATCAAAAAATTAAACACATTGTTCAATATTTTCCAAACCAAGTATCTATACATAGTGCATCATCAAATTCAGAAACTCAAAAAGCTATTTTAAAACAAATTCTACCAAATGTAGAGTATTCAAAAATACATGCAGGTGAAAAAGAATTTAAGACTAGAATTGCAGAATTTCACACATCAAAACAACAAACAGGCTTAGAGTGGTTATTACAAACCATCGAACAATCAAGCCCTGACAAAAAAACACAAGCTTTTTTATATAATCAATTAGGTATTTTTATTCAATGGAAAGTTTCAAGTGAAATAGACTCCGTTAGTTTTTTAAGAGGATCGCAATTACCAATTTATTGTCATACAACTCCTTTAGAGAAGAAAATATCTCTACAAGAAATTATAAAACAAAAATTACCTACTCCAATAAAACTCTCTTTAAAAGAGAAACAACAGTTGATTCATTCAGCAAAAATGACTCTGTTTTATTTGTACAGAGAAACAGAGCCATTTACGAATGCAAATGAAGATGACATCACCTTGTTTCAATTAGACAAAGGTATTTCTATTGCTTTATTTGGAAGTTTCAACAGTAAACGTTACTCCTTAGAATCTTATATTGGTTATTTAGTATTAAAAAACAACATACCTGTTTCGTATGGCGGTGGTTGGATATTTGGAGAACGCAGTCAGTTTGGAATTAATATTTTAGAATCTTTCAGAGGAGGTGAATCAAGTTTGATTATTTGTGAATTACTGAGAGTTTACCATCATTATTTTGGAGCTACTAGATTTGTGGTTAAACCATATCAATTTGGATTACATAATCCTGAAGCTATAAAAACAGGTGCATTTTGGTTTTACTACAAGCTAGGTTTTCGTCCCGAAAACAATGAGTTGAGAGCGTTAGCTAAAAAAGAAGAAGAAGAGAAAATTAAAAATCCAGCGTATAAAAGCGAAGCTTCTACTCTAAGAAAATATACTAAAAGTAATGTTGCATTAACCCTTTCAGAAAAAACATATCCTGATTTTGATTCAGAGCTATTAAGTCAAAGAATTACAAATTTCGTCAACAGTAATTTTGCTAGCAATAGAGAAAAAGCCATCAATCAATGTTTTAAGCGGTTAAAGGAAGCATTAAATATTAATACCAAATCCTGGAAATCAGAGGATATCGATTACGCCAAACAGCTTTCTATCTTATTTTGCTCCTATCCTGACTATAAAAAATGGTTAATGAGCAACAAAAAAAATATCTTGTTACTTATCAAATTAAAATCTGCAAAAACAGAATTACAATGGATAAAACATTTGCAGAACTTTAAAGCTTTTTGGAAACTTGTTTCATGAAATTAAAAAAGCCTGAATGTATATTCAGGCTTTTTATTTGAGATTAGGTAATTTATTTTAGCTCTTTTATTTTCTTTAACAAATCTGTTGTACCTTGATAATCAGAAGTAGACATTTTATCTTCTTTAGCTTTAGCGATTGCTTTATTGGCTATTTCAGTAGCTTGTTGTTTTTTCTCAAGTTTATATAATACTGCTGCATAGGTATCTAAATTAGCATAGCTATTATCCATATCACATGCTGTTTTAGCCCATGATTCTGCTTTTAATAAATCGTTTTTATCTGTTACTTTTTCATAAAAATTCCATGCTAAACTATTTAACTGACCTGCATCTTTCATGTAAAATAGATCAGCCTGACTAATAGCTTGTTTAGCATAGGTATTCCAATCACCGGTTTTCTCAGCTAAAAATAAATCTGCTTCAAATAAAATACGATTCGCATTTTTTAATTCTAAAGAAGTAATTTTTTCTTTTAGATTAGCGTACTTATCTTTATCAAAGGGCTCAGTTTTTATAATTTGAAAAAGCGAATTATTATAAACTTGTTCAATTTTATCATTTACTTCATTGGGTTCAAAGGCTTTTTCAAATTGAGCTCTATTTGTAACAACGTATGCAAATTCTTTAGATTCAGTTGAATTAACATAATTTTTAATCATGTTCCAGTTTTTCTTAGATATCAAATCCTTTCTGGCTTGTAAAGCAAAATAGTCATTTATGAAATTTTCTGATTCTAAACAGGTATTTTCTCTAGCTGCAATATAATTAGCTATGAAATCAGAATTCTGTTTATTAGCTTCATAATTTTTCGTGTAATAAGAAAAACATTTTTCAGGAGTTTTGGTTTCTTCACCTAATGCAATAAACTCCTTTGGCGACATACCCCCAGCCACTCTATGCACAATATTCCCATTACCATCTACAAATAATAAATTAGGATAACATCTTACATCATATTGTTTAGCAATATCAACACCTTCGCCTTTTTCCATGTCAATTTTAGCATTCACAAAATTTTTATTGTAATAATCTGCTACGGTATCATTTGTAAATACTTCTCTTGCCATTCGCTTACAAGGGCCACACCAGCTAGTGTAAGCATCAATAAATATTAATTTATTTTCTTTTAGTGCTTTTGCTTTTATTTCTTTGAATGATGTGTGTTCAAACGTAATACTCCTATGCTGAGCAAATAATGTTACAGAAGAGAGCACTATAGTACCCGTAATTAATTTAAGTTTCATTTAATTTAGTCTTTATATGTTTTTGGAACCTGAGGATCAGTGATAATTATATAATCACCTAAGTGTTTATGTTTATTCCAATCAATGTTTGGAAAAGCATCATCAGAACCTGATGAAATAACTAATACTTTAACCTTTGGATTATATTTTTTTAATTGAGTAACAACCGCAAAACCTTCGTCACTATGGAAGCGGCCGTTTACCTGAAACACTTTTTTACTCTTATGTAGCTTTAAATATTCAAAAATAGAATAAGCCATCGTAGCATCCCAAAGTGATTGTGCCATTACTAAATTAAATCCTCCCATACCCATTACAGGTGCCGCTTTTTTAGCAGTGTCATTGGGATCGTGAGATAAACCCATTAGTTTATCATAGTATTTCCCTGAAGCTGTATCGTATGGTAAAGGAGCAAAGAACTTTTTAGACTCTAATGGTAATGCCATCAGTGCTTTTTGTCCCTTTCGGCCAGCTAAATTTGAATAACGACCGGCGGCATTTGCACATACCACATCTAGTTTATTTGTTTTACAAAACTCAACCATTGGTCTGTAATCTCTATAATTTGACCAAGCTCTTGCATCTTTCTTAAAATTTTTCTCTCTGATCTCTGAAGTTAAATATTCATTCATGATAGGCTGAACATCTCTTTCAAACATTTCCATTGACAGCGCAATATTACTTTGATATTTTTGAAATAAACTTTCAAATATTTTATTTTCCAAATAGTGTGTAACAGAATCATTATGCTCTTCTCCGTAAAAAAGCACATCGTTGTTTTTCATATCTTCTATGATGTCATTAATACCAACTTCTTTGGCTTGTTTAACAGAATAAATTTTATAATTCTTTTCGGTTACTTGAGATTTTACTTTTACCGCGAATGATAAAATGAAAGCAATTAATAAACAAGGTAATATTTTCATGGATTTCAAAACTATATGGTTAACAAATTAAAAACTTGATTTTTGAATTTTCTTATGAATTTCAGGCGTTTCCATGAGAGACGCAGAACCATACCACAACGTGTATTCAGGTTCTAAATATTTTTCTTTTACAGCCGTATCTCCTTCCAACAAAGCTTTTGCTTCTTCAAATGTAGAAACATTTAAAATAAAAATTCCACGATTATTACCGCCTTTTTCAAACGGACCTGCAACAGCTAGTTTACCTTCATCTGCCATTTTTTGGATATTTTTCATATGTCCTGCAAAAGCCTTGTCTTTTGCTTCTTTATCTGTTGATGTATTTGTTCCTGTTTTTAGCATCACAAATACATACATTTTCATTCCATAATCATCAGCATGTAGTTTTTTTGCTAATAATGAATCATAAGTTGATTTTTGAGCATTTGCTTTAAAAGCAAATACAAAGAAAATAGATAATAATAGCAGTTTTTTCATTTTGAATTTATTCAATAATTAGGTTATGGCGAGTTAACAGCCTGAATAGGTCTTGAGTTAAAAATCTGGCGTTTTTAAGATTATTTGCTTCCGGATCAATAGAAAAATTAGTGGAATTAGTAAAATCAACTCCTGATAAATTTGTTTTTGCAAAAAGCGTTTCAAACAAATCACAATTAACTAATGTGCTCTTAGATAAATCTGCGTTTGTGAAATTCACCTCATGCATTTTGCAATTTTTGAATTCACTTTTGTTTAATTTTTTACTGTCAAAAGAAGCGTAATCTAAAAGACACTTTTCAAAATACACTTCAAAAGCAAAGTCTTTCGCTCTAAAAAAATTAAGCCCCAATAGTTTACAATCAATAAATTCAACTCCTTGCAACTTGGTACTATTAACACTACAATTACTGAGATTGCAATTTTTAAAAGAGCAATCGATGAAATTTAGATTGGAAATATCAGTTAGTGTACAGTTAACAAATTCACATTTTTCATAGTCCTCCCTTTGAGCAGGCTTGGGAAGCTCCTGAAGATTTGATAAAGATTCTGTAGGTTTTGTTAATCTGGTCATTTATTCAATCAATTATAGATACTATTTGATTGAAATAAAGATAGAAATATTTATTAAAACAAGCTCAATTGGTTATTTATATCTAGTAAATTCAATTAACCACATAGACACATTAGAATTATGATCTAGGTAGGGAGCTGAAATATTCATTTACAAATGTCTTCTGCCCCTCTCTGAATATATTAAAACAATTAAAATTTATTAATATTCCTTTTGGTGCCTTGAGAAGTTTCATATAGGTTAGAAGCTGCGCTTCATGCACATTAGAAATCACCTGCACAGATTTTAATTCTACAACTAGACAATTTTCTACAAGTAAATCGCACCTAAAATCTATATTAAGTTCTTTTTCTTTATAAAATACAGGAACTTTCATCTCTGTTAAAAAATTTATTTTTCTATGAATCAACTCTTCTTTGATACATTGATGATATATGCTTTCTAACAAACCTCTACCCATAATTTTGTGAACTTCGATAGATACTCCAACAACTTCATAAGTAAGTTCGTCCAAATACTTTTGAGTAACCATTCTATATCTCTATGTGGTTAAATGCTGCCCTAAAACAAGCTCAATTGATTATCGCCTGCTTTATAATTAAAACTTGTGGTATTAAATACAAACTCAGAACTAGAAGGCATAAAACGTTCTCTGGATAATTTAAATAGTTGCATAATAGATTCAGCTATTTTTCCTTCTCCTTTAATACGAACACTTTTCCTACTGTCACTCACTTTCCCACCATGGCAATCCATAATTTGATTCCAAACTTTATCTACTCTATCTGGAAAGTTTTTCTCAAGCCAATCCTTAAATATATGTTCGATTGAACCATTTAATCTAACGATGGTTATACCGGCCGATGTTGCTCCTGCTGCTGCTGCCTGCTCTATGACATTAGAAACCTCATGATTGTTTATACCAGGAATAATAGGAGCTACCATAACTCCACAAGGAATGCCATGTTTAGATAAAGTTTCTAATACCACCATTCTGTTTTTGTAAGTTGCGGTTCTTGGCTCTAATACCTGCCTCACTTTTTCATCAGTACCTGTTATGGACACCATCACGTGTACCAAGTTATGTTCAGCTAATTCAGTTAAGATATCAATATCTCTGGTGATTAGAGAATTTTTAGTAATAATGGCTACGGGATGCTTATATTTTAAACAAACTTTTAAAATATTTCTGGTTAACTCCATTTCCCTTTCTATTGGCTGATAACAATCCGTGTTACCTGACAGCATAATAGGCTTTGGTTTCCAGTTTTTTTGACTAAAGGTTGTTTCCAGAAGTTCCACAGCATTTTTTTTAACTATAATTTTTCTCTCAAAATCTAAGCCCGCGCTATAACCCCAAAACTCGTGAGAATTACGTGCATAGCAATAAATACAACCGTGTTCACATCCTTGATAGGGATTTAAAGAATAGGCCATTCCTATGTCAGTACTTTCTACCTTATTAATAATTGTTTTAGGATAAGTATAAATTATTTCAGTCTTTTCTTTTTGCAAAAATTCTTCATCTAAGCCCTCAACATGTTCCTGAACATATTGATTTTGCTGAAATTTATTATGAGGATTAAATTGCGCTCCTCTTCCTTTAAAATAATTCATGATACTATTTTCCATAACCCTAAAAACTTAGCATAAAGTTACATGCATAAAATAGCAATTGATTGCTATAAATTGTAGCATTTTAATTTAATATCAGAATAACTGAATTTTAGAAAAAGTGATTTTGCAACTTTAAAATCTGAATTATTACTGAAAAAAGCATTTTTATTCTGTATACATTCTGTAAAAACGAAAATATTTGCTTATAAATGGATAAACGGTGTTGACTTTACGTTTTTAATACCATAGTTTAGAATTAAATAAAAACACAAACACATGAACAAAACTTACACTACCATTTTAGCTTCATGCTTTTACTCGCTGTTTTTCGCACAGCAAACTACAATTAAAATTGAGGGGGCAAAAGTTGATTTTAACTCAAGCGCAACTAACTTGCCACTACAAGTTAGTTTTGATGGTTCGAAGCACATCTCCGAAAATCAATTTAATGAATGGATGAATAATGAGTTGATTAAAAACCAAGAAGTATCATTTTTATCAATTAAAAAAAATTACGATAAACTGGGATATAGTCACAACAAATTGCAACAATACTATAAAGGTTATAAAATTGAAGGGGCAATTATCTTAACGCATAGTATTAATAATGAAATAAAATCGTTTAACGGAGATTGGTTTAATGACATTAAACTT
The DNA here is from genome assembly GCA_035439445.1 of Bacteroidia bacterium. Classification (GTDB taxonomy): domain Bacteria; phylum Bacteroidota; class Bacteroidia; order B-17B0; family Aurantibacillaceae; genus UBA4416. Next base: position 47,667 of record DAORKG010000003.1, read on the forward strand.
TCAAACTCAATTTCAATAAATGAAAGTCAAGCGCTGCAATATGCATTAAGCAAAATTGGTGCTAAAAGATACAAGTGGGAAAATAAAGCTGAAGAAGCTCATATGCAGGAAGCATTAAATAATCCTAACTTCAGCTACAAACCTGTTGGCGAATTATGTGTTGTGCCACAAATAGATAAAACATCGCAAACAGTATCATATTCTTATGCTTATAAATTTAATATCTATGCTGAAGAACCATTATACAGAGCAAATATCTATGTAGATGCAGCAACAGGAAAAATAATTAAAGAACAAAATCAAATTTGTACTGTAGATGCAGTTGGAACAGCTAACACAAAATATAGCGGCACCCAACCAATTACAACCGATAGTTATAGCGGGGGTTACAGACTAAGAGAAACAGGAAGAGGAAACGGTATTGAAACTTATAATATGAATAACACTCAAACTTATGGAACTACAGATTTCACCAATACCACAAATACCTGGACAATAACAACTGCTAACCAAGCTGCAACTGATGCGCACTTTGGAGCTGAATCGACTTATGATTATTACTTCCAAACATTTAACCGAAACAGTATTGATGATAATGGATACAAACTATTAAGTTATGTGCATTATAGTACAAATTATGTAAATGCATTTTGGGATGGAACAAGAATGACTTATGGTGATGGAAGTACATCACAAGGATTTACTATTATGACTGCATTAGATGTTTGCGGGCATGAAATTACTCATGGCGTTGTAGAAAATACGTGTGGATTAAATGGTGGCGAAGCAGATGCTCTTAATGAAGCTTTTGCAGATATTTTCGGGACATCTGTTGAGTGGTTTGCTCGTCCATCACAACACGATTGGATTATGGGAAAAGATATTATGACGAATGGTGTTGGTATCAGAAACATGTCAAATCCAAATGCCATTCAACAGCCGGATACATATCAAGGAACTTACTGGGATAATACCGGAGAACCTCACACCAATGATGGCCCATGTATTTATTGGTTCTATTTATTATCCGTAGGAGGAAGTGGCACAAATGATAAAAGTCAGGCATATAATGTAACAGGCATTACGATGGCAAAAGCAGAAGCTATTGCTTATAGAGCCATGACAACTTATATGACTCCTAGCACTGATTATGCGGCAGTAAGAAACTACTGCATACAAGCAGCAAAAGATTTATATGGAGCATGTTCAAATGAAGTGATTCAAACCACTAATGCTTGGTATGCTGTAGGAGTAGGAAGTCAATATGTAGCAGGAACAATTGGAACAAACTTTGCAGCCAATCAATTAAGCTCTTGCGCTTTACCAACAACCATTAACTTTAATAACACCACTGCTGCAGGACAAACATTTGTGTGGGATTTTGGAGATGGAACAACTAGCACAGCAATCAATCCATCACATTCCTATTCAGTAAACGGAACTTATTCAGTTAAATTAGTAGCTACTGGTTGCGCTGTGGGATCAAAAGATTCATTAATCAAATCGAGCTATATAACTATTAATGCGCCATTAGCCCCTAGTTCAAGTGATATAAATGTTTGCTCCAACACGTCAGGTACTTTAACTGCAACCGGTAATGGCATGGTTATGTGGTATGATGCTGTAGGGGGTAATTTGTTGGGAACAGGAAATAGCTTTGCAACTCCAACATTAACAAACAGTACAACATACTACGCGGTTAATAGTGTTTCTCAAGCGCCAATGTATGGTGGACCAGCAACTAATACAGTATTTGGAGGTGGCTCTAACTTTAATGGTAATACAGTTCATTACCAAATATTTGATGTCATACAACCATGTATTTTAAAAACTGTAAAGGTAGTTGCAAACTCTGCAGGTAACAGAACCATAGAATTAAGAGATGCTGCAGGTGCAGTGCTACAATCTACAGTAGTTAATATTCCTGTAGGCACACAAACAGTTACTTTAAACTTTAGTTTAACTCCGGGTAGTAATTATCAATTAGGATTAAGTGGTACCCTAGCTGACATGTGGAGAAATAATACAGGTTCCGGTTACCCATATTCTATTGGTAGTTTGGTAAATATCACTAATTCAGATGTTGGTTCTAGTTATTATTATTTCTTTTATAATTGGCAAGTACAACAAAACGACTGCGTTAGTCCTGCAACTGCGGTGACAGCAAGCGTAAGTGTATGTACGGGTTTAAACGAAGCAACCGTTGAAAATAATATTCAGTTATATCCAAACCCTGCTACGGATAAATTAACCTTTAACTTATCACAAGAACTAGTGAATACCGTAAAATCAATTGAGATATATGATGCTTTAGGTAAACATGTAAAATCAGTATCCGTAAACTCTGAACTTACTCACATTAGTGTATCTGATTTATCAACGGGTGTCTATACTTGCCGCTTAGTAAATACCTCAAATCAAACAATTATCAAGCGTTTCGTAAAAGAATAATTTTTTTAAAGTTGAAAGAAAAAGGGTCTTACAAATTTGTAAGGCCTTTTTTTATAAAATTACTTGAGCCTTTTCTATACCATTGTACTGAATAACAACATTTTTAGGCTCATGTATTATAGTTTGTTCTTTTATAAATGAATTAAAATCAAAACTTAGAGGAAGAACTACATAACGGTATTTATGATGATTTAGTTTCAACTCGTCAATTAATTTATTCTTAACCGTAAAGTCTATTTCATCTAAAAATAAATTCTTTGGCTTCACTTTAAAATGTAAATAATAATCAATAGCAATCAGCTGCTGTAATGTTACATCATTAGGATAAGTGGTTTTTGAAAACTCAGTAATAATTTCAAATACATCTGTTAAGGAATATTTATGAAAATCTCTTCGAGTCCCAAAATAATGACCTAGTCCTAATAAAAAATCAAAAATACTATAATGCTTAGTAACATATTTTAAGGTATGAATAGCTTTTTTACCATTCCAGTATATTTCCAAAGCATGCTCCAATTCAACAATCTGATGTAATTGTTCTTTGCTTAAATAATTGCTTTCAATGATTTGATAGGGCGGATTAGGATCGAATACAAATCCATGTTCTTTGTATTTTTGACGAACCGGTGTGCCTTTTAAAAATTTTAAAAAACCCAATTGCATTTCTGGAGCAAATAACTTAAATACTTCTTCAAAACTGTATTTCGTATCTTCCCAGTAATCCAAAGCCATTCCGACAATTAAATCCAAATGCATTTCAACCTTATAATCTAATTGTTTGATAATGCTGGTGGTTTTCTCAAAACTTTGTTTACGTTTAACTTCTAAGTTTGCCTTTTGGTTAACGGTTTGAATACCAATTTCAAATCTGAATAAATTATCAGGAACCTTATCGTGAATAAACTGAATAATATCAGGATGTAAAATATCAGCCGTTATTTCAAATTGAAAAACATTTTCGGGACGATGATTATCTAAAATAAATTGAAAAATATCAAGTGTAAAATCTTTCTTGATGTTAAATGTTCTATCTAAAAATTTGATCACTTTACCATGTTGCATCATATACAACAAAGTGTTTTTGATAGTTTGATTTGGCAGATACCTTACTTTATTATCCAAACTCGCTAAACAAAATTCACATTTATATGGGCAACCACGAGATGTTTCGATATATAAAACTTTATTGACCAAATCTTCAGGCTTATCGAAACGATAAGGCATACTATGCTCAAAGTTTTTTAAATCAATCATTGGCGCCATTTTGTTTACTTTCACCTCCGCTCCACTTTTCCAAACTAAACTCGATACCAATTGAGGATTTGAATAATTTTCTAAAAACTCCTGAAATGCAATCTCACCCTCACCAACAATAATATAATCCACATGATTTAGAGATATGATATCATCATATTCGTAACTCACTTCTGGACCACCTAATAAAATTTTAGTATTTGGATTAATTGTTTTAATTTTTTCACAAACAGCCAATGTTTGAGTGATGTTCCAGATATAACAGCTAAAAGCTACCACATCAAATGCAGAACAATGAGCAGCAACTTCGTCCTTATCCTCCTTAATATTAAATTCTTTCCACTCAAGCCCTTTATGATTGGTATAATTTAATTCATACAACAAACGAATAGCTAAATTCGTGTGTATATATTTTGCATTAAGTGTGGTTAAAAGAACCTTCATAGTGCATAAAGATACGATTTTGATAGTATTTGATAAAAATAAAAAAGCTTCTGTTAATCACAGAAGCTTTTTCAAAAAACTATTTTTTCACTAGAATTTACTTGCCAAAACCGGCACAGTAGCTTGTTTTTCTATTAGCTGAATAGATTCATATTGTATATTGATAGCCATCAATTCTTTTTCCTCAGCATTACTCATTGCCCCATATTTAGCTGCTACTGTAGTTTGAGCATTCGCTTCCTCTCTCATTTCTTTACCTATTTTCATCAACCTTTCTGACTCTAAAATTAATTTTGATATGTCATCCAGTTCCTTTTTATCATCCTGATATTTCATCAAAAGTTCATTGATGACAGATTTATTATGTTCAAATTTTTGATAAACAAGTTTGGCTTTTAGATTAGAAATTTCAATTTTTTTAGCCACATAATCTTTTTCAAGAACAATCGCTTCATTAATAAGTATATTTTTTTGTTGAGGCGAAACTGTTGTAGCTGTATTTCTAATTTGTTCAGCTGTTAACTTCAAATTTTCTGCCTGTGTACTAGCCTCTTGTAATGAATTCATTAACAGTTCCACTTCGTTATAGTGAGAAGTTGTAATAAAAGAAGATTTAGTTTCCACGTTATTGTCTGTAATTATAAATTTACTTTTTTCAAAAAGCGTTAATATTTTTTCCTGTATATTTAAAGCTAAAGCCTCTTTCTCTTCTGCGTTACTCATATTACCGAGTTTTGCTTGTAAGTTGGCCTGAGCATTTGCCTCTTCTCGCATTTCTATAGCCAATTTCATATACCTTTCAGATTCACTATTTGCGGAAGATGCCGAAGTGTATAAATCGTTAGTCTCTGGGGTACTATTAAGATATACTAAGATTGTTTTTTTATTCTCGGCAAACTTGTATTGAGCTATTTGAGAAGACAATTGAGAAGCTTCAATTTGCTTAGTTAAAGCTTGTTCATGAATCACTTCTGCTTCTTTTCGTAATTTTTGAGCCGTGATGCTTAAACTATTTGCGTGTTCTTTTAGCTCTTTATATTCAGCTTCACTCATAGTAATATTACTATTAGTATAAAGCATTTTAACCGGTTCCTTAGCTCCCATAATATCCATTCTGATTTTGTATGTTTGGTTGCCTTGTGTTTGGCCGTTTACCATTACCTGAATGGTAAGTACCAACAATGTTGTTAGGTAGATTAAAGTTTTCATAAGACAAATGTTTTAATAGGTTTATATGTTTAATTTTTTTCATGGTATTTTTATTAGACAAAATATATTCACTGCTGCCTATAGCAACATAGCGACTTAAAATAAAAAATTGACTTAATTTTAATTAGTAATACAAAAATTGTATTTGTTTTTGGGAGTAGATTTAGCTTCTCTTTTTTACCAGCCCTCTTGTTGAAATTATTTCATTAATTGGGTTCCGGGTGATTAAGTTTAGTTTCTGTTTTCTTGTACGCAGCAAAAAAAAGAAAGTTCGATTTTCAAGCAAATAAAGTACTAACATTTTACTGTTCCTATTTTTTTAAAAATAAGATAGAGTTATTTGTGTTTGCAGTAAACACTGGACTCTTCAACAGGATACTTTTTATCTAAATCGATATTATTAAAACTCTTATTACCCCAAGAAAATAGTTTCTCAAAGAAAGGTAACAACTTACTGTGTTTAATTTTATTTAGAAAGTAGACCTCATGTTCTTTTTCTTTCATACCCATTTCGTATAAAATCACATCATGTTCTTTAATGCCCAATGAATTAAAATACTGCTTCATTCTAAAATACTCACACACATTACCACTCTCTAATCTTCCTGCAAAATAAAAAGGCATGAACCATCCAATTACAAAACAACTTCCGGATATTATCTTTCCTATAACATGAAACTTAAACTCATACCACTTGCTTGGAGAAAGATTGTACTTTTTCATCAACACCATCATTTCATCTCTATGATTCCATTCATCTATTTCAATTTGACGGATGGCGGCTTTTTCATCTTTATCTTTTACAGAAGCAGCATGGCCAATGTATGCAAATGCAGCAGCCTTTTCGGCAGAATACGCTTGTTTAATTAAGTCTACCAATTGAAGATGCTTTAGTTCCATGATTTTATTTTTTAATATAAAACTTCAAGAGGCCTGTTTCATTTTTATCAATAAATTGATAGGAAGAAGGAATTTTATTTTTGAAAGTATAGTAAGTAACTAACCTGGTACCAGATTTACATTCATTTAATTTTTTCATTAAATCTTCGTGGTATTTTTTATATTCACTTAAAGACACTTTAGATGTTTCATCCAATATGCAGGTTTCATCTAATTGTTCATGAAATGAATTAAAAAAATAGATACCATCAAATTTTTTAAAATCTAGTGAAGTAAAATCATTATTGATAAAATGAGCGTTTTTTAACTTATGGTTTCTTTTAATTTTATTAGAAAGATTGGTTAATGTTTTACGCTTTTCAACACCGTAAAAGTGAGCATCAGTAACTGCAGCTCCAATACAACAAAATTTACCAACTCCGGAACCTACGTCTAATATTTTGTCTGTAGATTTATCAACTAATAACTTAGCGGCTTTAATAGCAATATTAACAGGCGTAAAATGACGAGCTGAATGTTCTTGATATAGCTTAGGATAAATCTTATCGAAGGCAGAATTTGAAGGATACTTTTTTTGTTTTAACTGCTCGAATACCATAGTGTAAATGTATCGATATTATATAAGATTAAACCAAATTACTAAGAATAATATAAACCGGATATTAACCACACCATCTCAATTAAATAAGTACCTTAGTCAAATGAATAAACGCTCAGAACAATTAAAAAATTTACGTCCTGAAATACATGTAGATAATTCCAAATCAACAGATTTAGAAACTTTTCAAACAAATACACTACGTCCTATTCTTAAATTTCAAAACGATTTAATACTAACACTCATCAACCAACATTTGTCTGAGAATAAAATAGTAGTTAAAAATTTAACAGACAATAAAAAAACAGAGCGGATTCATGAAATTGTAAAGGGTAACCTACAATTAAAACAATTATTGACAGGCATCACGATTGCATTGTTTACCGGAGAAGAAATGTCTTTTTACCATGAAAACAAAAAAGAAGTCGTAAAACGAACAATCACAATTTTATTAGAGAGAGTTTGTTCTCAACTTGACAAACTACAATTTTAATTTTCTTTAATAACGACAAACCACTCAAAATTTGCCATAAATACTTTCGTGTTTTGAGTATCATATAATTCCACTGTTGTGGTAATTAATGTTCTTTTCTTTGATTGCAGTTCAGCTAAAATTTCCTCTAGAGTTTTATATTGTAAAATTGCTTTAGATCTTATCACTCCTTTAGCAGGTTTTTTGTAAGACACATCCACTTTTCTTAAAACAGGTATCACATTTTCAATTATTTCTTCAGGGAAAGATTTTAATAATAACTGTGCGCCTGAGCCTTCAGCCAAGGCAAACAAAGCTGCCGCATGAACAGTTTCTAAATGATTTGTATATTCTTTTTTATCATCTAACTGAAGCAAATAATCCGGATGATCCGATAATGAAATGCCTAATAATTGATTAAAAGGGACTTTGGTAATATCCATATATCAAAGGTAAACAAATAGTAAAAAGCTCAAAATTTAACAATGAAACCTAAATAAAATTTCTGCCGTATAAAAAGCCATGGGAACATTATCTGAAAACTGGCTAACTGAAAATCTTATGGATTTTGAGTATAAGAAATACGTTTTATTAGGCTACATACAAAAAGTGGAAGAACATTTTAAAGAGCACAAATTATATCCTGATTTTGCTGAACTCATTGCTCATTACAAAAATTTAATTTCCATCAAAAACAATACTTCGTCGCTTGAAAATGGATTTAAGAAAAACATTAAAGGCATTAACTACCAGAATTTAACTTTAATGTATGAAAACACCATTGATGATGATTCTTTAAATGAATTAAAACAAATCATTGCCTTTAGCGAACCAATACTAGTTGAAGAACTCAAAAAAGGGAAATACATATTTGATTATGCTGAAAAACATATCATAACAGATCACATCGGGATATTGCCTATTTACAAAAAAGAAGGTTATTTTATTTTATACCCACATCAATCTAAACATGTTCAGGTATACAATTACTCCATGTCTAAATTAAATTTATTAGATCAAGAAGTTTACGGATTAAATTGCAATTACTTTTCTACATATCCTCTCACACTAGGAAAACCAGTAGATAAAATAAAAATGGATATTATTGATGCCAATCCTGAATTGCCCAATCCGGCAGTATATTTATTTAAAGCAAAAGCAACACTTCCAAACGACGAAACATTTTTACCAATAGCAAAACGTTTACTTTATAAAACTTTAGTTAATTAGTAAAACTAGTTTTTGGAATATTTCTTTAAAAATAGGGCGTTCCGTTACTGCATCATTAAAACACAAATCTCTTAATTCGCGCAAAACATCTAGCTCTTTGCAATTTGTTTCAATTGAATAAGAAAGTAAATCATCCAGCAAACATCCATAGGCTCTAACGTCAATTTTTTCATGTAAGGTCGCACTTTCCGAGTTCAAGTCATATAAAGTTGCTGCACCAAAATCCCCAAGCAGTGTATTTGCTTTATCATCAATCATTAAATTATGTGCATAAAAATCACCATGCATAATACCTCTACTGTGCAATAGCATTAAAACGGATGCTGTGTTTAATGCTATTTGAACTATTTGATTGATTGAAAAACAAGTCCCCTCATCAAACACATCTCTGGTACAAGAAATAAAGCTTGGAGGTTTACCCAAATTTTTGAAAGATTTTGGAATAAGTTCAAATACTAATCCATCTTTTTGTAGTGGATGATTTTTAATTTTACCCAACAATGCTACTAAACTGCCATGAGTTCCTGCTAAAGCACAAGCATTCATTTCACTAGCAGGTAGTCCATCACTAGTCACTTCGCCTTTAAATACTTTTACAGCAACTTCTTTTTGTTGTGATTTTAAATTGGCTTTTGAAATAATTCCTGATGCACCCTCTCCTAATTGTTCTTTCAATTCTAAATCACTCCAATCTATTTCATGAAGATTTTGATTATTGTGAATAATTGATGCGCAAGGATTATCAGAATAAGCTAACCAAGATAATCTAGGAAGCGCCATTAACCAATGAGGCAATACCTTTATATTGTTTGCAGAAATCCTCAATAATTCCATATTTCTGCAATTAGCCATTTCATCAGGTAATTCTGTTAGTTGATTACCAGCTAGAGCAACCTTTTGCAAACGATAGCAATGACCTATTGATTTTGGCAACTGTGGTATTTGATTGTTGGTTAAGATTAACCAACGAATATTTTTAGATATGGCTTTTTCTGAAATGAATTTAATTTGATTTGCCTTAAAGCCAATCATTTCTAAAAGTGGGCAATCTGCTAATACTTCAGGGTACTCTGTAAATAGATTATCAGAGAAAAAAGCAATTTTTAGTTTTTTAAATCTACCAAAATCATGCGGCAAAGCAGATAGTTGATTACCTGATAAATCAAGCAATTCTAAGGTATCTGCTAAATCAAATAACTCTTTAGGAAACTCTGTTAAACCACAAGATAATCTGATGGAAGTGCAACCTGATAATTTACCAGATTGCAATTGCTCCAATGTTTGCATTAATTATTTCTTAGGTATTCTTACTAAGGTTTCTAATAAAAAGCCCCAATACTTTTGTACTGAACTAATTTGAACTCTTTCATCTGGTGAATGAGCACCTTTAATGTTAGGACCAAAAGAAATCATTTGCATATCAGGGTAGTTGGTTCCTAAAATACCACACTCTAATCCTGCGTGACAAGCACTTACTTTCGCTTCTGAATTATAGCGCTCTTTATATAAATCGCTCATTAATTTTACAATTGGCGAAGATGGTTTTGGTGTCCAACCCGGATACGAACCTGTTGCTGTAATCTCTGCTCCTAATAATTCAAAAGCAGAAGTGATAGCATGTTGTAAATCTACTTTTTCTGTATCCACAGAGCTACGAGTTAAACATTGTATTTGAAATGAACCATCTTTAACAATAACTCTCGCAACATTATTTGACGTTTGAACTAAACCTGCAATATCCGGACTCATTCGGTAAATACCATTAGGACAAGTATAAATACTACGCAATAATTTATACTGAAAATCTTTATTAAGAACTTGCGTAGCTGATTCAATATCTTCAATTGTTATTACCAAATTAGGATCAGTGGTATTATGCTCTGCTTTTACAACTTTTTCAAAATCCTGAATTTGTTTTTTTAAAGCATTCGCATCAGCAGTCGTAATAACAGAAACCGATTCACGAGGAATCGCATTTCTTAAACTTCCTCCATCAATACTAGCAATTTCAATTTGCGAATCTTTACTTAAATTCAAAAGTAATCGATTCATAATTTTATTTGCATTGCCTCTTCCTCTGTGAATATCCATTCCTGAATGCCCGCCTGTTAAACCTTTTACAGTGATTTTTAATGCTGTTTTATTTTTAGCAGAATCTTGTGTATACTTTCCTGTTGCTGTTACATCAACTCCGCCTGCACAACCAATAGTTAGTTCATCATCATCTTCGGTATCTAAATTCAACATGATGCTTCCATCTAATAATCCGCCTTTTAAAGCTAAAGCGCCTGTCATACCAGTTTCTTCGTCTATTGTAAACAAAGCTTCTAAAGCAGGATGAGGAATATCTTTCGATTCTAATAAAGCCATAATAGAGGCTACACCAATACCATTATCGGCTCCCAATGTTGTTCCGTTGGCTTTTACCCAATCTCCTTCAATAAACATTTCTATACCCTGTGTATTAAAATCAAAATTAGTAGCTGCATTTTTTTGATGCACCATATCTAAATGACTTTGCAACACAACCGTCACTCTATCTTCCATCCCTTTTGTAGCAGGCTTTTTAATAATTACATTTCCTACTTCATCAACTATGGTTGTCAAACCTAATTTTTCTCCAAAGGCTTTTGCAAATGCAATCACACGTTCTTCTTTTTTAGAGGGACGGGGAACAGCATTTAAATCTGCAAAATTATTCCACATAGCTGTGGGTTCTAGTTTTCTGATAGCGTCGTTCATGGTATTTAAATTTAGACTCTAAAGATAACAGTTCTTTTTAAAGCATTAAAATAATTAATATATTGTCTATTATATGAGATAAGAATATTATCTCCCCCTGTAATTATGATATATATCACATAAACTTCAAAAATTCTTCAAATTAATTATCTACCTTTATTATAAATATACTATATGAAAAAAATCTACTATTCTTTATCATTGGCTTTACTTTTTGTTGTTATTTTAAATTCAAATGCACAAGCACCATATCATAAAATGCTTGCCCAAAATACCACAGATTGGTATATATTTCAAGACTATATCCCAGTAAAACCAGCTGCCGGATCGGCTGTTAATTCAATATATTTACAAGAAGGTAAATATAGCGCTACAACAAATACATTGGTATTAGGAAATACCTACAAAATAATGTCTCATGTTTATTTTAGTCCGGGCTTCCCTCAAAATTTGCTGATTGGTTTTATACGAGAAGATACTATTGCCAGAAAAGTATATTTTTTAGAAAAAAACACTACCTCTGAAGTAACCTTATATGATTTTTCATTAACTCAAGGCTCTGTCACTAATTTAAATTTCCCTGATAGTTTTGGAGATTTCCCAGCGGGCAGTTACACCGTAACAACTGCAGACTCAACCATGACCAGAGTTGGTTACAGAAAAAGATTAAAATTAGTTGGACCAAGCAGCGATACGCTTATTCATATAGAAAGTATCGGAAGTATTATCCACCCTTTGTATTTATATCAATCTTATTACGGACCAGGGCAGTTTTCTTTTGGATGGTCAAGCACATGTTCATATCCATACGGATTAGGACTTGCCTGTAAAGAATCTGATAATCAAAAGTTTTTCCAAAGTTGCACTTATGATTTAGCGCTTATGAGTAGCTGTATTTACGAATATGATTCTTGCAATTACTACAATAGCTGTAGCGGCATCAAAGAATCCATATCAAACATACAGCATCGTATTATGCCAAATCCTGCAACTGATATGGTGAATTTAGAAATAGACCTTGATAATGAAACATTAATAAATGTTGACTTATACGATGTTTATGGCCGAAAAATAAAAACACTATACATGGGGAAAATACTTAACGACAACAAAACTATTTCCTTAAATATTTCTTCATTTGAAAATGGTTACTATTTTCTAAAAATTTACAATAAGGATTTTAGCATTAATCATCCTCTTGTTATTTCAAAATAAGATTTACACTATACTATAAGAAAGCCCAATAATTAAATTCATTGAGAGCCTAATTATTACTTCAGCATTACAAATACATCGGAGCAGAAAGTTCATACCCTGTTTTTCCTCAGACCCGAAAGGTTTCGGAAACCTTTCGGGTCTTTGGTTGGGGTTAAAACTCCAATTCCGGTATTTCTACCCTTAACTTATGTAAGCTTTTAAAATTTTCTAAATCTTCAAATAAATCAATAACCTCAGATTTTTTCAAATTAGTCTCTTTATCCGAAACACAGGTTAAATAAGAACTCCACGCATAATCCATAGCTCTTTCGCAAACGCCATGATTAACAGGATTATTATGAATATAGAGTATTAAGTTTTTAAAATAAGCTTCGTTGTCTACTAACTTGCGTTTAAACTTCTTTTGAAACAAACTGCTTGTCCTGCCATAAGTTTTATTAATCCCTTTGGCATAGGCATTAAATAAATTTGAAAAATATTGATATGGGTTTCTCGTTTCGTTTATTTGAGACTCATCTTTTATTTTAACTAAAAGATGAAAATGATTTTTCATTAAACACCAAGCGTATGTATCGGCAATTGGATCTATATGTTTTGCATAGAGATTTAAAAAATACTCATAATTTTTAGTTTCAAAAAACACATCTCCTTTATTAATGCCTCTGTTATAAATATGATATATCTTACCGTAATCTAAATGTTCAAATTTCTCCATGCTTGTTCGTTTGCAGACCCGAAAGGTTTTCGAAACCTTTCGGGTCTTGTTTACGATAACAAAGTAAAGTAATTTTAAAACGCAACTTTGCTACAAAAAATAGCATTTTACAAAACAAACTTGGAGCTAGGTAGACCTAAAAGGCTCAATCAAGACATGACGCTGTTGGGAGCGGCAATGTGGAGAGACCCGAAAGGTTTTGAAAACCTTTCGGGTCTTACGCGCAGATGCATTTCCAAAAACAAAAATCCCAACGATTTTCATCATTGGGATTTTAGATATTGCTGCAGAGGCATAAATGTAGCAGTATGAATTATAAGTACTTTTTCATGTAAGACTCTAATTCTTTAAATACCAAAGGATATTTTTCTCTTCGTTTTTTAAGTGAATATGGTATTACAATGTCTTTTCCAATATATTTCTCCAATAAATCATTAAAATCTTTATCCCCCGCTCCAAAACAATATAATGGAGACTCACGAATAAAATTTATATCATCCTTATGTGATAAAAGAAATTTATCGGTAATGAGGGAATCTTTAGGATTATCTAATTTTATTTTCATCCATCCCTTAAACTCGCCGTCAATTTTACAATGTGATTTTAAATAATTACTTACGCGTTTTACACTAGACCTAAATAAATGATTATACTTCTCTGTCTTCAAAAATATTCTTGTGTCATTTTTTTCCATACTATTGCTTTTAAGGTTGTGGAAGTTTCCTTCAATAGCACTCTTATAATCTTCGATCGAGTTTATTTTAGAATTTGAAAACATGAAAAAATTATCTTCTATATCTATTGTTAAATGTTCTTTATTAATATTTTCAGCTTGAATAAATAACAAATTTGGTTTAGTTAAATGTTTAATAAAATAATTATAGTTTACAATATATCCATTTTTAGATATTAAAAATTGATCTATAAGATTTTGATTATAATAATACTGTTCTAAATAATTTTTTTCCAACTCTATAGGTAAATAATAATTGCTCGGCCCATATCTGTTATAAATGCTGTCGTTACGTATGTTTCCTGGATAATTAAAATGTTGAACTCCAATGGTGATCTTATTATCTTTAACATTCGCTTTTAGATCAAAAGTCAGAATTCTAGCGATAAAATCCTTATAAAGATCTATCTTTAAATCTTGCGAGAAACTAACTTTATCAGTTAATTTATTTCTATTTAAAGAAATAGGTAAGACTCCATCATTATCAAAAATAACTAATTTTGGTTTGCTCCTAATTAGGCCAAGGTCGAAATGTTTTTCTTGTTCATATGAGTTTTCTGGAATTACAATTCCATTGCAAATAAGTTCTTTTTCATACGAATGTTTTTTATACCTCCACAATATTTTTTCAAATCCATCCGAGTCAATAAAATTCCAATCTTTGGGTACATTTGTATAATATGGATCTAAACTCTTGTAAGGGATAAGTTCCTGTCCGAAAAATTTATATTTTATTTCAGGAATTGCTAAAGTGTACCACTCATGCCATCTAACGTCGTGATAGTATGACGGCCTCTTTAGTTCTTTCTCCAGTAATTCGATTATTTGTTCATTTGTTTTTATTCTAATTATAGTTCCTTCTTTAAGCTTATCACTTTTAGTAATATTTATTTGATCACTATTCAATGATGCTTTAAAAACAAATCCAATCTGGCTATTCATTTTTCTAGTTTCAACATATATTTCATTACCTAATAAAAAGGCAGCTAACGCACCCACCCCAAAACGCCCGTTTCTCTGAATTTTTGATTTCCCGTTTTCATCAATAAATTGCTTTTTCCAATCTAAACTTGTTCTATAAGATGCGCCAGCTTTTAAAAAATAATTTTTGATTTCATCAATTGACATCCCTTTTCCGTTATCCATAATTTCAAAATAAGGTTCATTATTTTCCTGATAAACCTTAATTGCAATTACAGGCACATACTTTTTATTTGATTTTTCACACTCATTTCTCTCGTGGCAAGCGTCAACAGAATTTTGTAGCAGCTCCCTCACGCCATACTTAGGATCCTTACCATAAAGTGGGCTTATTAATAATTTAATAATATCGTCATTAGCCTTAAATGAAAATTGCTCAGGTATATAATTTTGTTTATTTTCAAAATCTTTACTCTCTAAGTTTGACGTTATTCTGCGGTATTTTATTTCTGGTTTCTCTTTAATATTCCCATATAATTCCCCCAACACCGCCCAAGATAAATCAAATTCATATTGAATACTTTTGATTAATCGTTTAAGCTTTAAATGCATGTAACTATCTTTCGGAGATATTGTAACAAATATCATTTCTGGATCGTCTTGAAATTTGTCATCAATATTATTGACAATCTCATGCGCACTATGTTCTATATTCGAAATAGGTGACTCAAATGTTTTTGTTTTCAATATTATTGATGAACTTCTATCCTTGTCAATTTGTAAATAGTCAGCTATTCTTAATAAAATCATTAGAAATACCCAATGTGTCCCATAAGCATTTCTTCGGGTTTCTTTTCCGTATGTTTCTACGAGATAGTCAAGACATTTTCTTAAATCCATGCCATGACTTCTAGCTACAAGGCCTATTAAATTTTTAATATTATATTCAAGGTCACCTCCAAAAGCCAATCTATTGGTGCCTGGCATTCCCTTTAAAGCAATTTCATGAGCTAAACGTGGATGATTCCTTCTTATAAATTCTCCGATTAATTTTCTATCGTTACTAGTAAGATCCCCTCTCTTTTTATTAAAAGGGTCGTGAATGATAGTGTTTTCGTCACCAAAAATTGCATATAATTGTTTACCATTAAACCTTTTAGCTTCTGCAAGATATTCTTGCCACAAATCAATCCATTTCAATTCATCAAGCTCTTTAACATTAATGTCGTCATTATCTCCATTTAATAAAGAAAGGAAACCGTCATAATTTAAATGCATGCCTATATCATGCAAAAGAACCGCTAAAATATAATATGCCACATCTTGAACTTGAAAAATAGATTCAATCGTTTCTTTTTTTATAAGTCTCTCAGAACCTCTTAATACACTTTGAATATGACTAATCCCATGTTCAGTGTATTCTTCAAAAAAATAAAGTTTATTTTCTTTTAAAATCTCTCCGAAATCAGACAATGTAGAATACACTACTCCACTAAGTCGTTGGTCTTTTTTTAGTAAATTCTCAAATTGTTCTGGTAAAATTACATTTGCCATATTTCTACTCAATCTTTTCATTTTCAAAAAAAAGCCTCTCTAATTTCTCAGAGAGGCCTTTTTTCAGGGTTAAACTTAATTTTTATGATCCACAAGCTTCGCAAGCATCCGGATTATCTAATGAGCAAGATAACTGTGCTTGTTGCTCTTCGTAGCTTAATACGTGAGCTTGTCCGCGCTCTACTAATAATTGATCTTCGTTTCCTAAAACCGGTACTGCTAAAGCTGCTTGGTCTACTGTAAACTTAATAGCGTCTGCTGCTGCTTTAGTACGTAAGTAGTACATACCAGTTTTTAATCCTTTTTTCCAAGCATAGAAATGTGCTGAAGATAATTTAGCAAAGTTTGCATCTTGGATAAACAAGTTTAATGATTGAGATTGACAGATGTACGCTCCACGGTCAGCCGCCATATCAATAATAGTACGTTGTTTAATTTCCCAAACTGTTTTGTAAATATCTTTAATGTTTTGAGGAATCTCAGGAATGTTTTGTACTGAACCGTTTGCTGCAATGATTTTGTTTTTCAATGCATCATTCCATAAACCTAATTTTACTAAGTCACGTAATAAGTGTTTGTTTACAACTGCAAACTCACCTGATAACACACGACGAGAGTAAATGTTTGATGTATATGGTTCAAAACACTCGTTATTACCTAAAATTTGAGACGTAGAAGCAGTTGGCATTGGAGCTAATAACAATGAGTTACGCACACCATGTTTTTTCACTTCTTCTTTTAATACGTCCCATTCCCAACGTGGGCTTGGTGTTACACCCCACATATCAAATTGCATAATGCCTTTTGATAATGGAGAACCAGGATAAGATTCGTAGTGACCTTCTTTGATAGCTAAATCTTTTGAAGCTGTCATTGAAGCGTAATAAATTGTTTCAAAAATTTCTGCATTTAATTTTTTAGCCTCTTCACTTTCAAAAGGGAAACGCATTAAAATAAATGTATCCGCTAAACCTTGAACTCCTAAACCAATTGGGCGGTGACGCATGTTTGAATTGCGAGCCTCAGGAATTGGGTAGTAGTTACGGTCGATTACTTTATTTAAGTTTTTAGTGATGGTATAAGTTACATCAAATAATTTTTGGTGATCAAACGTACCTTCTTTCTCATCCACAAAACGAGGTAATGCAATAGATGCTAAGTTACAAACTGCAACCTCATCAGGGCTAGTGTACTCAACAATCTCCGTACATAAGTTAGAAGATTGAATTGTACCTAAGTGAGATTGATTTGATTTTAAGTTACAAGCATCTTTGTATAACATGTAAGGGTTTCCGGTTTCGATTTGAGAATCGATGATAGCAGCCCATAATTCACGAGCAGGCACTTGTCTGCGGTATTTTCCTTCTTCTTCGTATTTAGTATATAATGCTTCAAACTCTGCACCATGAGATGTATATAAACCAGGGCACTCGTTAGGACACATTAAACTCCACATGCCTTCAGCTTCAACACGTTTCATGAATAAATCCGGAATCCATAACGCTGTAAATAAATCACGCGCACGCATTTCTTCTTTACCATGGTTTTTACGAATATCTAAAAACTCATAGATATCAGCATGCCAAGGCTCTAAGTAAACAGCTATAGAACCTTTACGTTTTCCACCACCTTGATCAACGTAACGAGCTGTTTCGTTGAATACTTTTAACATTGGTAAAATACCATTTGATGTACCGTTAGTTCCTTTAATATAAGAACCTGTAGCACGTACTTTATGAATAGCTAAACCAATACCACCTGCAGATTGAGAAATACGAGCACATTGTTTTAATGTATCGTAAATTCCATCAATACTATCTTCTTTAGCTTGTAATAAGAAACAAGAACTCATTTGTGGTTTTGGTGTACCTGCATTAAACAACGTAGGAGTTGCATGCGTAAACCAACGCTCACTCATTAAGTTATAAGTTTCGATAGCAGCATTGATATCGTCTTTGTGTATACCAATAGATACACGCATTAACATATGTTGAGGGCGCTCAGTAACTTTACCATGAGTTCTTAATAAATAAGAACGCTCTAAAGTTTTAAAACCAAAATAATCGTAACCAAAATCTCTATCATAAATAATAGAAGAATCTAACAACTGTGCATTTTTCATCACAATTTCATAAACGTCATCGGCAATTAACGACGCTTTTTGATTTGTTTTTGGATCTACGTAATTATATAATATCTCAATTGTTTTTGAGAAAGATTTAATAGTGTTTTTGTGTAAGTTACTTACAGCAATACGAGATGCTAATAAAGCATAATCAGGATGTTTAGTAGTTAACGATGCAGCTGTTTCTGCAGCTAAGTTATCTAAATCAACTGTGTGAACGCCATCATACACACCATCAATAACTTTTTTTGCTACTTGAATTGGATCTACGTGATTTGCATCTAAGCCGTAGCTAAGCTTTTGAACGCGTGCTGTGATTTTGTCAAACTTCACAGACTCTCTAGTGCCATCTCTTTTAATTACAAACATTGCCTTTGGTTTTTAATTGGTTTTACTTTAGTTTTTGAGTATTGTTTTCGTTACAACAAGTTATAACTATAATCGTCTTTTTTTACTTCCGTCACGAGTTGATATTAACAAAATGACGGTTAATTATTTCTTTCCTTTATTTACTAAGCCGCAAGCGATTCAGTAAAAATTTAACATTTAATGAACGTGTTTTTGGAGGCTAGTATTCCCATACAAGGTTTAAACCTTGTTCAATGATTTTCAATGAGATACGAATTGGGAATTTTAACCGATGAGTTTTTTAACTAAAAATCCTCATCTAAGTTAAACACGTTATTTTCTTCTTTGTTACCCATAACACCTGCTTTTTGGTATTCGGCAACACGTTTTTCGAAGAAATTTGTTTTACCCTGTAACGAAATCATCTCCATAAAATCAAACGGATTTGAAGCGTTATAGAATTTATCGCAGCCTAAAGCTAACAATAATCTGTCAGCGCAAAACTCGATGTATTGACACATTAAGTCTGCATTCATTCCAATTAAACGAACCGGAATTGCATCAGACACGAATTCTTTTTCAATCATTACAGCATCTGTAATAATTTTAGTTACTTGCTCTTTTGGTAATTTATTTTTAACGTGGTTAGTATATAATAAACATGCAAAATCACAGTGTAAACCTTCATCACGAGAAATTAACTCGTTACTGAAACTTAATCCCGGCATTAAGCCACGTTTCTTTAACCAGAAAATTGAACAGAAAGAACCAGAGAAGAAAATTCCTTCAACTGCTGCAAAGGCAATTAAGCGTTCAGCAAAACTTCCGTTGCTAATCCAACGTAAAGCCCACTCTGCTTTTTTACCTACGCATGGCACTGTATCAACCGCGTGAAATAATTTGTCTTTTTCAACCGGATCTTTAATATAAGTATCAATTAATAAAGAGTAAGTTTCTGAGTGGATGTTTTCCATCATAATTTGGAAACCATAAAAACAACGAGCCTCAGGATATTGAACTTCATTTAAGAAGTTAATTGCTAAGTTCTCATTTACAATTCCATCACTAGCTGCAAAAAATGCTAACACATGCTTAATAAAGTGACGTTCGTTGTCATTTAACTTATTTGTCCAATCACTAATGTCATTGGATAAGTCAATTTCTTCAGCCGTCCAAAAGCTTGCTTCAGATTTTTTATAAAACTCCCAAATATCGTTGTATTTGATTGGGAACAAAACAAAGCGGTCTTTGTTTTCTGCTAGTATCGGTTCATTCATAGTCTTGTCTTTATATATATAACTCCTAAAAATTTAAGAGTGTAATTGTTATCAATTTCTGTCTTACAAATCTGATTAAAAATGATTGGATTTTTAGAAAATGAAATTAACATTACGCTTGTTTTTTTAACATTGAGAAATTAACACACCTCGTTAATAAACTAGCGATTTGCTTATATATCAAGCAATTAAAAGATTTATAAAAAAAAGTGAAAAAAAATTGTTCGTTGTATTTATTTTTTTGTTAAGGGATGTAAGATTTTTGCAAATAAATCGTTTAAATCACCAATAAACATGGGACTTTAACAAGAAATTTAGTGCGCAAAAAATTAAAAAAGTCCTAATTCAAAAAAATAATGACTAAAAATTCATCTGTAAAAACATATCATTAATCAATTAAAAATGTATTCTTAAAGTTTATACCACGAAATGGTCATAAATTGAAATAGTAATGTTCAGTAAATGAAAGTATTTTAACATAAATAGTGCAGGTATTAAAAAAATGTTATTTTTGTTACCTAATTTTTAAACAGAACAAATGATTGATTTAACAGGAATTATTGCTATTAGCGGACAACCGGGATTATATAAAGTGGTTGCTCAATCTAAAAACGGAATTATTGTAGAAGCATTAGCTGACAAAAAACGTACTTCTATCAGCTCTACAGCTAAAGTAAGCTCATTAGAGGACATTAGCATGTTTACTACAGGAGAAGATAAGCCGGTAGCAGAAATAATGAAATCTATTTTTGACAAAGAAAAAGGTGGTGCTTGCGTAGATTCAAAAGCTGACGATAAAGCTATTGTTTCTTATTTCGCAGCTGTATTACCTGATTATGATAAAGAGCGTGTTTACACAAGTAATATGCGTAAGTTATTTAACTGGTACAACGCGTTACAAGTTTCTGGTAACTTAAAAGTAAAAGAAGCAGAAGCAGCTGA
This sequence comes from Bacteroidia bacterium, assembly GCA_035439445.1. Classification (GTDB taxonomy): domain Bacteria; phylum Bacteroidota; class Bacteroidia; order B-17B0; family Aurantibacillaceae; genus UBA4416. Next base: position 68,800 of record DAORKG010000003.1, read on the forward strand.
AGAATCAACTGAAAAGAAAATTGTAAAAGCAGCAACTGAGAAAAAAGCGGCAGTTAAAAAAACTACAGCAAAAGAACCTAAAGCAAAAACTAGCACAGGTGTTAAAAAAACAGCAGGTGTTAGAAAAACAGGATCTGCATAATTAAAAGCTAAGTATATAGAAAAGCTTGTTGAGAAATCAGCAAGCTTTTTTGTTTATACAGAAAACCGTAAATTCAACTATTATTAAAAGAACATTTATATGAAACGCCAATACCTTTCACCTGATTTTAAAATTACTACCTGGGATAACTTAAAACCATTATTTGAAGAATTAAAAAACAGAACCATCAACTCTGTTGCGGATTTAAAACAATGGATGAAAGACCATAGTGAATTAGAAGCTGTGTTAAATGAAGATGGTGCTTGGCGTTATATTAAAATGACTTGCAATACGCAAGACGAACAACTACAGGAATCATTTAACTATTTCGTAACAGAGATTGAACCACATATCTCTCCATACAATAATGATTTAAATAAAAAATTAATTGATTGTCCATTTGTGGAGCAATTAGAAAAAGACACCTATTTTGTTTATGTGCGTGGCATTAAAAAAAGTATTGAATTATACCGTGAAGAAAATATTGCTTTAAATACCGAGTTACGTCAAAAAGAACAAGAATACGGCAACATCTCTGCCGCACAAACCATTAACCATAATGGTGAAGAAATTACTTTACAAAAAGCCGCAACTTATTTTAAAAGCAACGACAGAGCCTTACGCGAAAGCATTTACCATCAAATACAAGAACGCAGAGGGAAAGACGAAGCCGCTTTAAATAAATTATATGATGAGTTGATAGCCTTGCGTCATCAAGTTGCGTTAAACACAGGCTTTAAAAATTACAGAGATTACAAACACGAAGAGTTAGGGCGTTTTGATTATAGCGTGCAAGATTGTTATAATTTTCAGGATGCCATACAGCAACATATTGTTCCATTAGTAAAACAAAACGAACAGGCTCGCAAAGATGCTTTAAAACTGGAAGTTTATAGACCATGGGATAAGGATGTAGATGCAGAAGGCAAAGCACCGTTAAAACCATTTACTACAGGAGCTGATTTAGCAGAAAAAACCATTGCTTGTTTTCAAACCATTGACCCATACTTTGCGGATTGCATTAAAACCATGCGAGAAATGAAACGCCTGGATTTAGAGTCACGCATTGGTAAAGCGCCCGGAGGATACAATTATCCATTAATGGAAACAGATGTACCATTTATTTTTATGAATGCAGTTGGCTTACATCGCGATATGGTAACTATGGTTCATGAAGGAGGACATGCTGTTCATGCTTTTTTAGCTGCTGATTTAGAATTAACCGAATTTAAAAGTACACCAAGCGAAGTGGCTGAATTAGCCAGTATGAGCATGGAGTTAATCAGTATGGAACATTGGGAGCCTTTCTTCCCTAACCCAGATGATTTTAAACGCGCTAAAAAAGAACAATTAAATGATGTATTAAAGGGATTGCCTTGGATTGCATCGATTGATAAATTCCAGCATTGGATTTACACTAATCCAAAACATACCTTACAAGAACGTTACGATTGCTGGATGCAAATCAGTAAAGACTTTGGAACAGGTGTTGTAGATTACACAGAATTAGAAAACAACTTGCAACGTTCATGGCAAGCACAATTACATCTATATGAAGTACCTTTTTATTACATTGAATACGGCATGGCGCAATTAGGTGCTATTGCCATGTGGCGCAGTTACAAACAAAATCCAAAACAGGCACTTGAGAATTACAAAAAAGCATTGTCATTAGGCTATTTAAAAACCATTCCTGAATTGTATGCTGTTGCAGGAATTAAATTTGATTTTTCTCCGGCTTATGTAAACGAGTTAGCAGATTTTGTAAAAAGTGAATATGAGAAGTTGTAGTATCGTCATTACGAGCGAAGCGAAGTAATCTCATAGACTGAACAAGCTATATATGAGATTGCTTCGTCGTACCTCCTCGCAATGACGAGCATTAAAAATCATCATCCTCTTCTTCTTTCTTTTTAGGTTGAAGTGGTTTATTGGCTTTAGGTTTTTCTTCGCCAACTTGTATTTGAAACTTCTGATTTGATTTCTCAGTTTCTTTTAGCTTAATGCTATCCTTTTTAAAGAAGCCAAACTCTTCTTTCAATAATTGTTTTAAGTTTTGTTTCTCCTGCTTAATGTCTTCCTTAATTTTTTCTTTCGCTCCTTTTCTATCGTATTTAATCGTTGGATTATCAATTGGTCCAGTCATTAAAATAAATACAGAGCGTCTGTTTTCAGGATCGTTTTCAACCAAAGATAATTCCTCGTCAAAATCCTTGTTCTTTTTAGGACGCTTAGCGATGATTTCACTTAACAATAATTGAATATGGTAATCGATTTGATTTTCAAATGTATGTTTACCCCATAAATCTAAATTAATAGCATTGGATTTAATAGAGGTTTTAGGAATGGTAATAACTCTATTTTTAATTTCAACAGCACTTTGCAAAGTAGAGAATTTAATATGTTTCAATTCGTTCACATCAATATACTTAGCAAGGCTTTCTAGTGGCTTAAAGCCTATTAATTCGCCACGCTCAATTAATATACTGCTTGTAACATTTATACTGTTTAAATCCGCATTTAACTTTTTATCCCAAGTTCCACTAAAATCAATACCAGCCGTTACAAAACCTTTCAAGTTATTATCTTGAATCGTTGTTTGTCCGAAATTGTTTAACTGAGTAAAAAGTTTTTGAATATTTAAATTAGTCAAATCACAATCAGCAGACACTTTTAAATTCTCTCCACTCGCATCTGCAAAAGCATTTAGTTTCACTTCACCATCAGTAGCATTTAAACTCACTTCTTTCAATGCAATTTTCTGATTTTTCAATAACATATTTCCTTTAATGTTATCTGCCACAAACTTTGCAAAGGTTAAATGCTTCACATCAACAGCTACGTTAAAATCTAAATTATCCGGAATATTAATTGCTGAATTTTCACTCGATTTACCTGCGCCAAATAAAAAATCTTCTAATTCAATTTTATCACTGGTTACCTGAGCAACAACCGTTAATGGTTCTTTAGGGTCAAATAAATAGGCTAAAAAGTTTGGTAACTCTCCCATTAACATCACATCTGAATTACCTCTTATTAGTTTTAAATTATAAACTTTCACATTTCTATCATTTAACTCTAATTTACCTTCAGGGATATTAATGTGTTTATCTGTTTGCTTAAAAGTTGCTTTTAAATCTGCAATCACTGCATTACCATTTGCCTTAATACTAGGGCTATAGGCATTGGTTTTCATTTCACTGATTAAACCTTCAATTTCTGCATTCAGATTAATAGAACCGCTTAAATTTTCTAAAGTATCAATAGGATAAAAAGCAATTAACTCTTCTAACTTCGTATTAGCTGCTAGTTTTAATTTTAAATAAGGGTCTTTGAAATTAGTTACCTCAACATCTCCAGTAAATGTGTTACTGTTTAAGTTCGCTGAAATGTTTTTAAGAGTTAAATTACTTCTGTTTTCATTCACTGTAATATTTCCGAGTAAGTTAACATTGTTTAAAGTGGTATTTTTTTCTTTATAAGTAATGGTTGCCTTTTTAATTCCGAAGTCAGATTTTAAAATAAAGGGTTGACCGTTTTTGTAGTGGCACTCACCTGATGCATAAAACTCTCCGTCACTTTCATAATCGTCAATTTGATTTTGAAATTTCTCAGGCAATAAAGATAAAGTAGTAGATATGTCTAAATTTTTTCCATTAAAATTAATATCTAATGATTGTAAGCTATCTTTAATTACAAAGGCTCCATTGCTTACCAATTGCGTATAATTAATAGAGGTTTCCGATTTACGAATAGTATAGGTTGAACCGGTAACATCAAACTCAATATCAAACTTTAAGTTTTTATTATTTAAATATTTTACTTTTTCTACCTGAAATAAATTTACATAAGCACTCCCATCAGAAATTAAGGTATAGTTATCTTCATTGAAATTCCCTTTAAAATTTATTTCTTTAATAGAGGTGTTTAATTTGATTTTATGTTTACTATCTTTCAACGTAACATCTACAGCAGATAAACTAATTTTCTCTAAAGCAAATTTCAAACTATCATTTCCGGCACTCGCACTGTCTGTTTTCCAAACAATATAATTGGCATTGCCTTTTTTATCAATCTTTAAATGACATTGCGCATCACTTAATTCAATTTTTTTAATGGTATAATTTTTATTGAATAAGTCTTTAATATTAAATGCCAATGCTAATCGTTTTGCATGCAGTAAGGTATCTTTCGATTCAAATTCTTTGGCATCCATAGCTGTGAGTTCCTTAAACTCCAAAGCACAATCGGGGAAAGATTTGATAATGGTTAAATCAATATTTTTGGGATCAATACGAACTTCAGTTTTTAAATGCTTGTTTAATTCTTTAATAATCAGATTTACAACTTCTTCTTCGTAAATGAAAACTAAAGAAACACTAATTCCAAAAATGGCAATAACAGAAATTAGAGACGTTAAAATAAAACGCTTTAAAAACCTCCAAAAACTTTTTTTCTTTTTTGGCTCAATTTCCTGAATATGTTCCTGACCTGTTTCGATAGCCTAAATTTCTGTTTTATTGCTTGTTAATTTTTGCCAAATAAAAGCATTGTATAAACAATAGATTATTAATAATTAATCTTATAACGAAAGGATAAGGCATAAAGTACAATTAAATTTATAGTTCGATTTAAGCAAATGGAATTCGATTATTTCAGTTGGATAATACTTCCCATTCTCATCTTCATATCAAGATTAGGAGATGTAACAATGGCTACACTCCGTCATATATTTATATCAAAGGGATTTAAGAAAATTGTTCCTATTCTTGGTTTTTTTGAGGTGTTGATTTGGCTGGTAGCTATGCGTCAAGTATTTAGTCATTTAGATAATGTAGCTTGTTTTATTGCCTGGGCAGCAGGATTTAGTGGAGGAACCTATCTGGGAATGTTTATAGAAGAACGCTTGGCCATGGGCGCTCAAATCATCCGAATTATTAGTAACGAAGATATAACAGCCTTAATTGACGCCTTAAAAAGCAGAAATCAAGGTATTACAATAGTTGATGGTCAAGGAGCTGTTGGTCCGGTGAAATTAATTTTTACGGTAGTTAAAAGAACTAATAAAGCTGAAGTGATTGACTTAATTAATACACATACACCCAATGCCTTTTATTCGATTGAAGACGTGAAAGGCTCAGAACATGGTGTTTTTAAAGATGATGGAAAAACATCCGCCATCGGAAGATTATTTACGATAAGAAAAGGGAAATAATAATTTACTTTCCAAGCAACATTTTAGTGCCTAACAAAATAATAATGGCACCAAATATCTGCTTCACTGTTTTCTGATCAAGAGAAATCGATAATTTGCTTCCAAAGTAACTGCCAAAAACAAAGGTTGTACAAATAATTAGAGCTGTTTTGTAATCTACATAACCTTGCTTATGATAATTCATTACTCCTAAAATTCCTATTGGCAATAAAAACATAAACAAAGTTGTGCCTTGTGCTTGATGCTGCGTGAAACCAAGAAAATAAACTAATACAGGAACGATAATAATACCACCGCCTATTCCTACCATACCACTTAAAAAACCTGCCGCCAAACCAACGGCAAGTAAAATCAATAAAATTTGTATTGTCATTGGTTTTTTGTTTTCCATTATGTTTTTAGAAATCTGTTGTTAATGATAAATAAGTCATTCCTTTTTGAATTTTTCTATCATCTACACCCCAAGCAAAATCAACGCGGATAAAATATCCCAATAAGCGTGAGCGTAAGCCAAATCCATATCCCCCAACAATCGGTTCTTTTTGATTATAAATAACTAAGGTTACCGGATTACCTACATAAACATTTTTATTTAAAACATTATCGTCGCTATAAGGATTTTTATCATACCATGCCATACCCAAATCTCCAAAACCAATAATCTGGAAATTTTGAATGAAATCAGAACGAATCGGACGATTTAATAAATACTTAAATATTGGCCAACGTACCTCGCTGTTCCACACTACAAAATTATTCCCATTACGGATATTTTGTTTAAAGCCTCGCATATTCGTTGCCAAGGTTTGAAATTGATACTGCTCAGGTTTTACGATATTAATAGTTCTGTCAAACTGAGGATTTAACCAGTTATCTACTCCACCTAAATAGTAAATCAATCGGTCTTTGCCCCAAGATGATGCTCCTGCAAAACGATTAGCCCATATTAAATCGCGGTGTATTTTTTTATAATTACGAACATCAAAACCAAACGTTAATAAATCATGTTGCTCTTCTTTTACCAATCTCCAATATTCTGCCCACATTTTAAAACGTGTACCATTGTATAAATTCAATCCTCTTTTTCGTGTATCATCATAAATGTATTCTACTTTCGCACCACCGTAATTATCATACACATTAGGCATTGGCAGGCTAGCGTCACTCACAGATGCAAAAACTAATCTGTCATTTCTGTACATGATTGATAACTTAGTAGCTGATACTTCGCTAAATGGAATTTTCCAAGTGTATCTGGCATCATGAGTTTGGATTTTAGTAACTCCCGCATAACCATTTACTTTTAAGAACGATTGGCGATGCAATACTAATTGTCTGTCAACTTTTTTAATACGGTTTTCCCAACTCAATAAATACTCATTATCAAGCGTACCTGAAATACGGAAACCTGCCACAATTCTCTTATCTTCAAATAAGTCGCTTAGCCCAACTTTAAACAACACATTTAAACCTGGATTTAAATATACCGGACTACCTCCTCCTGCAAAACGCTGGTAATTGGTTCCTAAAAAGGAATTATCTAACTGAGAAACTACCTGATCGGTTCTAAAGCTTGTATAATAATTTTGTTGAATAGGAAACTTTAACTCTCCGGAAGAATTACCGCCAATTTGTTGTGGATCTTTAATGCCTAGTCCATTTGAATTAGAGCTTGGCTCAGCAGGTTTTGAATCGAAAGAAACTTCTTTCTTTTTCTCGCCCTTCAAGTCATAATTTTCAAAATCAATGCCCTCAGATTTTTTTGCGGTTGTATCTGTTTTTTTAGGACCTAAATCTTCGTCTCTTCTCACAGGATTTGTAATGATAATTTTATCCGGATCAGACAGATTCGTTCTTGGTACAGACTTAAACCATGTATTATTCAATTTTACAGTATTCAGCTCAGAAGAATTTACTAAAGGCGACACCATTAACTTTTCTTTAAAATTATCAACGATAACCTCTGCATATCTTGTATAACGAGCATTAATGTGGTATTCCTGAATGTTTTTTTGATAGTTTGTGATTGGTTTAGAATTATAGAAATAGCGGTAGTGCTCTGTTGTATCCACAAATGCAATTGAACTATCTAATACACCAATATATCTGTTATATATACCATTAGCTTCGCTTAAAAAGGCTATCACTCCTTTGCTATATTCCTGCGGATTAGTTTCATTAATATCAGGAGTATTAGTTACACGATAAAGCAATGTTGATTTTGTTTGTGCATTGTAATAAAAAACATCATTGTTTTTTGAAAACTTCAAATACAACTTCGCATCTTCATTAGATTTTATTGTATCATGCGTTCTGTTAGACTCAAACAAAATCCCTTTAGAGTTATCTATAAAAACAGGATTATTATCATCCCAAGCATCGTTTGTAATTTGTTCTACTGCGCCTGTATTTAAGGTGAAAATAAATATATCCGACTGCCCTTTACCTTTTTTCACGGCACTCATTACCAAACGTTTCCCATCATGTGAAAAAGCAAAAGCATTAATTTTTTCAAATCCGGTTATATTTCGTTTGTTTGTTTCTTTAGCCTCTGTATCATAAGTATGCAGTTTTAAAATATTTTTCCGCTCATAAATCATGGCAACAATCGTATTATTTGGATGCCATGCGATAAGAGGATAAGTGTTGTCTTCAATACGCTCTAATTTTGGATTTAACTTGATAAGTCTTTTATTCTTCTTTTCTCCAATGGTGTTAACCCACACTTTATATTGACCTAATTCATTAGTTGCATAACTAATTTTTTGTCCATCCGGACTTACCTTTAACTGATAATAGTGTCTTGATTTTTTTTGCTTTTTCAAAACAGATTCTGCCACAGGATTTTTACGTGTGCTATCTCTGTAATCAAAATAACGTTTTGCCATTTTGTTTGTAAACTCATTGGTCATGTTTTGTACAGACAACCCCAAAACATATAAGAACGCATTGTTAGGATTACGACTTACTTTTGTCATGTACAACAAATTAGGAATAACAGCTTCTCCATATTCCTCAGCGATATAATACCACATCGCATGACCTGCCATGGTTGCTTCTTTACCGGTTAATTGGTTAAATTTTAAGAAGCGATCATTTTGAATCGCGTCCATAACCCTGTTGTCGATATTTGAATTCCAACCTTCAGAAATATAAGCTACCAAACCATTTTTGAACCAATCGGGCAAAGTAAGCAAAGTAGAGTTTCTAACCACGTCTCTTGCTCTTCCGCCATACATCATTTGATCTATCATCAACTCTGCCAATGCAGCGCGAATTTGTTTATCTAAGTCGGCATGAGATCCTGTGAAATAAATGAAAATTTTATCTCCAATAATACGAGTCACCCCACCTATATTACCATTATCTTCGCTCGATAATCCAATATTACTTTGTTTAAAATCATTTTGGTTATTGTAAACAATCACATCTATCTTATCATCTAATTGATAATCTAAACGTTTTTCCATTATAGGCAATTGTCTATCTACTGAGGTTGCTGCATAACGAGCAATCTCCTGTCCACCTTCATATAAATAAACTCTAAAACGCTCAAAATCAAAATAAGTCCAATTAAATGATTGGTACTGCATTCGGTTTTTTCCAAATTCTAACTGGGAGCCATAATAGAATTGTGAATATGTAGTTTTAATACATATCAGAATGAAAAATAAAGAAAGTAGCCGCTTCATTAAATTGATAATAAGCCCTAAATTTAGCAAATAATTACATAAAATACTATGATAAACGTACACTATTTTGCCTTTGGGCCTTTTCAGGAAAACACCTATGTTTTGTGGGATGAGACTAAGGAATGTATCATTTTAGACCCCGGAAATAGCAATACTTCAGAAAACAAAAAACTAAGCCATTTTATTGAAGAAAAACAACTTACGGTTAAGCGATTAATTTTAACACATGCCCATGTAGACCATATCAGCGGTAACCGATACATATTTCACACATACGGCATATTACCAGAAGTGCATAAAGATGATGTGTATTTTATTGAAAAACAATTACCCACGGCAAACATGTATGGTATTCCTGCAGAACAAAGCCCCATGCCTGTATCATTTATCAATGAAGGTGATATTATTAAATTTGGAAACTCAGAACTAAATACTCTTCATACTCCTGGACATTCTCCTGGAAGTATTTCATATTATAGTTTAGAAGATAAATTTATTATTGGGGGTGATGTATTGTTTTATGGAAGTATCGGCAGAACTGATTTACCTCTTGGTCATCATGATACTTTAATTAAATCCATCAAAGAAAAACTATTCCCGTTAGGTGATGACATGAAAGTATATAACGGACATGGTATGCCTACTACCATAGGATTTGAAAGAATGAATAATCCGTTTTTAGTATAGTAGAACTAATAATTACGAATCTACGAATCCAAACTGGTGAGGCTTGCATACACAGATTTGTATATTCGTACTGATTCGTAATCATTAAATAATAAACGTAAATGCCCAACAATCTCATCAAAGAAAGCAGCCCCTACCTACTCCAACATGCCAATAATCCTGTTAACTGGTATGCTTGGAATGACGAAACTTTAGCTCTTGCAAAAAGAGAAAACAAATTAATATTAGTGAGCATTGGCTACAGCGCTTGTCATTGGTGCCATGTGATGGAGCATGAAAGTTTTGAGAATGAACAAGTAGCGGCTATCATGAACGAAAACTTCATTAACATTAAAGTTGACAGAGAAGAACGCCCTGATATTGATATGGTGTATATGGGAGCTGTGCAATTAATGACAGGGCAGGGAGGTTGGCCATTAAATTGCTTTGCTCTTCCTGATGGCAGACCAATTTATGGAGGTACTTATTTTCCTAAAACACAATGGATAAATGTACTTAGTAACTTGGCAGATTTATTCGCTACTACTCCTGATAAAGCATACGAATATGCTGCGCATTTAACAGATGGATTAGAACAATTAGAAATACCAAAAGCCGGTATTGATAATGAGTTTGAAATAGAAACGCTTTATAAATCAGTTAATAAATGGAAATCGGGATTTGACAACGAACATGGAGGACCAAACAGAGCTCCTAAATTCCCTTTACCAAACAATTATTTATTTCTACTAAACTACCAATACTTTCAAGATGATTTAACTGTTAAAAAACATTTGGATTTAACGTTAACCAAAATGGCCTGGGGTGGTATTTATGATCAAATTGGCGGTGGATTTGCAAGATACAGCACTGATGTATTATGGAAAGTACCTCACTTTGAAAAAATGTTATACGATAATGCGCAACTGGTGAGTTTATATTCTCAGGCCTATAAGCATAGTAAAAATGAACTATACAAGAAAATAGTTTATGAAACAATTGCCTTTGTAGAAAGAGAATTAATGAACCCGGAGTTTGGTTTTTATTCAGCTTTAGATGCTGATAGTGAAGGTGTAGAGGGTAAATATTACGTTTGGCAAAAAGAAGAACTACAGCATTTACTCACTTCGACTGAGCTCAGTGGAACAAAAGATAATTTTGAAATTTTTGCTGATTACTATTGCGTAAATGATATTGGATACTGGGAAGACGAAAACTATGTGTTGATGAGAAATGAAGAAGAGTCTGTGATTGCATTGAGACACAATATTACTGTAAGTGAACTGCAAGAAAACATAAAAAATTGCAATCATATTCTTTTTAAAGAAAGAGAAAAAAGAGTAAAACCCGGGTTAGATAATAAAGTTATCGCTTCGTGGAATGGCTTGATGTGTAAAGGATTAACTGAAGCTTATTTGGTATTTGAAGAAGAAAAATTCAAAACACTAGCTTTAAAAAACGCCAACTATTTAGTAAGAAATTATTACAAAGACGGTGGAAGATTATTACGCGTTATCAATAATAACACTTCGATATCAGGATTTTTAGAAGATTATGCTTTTGTGATTGATGCGTTTTTATCAATATATATAATTACAGCAAACGAAAACTGGTTATTAAAAGCAAAAGAACTAACAGATTATACGTTACAGTATTTCTATGATGCTAAACAAACTACCTATTTCTTTACGGACTCAAGTCAAGAAAAATTAGTAGTTCGTAAAGCAGAATGGAGTGACAATGTGATTCCTGCCTCCAGCTCACAAATGGCAATAAACCTTCATAATTTATCAGTTTATTTTGATGAAAACAATTACCAAGAAATCTCTGAAAACCTTTTAAAATCAACAATAAAAGAAATTGAAAGTTATGGACCCGGATACAGTAATTGGGCTCTACTTTTATTACAAAAATTAAAACCTAAAACCGAAGTAGTAATTGTTGGTAAAAGTGTTAATGAAAAATTATTGACCCTATACAAACAATGCCCTCCAAATGTGATATTTGCTTTAAGCGATAAAAAATCAGATTTACCATTGCTAAAAAACAGATATGTTGACAATCAAACATTAATTTATGTTTGCAAAAACAACAGCTGTTTGTTACCAACCGAATCGATTGAAGAAGCGTTGAAGCAAATTGAAGGGATTTTTCAATAAATATTTCAGGACTAAAGTCCTTGACAATACGGCATTTCATAACAACGGGCTTAAGCCCGTTGTTATAGAAACCCGCATTAGAAATGTGGCTTTAGCCATGATGCTATTAGTCTTTCTAAAATTACCTCTTATGTCTCAAACTTTGATTCCAACGGCTGAAACAGCCTTTGAAAGTCAATTACCATTTAATACAGAATACATTAAATCTCAAAAAATCAAATCAATTACATTTGACATTATTGATAAAAAAGACTTACAAGTAGCTGAAGACAAAGGATTACTAACCTATTATGAATTTAATCCAAATGGTTTATTGACCCGCTTCTACAATACCTCAATCGTAAAGGTTATCCAAAAAGAATATCGCTCAGAACCTGTTTATCGACGTGGGAGAAAAATAAGTAATGGGCATTCATATACAAAAAATGAATACGTGTATGATACAGTTTCAACCAATTACTTTTATAACGAGAACAATCTACTAAAATTAAAGCGTTATAACGACGGCTCTTATTATGAAAGCTATTACTATGATTACAATACAGAAGGAAAATTAGAGAAAGAGAAGCGTTGTAAGGAAACAAATGTATCAGAAAACAAAACAGAATTTAAATTAGGAGGCCAATACATTATAAGTGAGGAAAGTTACAAATATACAACAACAGGAAAAAATCAATTCAAAAAAACCTGTATGAACGATGAAGGTAGGCCTTATAAAGAAATCATTTACACATTAAATGACAGTAAAAAACCTATTACCATCAACGAACAATATACCGTTGCATGGATTACTCAAAATAGTAGCTTCGAATATAATGCCAAAGGACAATTGATTAAGGCTTCATATAAGAGTAACAGTAATGGTGATATGGAGCAAGTTCGCACATATGAGTACGATTCTAACGATTGCTTATTAACCGAAAAACAATTTAAAAATGGGCAGTTACAAAAAGAGATTAGTTACGTAACAGATACCGCTAAAAAGGTAAACTCATACATTATTAGAGACCCGAATAATAAGAGTTTACGAATTGTAAAATTATTGTATCAGTATTAATTACTTATCTCTGTAGATCACCAAATTAATAATACCCATTGTTGGTGTACTATTATCTGTTAAAGAAACCACAAAAGGCTTACGTTGCCCTTCAAAACAGTTGTAAACCACAAAGCCTTTGTCTTCGGTGGGGTTAGGTAACTTTTTTTCGTAGTATGTTTTTAAATCTGTAAACAAGCGAGCGCTTAAATCCAAATTATTACAATTAATTTGAACTTCCACTTCGTCTAAACTGTCTTTTTGCAAATTATAAGCAACTGAGTAATTGGTAACACTATCAATTGCGTATTCAAAATACAAATAATCATGTGCGACTTCCGAAGGAGCTTTTGTTTCAGTTTTAGTAATGACATCTGCCTTACTATTTAAATCAATCCCTCTTATAACGCCATCTTTAGTACGAATAATTTCATCTAAAGCTTCGCTATATTCCGGGAAAACTCGTGGCTTTTTTTGTTCAACAACTTTAGGATTTTCCTGGCAAGAGAAAAAACCTAAAGTCATTAAAAACAAACTATAATAAATTATTTTACGCATAAACTATTTTTCTATTTCTTCTGATGTTACGCTATGTACCTCAGGACGCATTTAATTCGCAAGCTATTTATATATTTTATTGTGCTTATGAATGCGCCTCCTCTTCCTCAGGCTTACGTTCTGGGCGCATTTGCGGAAACAATAACACATCTTGTATCGATGGCTGATTAGTTAACAACATACACAAACGATCAATACCAAATCCTATGCCAGCTGTTGGAGGCATTCCATATTCTAAAGCACGTAAGAAATCATAATCAATAAACATTGCTTCATCATCACCACGTTCCATTAATTTAACCTGATCTTCAAAACGCTCACGTTGATCAATAGGGTCATTTAACTCAGAGTATGCATTGGCAATTTCTTTTCCGTTAATCATTAACTCAAAACGCTCTACTAAACCTTCTTGACTTCTGTGTTTTTTTGTTAAAGGACTCATCTCAACCGGATAGTCAGTAATGAATGTTGGTTGTATATAGTGCCCTTCACATTTCTCGCCAAATAAGGTATCAATTAATTTGGCTTTACCCATAGTTTCATCAATCTCTAAATGCAAGGCTTTACAAACATCTCTTAATTGAGCCTCATCCATTTTACTAACATCATAACCAGTATGTTCTTTAATAGCATCATAAATAGTTACTCGTTTAAAAGGTGCTGAAAAATTGATTGTTTTATCTCCAACAGTAACTTCGGTTGTGCCATGTAAATCAGTTGCGATTTTTTCCAATAATTTCTCTGTAGTATTCATCATCCAAAAATAATCACGGTATGCCACATAAAATTCTAATACTGTAAACTCAGGATTGTGAGTTCTGTCCATCCCTTCATTACGGAAATTGCGACTGAATTCATATACCCAATCAAAGCCACCAACTATTAATCGCTTTAAGTACAATTCATTAGCAATACGCAAATACAAAGGCATGTCCAATGCATTGTGATGAGTTAAAAACGGACGAGCAGCTGCTCCTCCAGGTATAGATTGTAATACAGGAGTATCAACTTCTAAAGCGCCATTTTCGTTTAAGAAATTACGAATTGAAGAAATGATTTTTGTACGTTGCTCAAATGTTTTTTTAACCTTAGGATTAATAATCAAATCTACATAACGCTGGCGGTAACGGAACTCAGGATCTGACACTTCATCAAATGCATTTCCATCAGCATCTGTTTTTACAACAGGCAATGGTTTTAATGATTTGCTTAATAATTTTAATGAAGTTACATGGATAGACGTTTCTCCTGTTTTAGTAGTAAACACATAACCCTCAATACCAATAATATCTCCCAGATCAATTAATTTTTTCCAGATAACATCATATAACACTTTATCATCTTCATTCGGACAAATATCATCACGACGAACATAAATCTGAATACGATCAGTACTATCTTGTATTACAGCAAATGCTGCTTTTCCCATATCACGAACACTCATGATACGTCCGGCAATCTTAATATCTTTATAATTTAGTTTATCACGCTCATAGTTTTCTTTAATATCATGAGCAGTTACATTTACTTTAAATTCTTCCGCAGGATACGGGTCAACACCTAACTTTTTAAGTTCTGCTAATTTTTCTCTTCTTAATTCTTCTTGTTCACTTAGTTCTTGAAACATGTTTTGTAAATTTTTGCTCGAAGTTAACTAAATACTAGGCTTTCGAATTATTACAGCTAGTCTAACTATTCACAATTTATTAATAAATCCAATGATTTTTATTTCTAGGATTAAAGATTAGTTTTATTAGAGTTTTGTTTAAAAAGCGACTGAAAATCAATTCAATTTCACTTTTTAATCCTAGTCAACTTCATTCTAAAAAAAATTAAACAACTGTATATCAGTATATTAGAATCTTTTATAATAATTTTGTTTAATCTTTTGCATTTATAATTAAACATTTAATACATTTGTTTAAGAATTTGATTTATTAATTAAACAAAATATACTCATCATGACAGCAATAGAATTTAATACCCGCATTTTAAGTGAGAAGCAATCACTTAAAAACTTTGCAATGAGCCTAACGCACAACAATGATGATGCCTTAGACTTATTACAAGACACTTATGTGAAAGCGATAACTTACAGAGAAAAATTTGAAGACAGCACCAATTTAAAAGCTTGGTTATTTACGATTATGAAAAATACGTTTATCAATTCATATCGTAGAGCTGTGAAAACAAAGCAAATTATTCAAACTAATGCTGATGTGGCGATGGCAAGAGCATTTAAAAACAATCATCAGGATATTACTGAATCGAGACTGGCAGCAAAAGATATCTTAAACAAAATTGAAAATCTGGAAGATCAATATAAAATACCATTTACCAGATATTACAATGGATATAAATACGAAGAAATTGCTCAAGAGATGCAATTACCTCTGGGAACTGTAAAAAGCAGAATATTTTTAGCCAGAAAACAACTTATGGTGGCAATTGAAAACTCAATGAATTAACAAAAAAGCCGACTATTTCAAGTCGGCTTTTTTGTTTAAAAACTTATTTCTTTTTCGAAACATTTTTGTCTAAATAATTAGAAACTGCATTATTCCAAGAGTTTAAGTAATTAGCTCGTTTGTTGTTTAACTCCGTATTAACTTTGTTATAATCATTTGACGCTTTGTTGTATTCATTTACAGCAGTGTTAAACTCATTTACATCTGCCTCAGAAGGATTTTTGCCTTTTTTATCCATAGCTGTTTTTATCTTATCAAATTTTTCTTTCTTCAAGTAAAAATCAATTAAAGCCGGCACTTTGGTTTCAGCTTCCATGATATAAAAATCCAACAAATCGGTACAAGTTGATTTTAAGGTTGTGTTTCCTCTGTAAGGTGTAATGGCTTTTAATTTTTCTTTTGCTTCTTTTGAAAGTTTTGCTAAAGATTCCTGATTTTGTTTCATCGCATTGATATCACCTTTGCCTTGAGCATCAATTAAATAAAATTCTTGTTTATATGGTTTAAAAAACACCAAATATATTTGGTTGTAAAACTTAAACACCTCACTTGCTTTCTCTAATTTATCAGCTGTTTTAGATTCCTGATCAATTAATCGGATATTGTTTTTTCTGGCAAATTCTTCATTAGCAGCAACAGCAATATCAAAAGCAGCTTCCATTTTATCATTTGCTATTTGTTGAGCTAACATATAAGCTTCCATGGCATCGTAAGACTGTTCGGATATTTCTTCCATATCCATAATCTTAGCATAATCATTATTTAAAACTGCATAACTTAACTCTAAGTATCTCACAACAGAATCTCTGAATGCTGCATCTCCGTTATAAGGCTGCATGTTTTTAATCTTATTCAATCCATTACGATTGGCATTAATCATCTGTCTTCTTTGTCCATCAATCTGACGAGCTTTTTTGCTGTGAGCTACAGCCCTAGTATAGTCCCACGTTTCTTCAGATATTTTTTTAAACTCTGCATTAATTTTATCCATGTATTGTACAGGATTTTGTGAAAGAACCGGAAGCGTTGATAACATTACCAACGACAAAACAGTTGTTTTAAAAATAGAACTCATATTACTTGTTTTTAATTGTTAATTAGACATTTGTTTTAAATCTATTATAATATAAAATGCTTCATTTATAAAAATATCTTTTTCGATAGACTCTCGCACCTTAGCATTAAATTCTTTTGTTTGTTCACTTACTTCTGTAATCTTTTTATCAAAGGTATTATTTAAACATTTAATATCGTTAGACGAACTCTGATTTGCACTCTCAAAAGACGAATACAAATTATCAGTAAATACTTTATATTTTTTAAATTCTTTATACTTTAAAACAAACTTAGGTGGATTATTTAAAAAATCTAAAATAGAATCCGAACACTGCTTGTATCTCTTAAAATCTTGGGATTTTTGAATACGTTCAGATGATTTTTGTTGCAGCGGCGTCACATTAATTGCAGGATTTGGATTATAAACAACATTTTTTGTTACAATGTCAGATTCTAAAAAAAATGCTTCTTTACTTTCTTTGTAGATTGAATAACCCGGCGAACTAGGAAGAACAATATCAGGTACAACACCGGCACCTTGGTGTGTCGAATTATTTAATCTATAAAATTTTGCTTGAGTAACTTTAATAAAGTCAGTTGCCTGCTCTGAACCATTTCTTACTCTCAGTAAATTTGTATCCAATGGCATAACAGTTTGAGCAGTTCCTTTCCCGTAACTGGTTTGCCCCACCACAAGTCCAAGATTATAATCTTTAACAATATTGCTAAATAATTCGGAGGCAGAAGCACTGGTTTCGTTAATCATTACCACTAAAGGTTTTTTAAAAATAGAGCCTCTATTAATGTCTTTTATTAAAGTAGGTTTTCTGTTTTTTTCCTTATAAATAAACAATGGTCCTTCATCCACAAATATTCCGGCTAAATTCATGGCTTCAAGCATAGATCCTCCTCCATTATTTCTTAAATCAATTATTAAGCCTGTAATAGTATCATTTTCTAATTTCAATATTTCTTTTGCTACGTCATTTGCACAACCGGGAGCAGTGTTTTGCTCCATATCAGTATAAAAACTTGGTAATGAAATATAACCTATGTTACCTGACTTATTTTTAAGAATATATCCTTTCACGCTATTATCAACCGATGCCGTTTTTTGTTTGATAAGCTTAACAGTTTTTAATTGCCCATTTTGTTTTTTAAGAGTTAAATCTAATTTGCTTTCATTAGTTTTTTCGAGTTTTTCCTGAATATCATCGGCTGTATTACCCTCATTAGTGATAACAATTCCGCCTAACTTAAGAGATATAAATAAATCACCTTCATTAACTTCATTACTAACCCAAGCTGAGCCCCCGGGCTCAATATAAGCTATAATAATATTGCCATCATCGTCCTCGCTCAAATAAAAACCAAAGGATTCAACTTGCGCTGATAACTGTTTATTAAACTCTTTATTTTGTTCCTGATTAAAATAATTAGAATGCGGATCGTGCCTGAGAGCAATAGCATTTAATAAATTAGATTCAACTGTTTTGTCGGCATCACTCAACATCTCTTTAATGTTTTTTTGAAAATTTGCAATAATAGTTTTAGAGAATTCAGATGCTTTGTCATTAAATTCTTGTTCAGTTAATTTTTCATAACCATCCAAATTTGCAACTCTCTCAAAACATCTGCTTTTTATATTTCTTTCAAGTCGTTTTAAGTGATATTTAATACTAGGCGAATAAAACGTTTTTGCATTTAAGGCTAATGATTTTGCAGTGTCGTTTTCTGTAAAATTTAATTTTTTAGAAGACAAAACAGTAAGTAATGAATCAACCGTAAATAAAGCCTTTGAATAAACTAACTTGGCATTTTTAAAATAAGATTCGTTATTTGAATTAATTTGACTGAATAATTGTATTTTATCAACTTGCAAAGCATTTACATCACTTTGTTTCAAGACAATGCCAACATGATCTAAATCTTTGATAAATAAATCAACCGTTTCGGCAGAAGTTGTTTCATTAATGGGAATAGGTTTATAATGGTAGACTCCAAAGGTACCAATCAATTTTTGTGCTTTGGAACAAAAAGAGCCGCTTTGAGAAAAGGCGGATAATTGAAGAAGGCAAAAAAATATAAAATATGATAGAAAGCTATGCAATGATTTGATGTAAAAATGCAAAAAATAAATAATTAAGCCTATTTTTGAATATGAAATTTTACTTAAAACTGAAATATTTTTTCCTAATAATTGGTTTGCTTACCTCATTTACAAAATTAGATGCACAGGAATATGAACCAAGTGAAAGAGATACGACAAGTCAATCTGCTTTTATTCCTCATAAAGGGTTTCATGCAGGGTTATTTGTTGGTGCGTTTTGGGCAAATAAATATACGGCCTATTTATATGACGGCTATGGATTTGATCAGAACGGACAAAGAAATACATTTAATAACAGTATTCTTTACAATCAAATTGTAAATGTATATGGTGGTGCAAACGGTGGGATTGATTACATTGCTCAATTACTTAATGTTAATCATAGCGATTGGTATTTTAATGAACAAGATATGCCAACAAATTTAAGGTACACTACCACATATTTAGTTGGGCTAAATACACGTTATCAAATCAACAAAAAAGCAAGCATTACATTAAACATTAACGGAAGCAGACTGAACGTAAATGGCAAATTTACTATCAGTTCAACAAGCAGTAGTAATTTTGGAAGTGGCTCAGCTAGTCAATCAAAATTACATCAATTTACTATTGTTGGAGCAGAACAACGTTTGATGTTTCAATTAGGCTATCAAAGAATTTTAGGAAAAAATGAGAAATTAAATTTCATGATAGAAGGCGGATTAAATTTTATTTTATCAAAAGTTCAAAAAAACCAAGCTATCCTAAATAGCGAAAATCCTAACAACAGCCAAAACAATATTACTATTGATTTAATGAGTATCTACAATCAATCTCCTTATAATTATTATAGTGCAAAATATTTAGTTGGAGGCGGAATTGGTGCTTTTGGAGGAATTGGATTTAATTTAAACATCAATCCAAGGTATACAGTGCAATTGCTTTACAATCCTTCATATGACAGGGTAAGTTTAGGATATAACCCAAAGTTTAAACTGCAGCATGGCATTGGTTTAAGGGTATATTATAACATGAGTTAATTACATCCATTTTTTTCTCTTGAAATAAACCATCAATCCGATAATGATTGATAACATAATTCCCCAGGTAATAAAATATCCATTTTGGGTTTTAAGTTCCGGCATATTTTCAAAGTTCATTCCGTATACGCCAGCAATAAAAGTAACAGGGATAAAAATAGAAGACATAATAGTCAACACCTTCATTACCTCGTTCATCTTATTAGCATTGGTACTTAAATAAATATCCATGATACCTGATAATAAATCACGGTAAGTCTCAACGGTATCAATGATACGAGTCACATGGTCGCTTAAATCTCTTAAATAAATATCACTTGATGGATTGATTAAATTAGTTTCAGAACGAACCATATTATTAATCATATCTCGCATTGGCCAAACTTGCTTACGCAAATAAATCATTTCACGTTTAAGATGATACAATTCGAGCAAGGATTTTTTATCGGTATCAGAAATAATTTCTTCTTCAATCTCTTCAATTTTATCGCCAATTTTTTCGATGGCAGTAAAATAACAATCCACCACAGCATCCATCAAAGCATACGCTAAATAATCAGCTCCTAATTTTCTGACTCTTCCTTTTCCTTGACGTAAACGTGTTCTGATAATATCAAATGCGTCTCCACTATGTGGTTCTTGAAAAGACAAAACTGTATTTTCTAATAATACAATAGATAACTGTTCAGAATTAACTTCTGAAGTGTAACTTATCATTTTCATAATAGCTACCACATAATTTTCATAATCTTCAAATTTTGGACGTTGGTCAACATGCACAATATCTTCCATGGTTAATGGATGGATATTATAAAACTTCCCAATGGCTTCTATTAATTCCGGTTTGTGAAGTCCTTCCACATTAAGCCATTTAACCATGTTGGGTTTTACATGTGACAAACAGACAGATAAATCATAAAATTCTCTTTCGAAAAATTCAGATTCATTATACTCAATTAATGTAATTTTAATTCTATCAGTCCTTTGTTCTCCGTTATAGAACAAAGTACCTGGTGGTGCTCCGATATTTTCTACTGGCATATTTTTAGAATTAAATTATTAATAAATACAATTAATTATTCTGCAATTTCATTTTTCATAACCATCTGAACTGTATAACGGCTTCGTTGCTCCAACAAAATAATTTTATTTTTTGTTAAGATATCTAATGTTTCTTGTGTATAATATCGGACTGTCATTAACTCTAAACCAGCATTATACAACACTTTAAATTGTTGTTGCAATTCAGCAACTAATGATTTTATTTTTTCAGCATGGTCATCACAACACACCGAGAAGCTGATAGCTGATAATTGCATTAAATTAATCTTCACTCCATGTTTTGAAAATACTTCAAAAATATCGCTCAAATTATCTTCAGCAATAAACGAAAAATCCTTAGGCTGTATAGAAATCAACACCTGATCGATTTTAAAAATATAAGATGGAATATTTAAACGTTTCTCTCCATCTCTAATCACTGTTCCATCGTCTTTAGGTTTTAAAAACGATTTTACATATAAAGGAATGTTTTTGTTTTGTAGAGGCTTAATCGTTTTTGGATGAATTACTGTAGCGCCATAGTATGTTAACTCTATCGCATCATGATATGATAACTCATCGATTTTTTTGGTGTGCGAAAACCATTTTGGATCGGCATTTAAAACTCCCGGTACATCTTTCCAAATCGTTACATTATTAGCATTTAAGCAATAAGCTAAAATCGAAGCCGTGTAATCAGATCCTTCACGCCCTAGTGTTGTTGTGAAATTTTCGGAAGTGCCTCCAATAAACCCTTGTGTAATAACTATATCATAGGCATTGAATATTGGCAATAAATCATTCTTTACTAAATTCTCTGTTAATTCAAAATCAACTTTTCCTTCTCTGTAGCTGTTATCTGTTTGAATTAATCCTCGAACATCAATCCATTTATTTTTTAAACCAATTTCGTTTAAGTACGCTGAAACTATTTTAGTAGAAATCACTTCACCCATGCTCACAATTTGGTCGTACTCAAAATCAAAACCTTGTGTGGGTTCATCTTCAATAGCCCAGTACAATTCCACAAAGGTATTTTCCAATTCATTATAAATTGGGTGAGAAGTTGATGAAAATAAATGATTGCAAATATCAAAATGATAGGTTTTAATTTCCTCTAACACTTTCTCCGCATTCTCTAATTTATAGAAATATGCTTTTGCTAATCGTTCTAGAGCATTGGTTGTTTTTCCCATTGCCGAAACAACCACTGATATTTTTTGAGAAGGAAATTGTTTTAAAACTTCCGCTACGTTTTTTACTCCATCTGCGTCTTTAACCGATGCACCACCAAACTTAAATACTTGCATACATTTTTTGTTTAAGCAAAGATAAGGATGCTAACAAAATAATTAAGCCGTTGAAATATTTTTTATAAACCATTGTCACTTTTTTTTCATCTATTGTTATAAGCATAACCAACAAACACTCACACTATAAAAAACTACTACTATGAGCTCAGGCAAAGAAACACCCCGACAAAAGATGATTGGCATGATGTACCTAGTACTCACTGCACTTTTAGCACTTAATGTATCTAAAGAAATTTTACAAGGATTTGTGATGGTTGACGAAAGCATTGGTAAATCAAAAGTGATTTTAGATGAAAACAATAGCCGTATTCAAAAGGCTTTTGAAGACTATGTAAAAGATGGAAACTTTGAAGCAAAACCCTACCTTTTAAAATCCATCGAAACACAAAAAAGCATCAGAGTAGTAGATGCCTATATTGACAGTATGAAAGTAATCATAGCCAGAAAAACAGAAGGCATTTCTAAAAGCGATACCTCTCAATTACGCTTTATGGAAAAACTAGATGATTATGATACACCAACGTATTTACTGATTGGTTCAGATGAATCAAAGCCAATTGACACTAAATATTCTGCTAAAGACTTAAGATTACAACTAACAAATCTACATCAAGATTTGTTGAGTTTAATAGATAATATGCAGAAAAATTCTAAAACAAAATTAGACGATGAAACCATTGCTACACTTAAACAAAAACTATCTACAATCAAACCAATTGACAGAAACATTGAAAAAGATGGCATTAAACTCAATTGGGAATTAGAAAATTTCTATCACATGCCTTTAGCTGCAGTCATCACTAACTTAGATAAAATACAAGCAGATATGAAAAATTTAGAATCTGAATTTTTACATACGTTTGCGGCTGCCTCCAGTAAATATGTTTTCAAAGCCAATATATTACATGCCGATGTGGTTGCCCCAAGCGCCTATGTTTTATCAGGACAGCCATTTAAGGCAAATATTGTTTTAGGAGCATCGAGTACTGATTTTACTCCCGATAAAATGGAAATTTTAGTTGGTGGAGTATATGACACAACCTCTAAAAAATTAACTAATCCAGGAACACCCGTACCTATTAAAAATGGCATGGGACAATATGAAGCCATGACAAATGCTACCGGAGAAAAAGAATTAAAAGGCGTTATTAAATACAAAAATTCAAGGGGAGAATTAGAGTACTATCCATTTGATTATTCTTATATGGTAGCACCTCCATTTAGTGCAGTAGCTGCAGATAATATGAATATTTTTTATGCAGGTATTGATAATCCTGTGAGTGCTACATGTGCAGGCTTCTCTCCTGCTGATTTAAAATTAAGTATTAATGGTTGTGGAGCTGAAGCTAAATTAACAAGTGCAGGCAAATACATTGTTACAGCGAAAAATTCGGGAACATGCAGCGTTATAGTTTCTGCTAAAGTTAATGGCACATACCAACAACAAGGACCTGTAAAGGTTTTTAGAGTAAAAGACATACCACCACCTGTATTGAAAATGGGAGGTAAAGTAGCTACCACAAATTTGGAGTTTAGTAGGGCTGAATTAAGACAAATAGGTGGATTTGGTGCGGAGTCGGTAGGATTTATGTTCCCAGCTAATTTTGTAGTAAAAAGTTTTGAAGTTTTAGTGCAAGGTGGTGGAACATTTACCTGTTCAAATAATAATTTAACTCAGGAAGCAAAAACAGCATTAAACAATATGCGAACAGGACAAATAGCCTATATTGATAATATTAAAGTACTAACTCCTAAACAAACCGTTATTACTATTCCTTCTGTGAAATTTAAAATTAAATCTTAAACAAAAAAGCTCCTTCAAAATTTGAAGGAGCTTTTTAATAAAACCTAAATACTATTATTGTTTAATGATCTTTAAAGAGTATGAATTATTATTCTCTTTTAAAATCAGTTGGTATACCCCATTAGTTAAATGATTCAAATCAATACTTGTTTCGGATGTTGCGAGCTGTTTTTCAAAAACTATTTTACCTAAAACATCAACTATGGTAACATGAGAATTATCAAAAGGATGTCTGATAGTTAAAACATCTGTAAATGGATTTGGAAATACAGAAACTATTGACTCATGCTCCAATTGTTCAATACCGGTACATAAAGAAACTGATTGTGTGATAGTAGAAGAATTTGAACAACCATTAGCATCTGTTCCTATAACCGAATAAGTTGTGGTAACTGTTGGTGATACTATTATATTGCTTCCATTCTCTGTCGTACTCCATGTGAAGGTATTCGCTCCAGTGGCAGTTAATGTAGCAGATTGACCAACACATAATAATGAGTTTGAACTTACGGGAAAAATGGACGGTAATGAATTTAAATTCACAGTCACCGTTTCAGTATCCAAACAACCTTGTGCATCAATCCCTGTAACAGTATAACTTATATTTCCTGAAGGCGAAGATGTAATTGATGAAGAGTTGACACCTGTATTCCATGAATAATTAACTGCGCCAGTTGCTGTTAAAGTGGTTGACTGCCCAGTACACAAAGATGTTGATCCAGAAACAGAAACCACAGGATTATTTACTGTTAATGTAACTGTACTTGAATTAGAAGAGCCACAACCATTTGCTACTGTTAAATAATAATTTCCAGCATTTGATAATTGAGCTGAAGACAGAGATATAGTTGTCATAGTTGCTGAACTAACTGGAGATGAATTAAAATACCATTGTACAGATGTAGAATTAGATGACACTGAAGATGTAAAAGAAGTATTAGCATTAATACAAACCGTTTTACTACTTGGTGACGATAATACTGAAGGCGCATTATTGATTAAAATATTCGAATTATTTCTTTCTCCAATTTGAGGAGGATTTGACGATACAACACGAACTCTATAATTTGTGCCATAAGTAACTGTAGAAGGCACTGTAGCCGAAATTGTCCCTGATGTAGTAGAGTTAATTGTGCCAATTGAAATAGGAGAGGCAAAACTACCCGTAGCATCCGAAAGTTGAGCTATGAAAATATTTCCCGAATTACAAACACCATTAATAGAATATGGTACTGATAAATTAGTTCCAGCACATAATGAAGATGTTGAAATTGCTAATGTTTTTAACTGATTATACTTTGCAACAAAACTATTGTAAAAACTACTATAAGAAGCTGTTGACGTAGAATCATAAGGAGAGGGGTCAAAATCGTTTACAATTCTCATAGAACCAATTAAATCAATTTGTCCTGAATTTTCAACAGAAATACAATGTCCACCAGTATAGTTATATCCAGGTGTACTTCCCCCAAATCTGAAACACCATTGCTGAGCACCTGTATTATCAAGTTTTTCAACAAAACCATCTACATCGCCTGTTGCAACCATATTAAATGCTGTGCCTCCGTTATTAAAATTTTTAGTTCCCGAAAATCCTCCAGTAAAATAAATATTGTTATTGGTATCTACATTTACATAATCTCCGTAAGCATTGACACTCAAATTACTTAATTGGTAATATCTTGCCCAATTAAATGTCCCTAATGAAGAAATTCTTACTAAAAATTCATCCGTGGCAACTGCTGCCAATGTATAAGAAGATGTTGGACTAATATCAAAATCAATAGTTCCCGAGAATTTACCAACTAAAATTGGATTTCCGAAAGCGTCTAATTTTAATTGCTTTAAGGACTCGCTACTTGTATTTCCAATTTGCCCTACCCATTGTAAAGCCATAGATGAATTGTATTTAGCTACATAGATATCATATCCTCCGGCTGTATTCAATGTATAGGTAGATGCAGAAGGATCAAAGTCTGTATTTGAATCAAATGTACCAGCTAAGTAAATATTACCACTATTATCTACTTCACATAATGTCCTAAATCTTCCAAAATTCACAAATCGATTTAATAAATTCAAATTAGAATCATACATCACAAACATATTAGATCCCGTAGTTGCAGAAGTCTCGTTAGCAACACCAGCTCCAAAATCAAAATCTTGTGTTCCCCAAAAATAGCCGCCCAAATAAATTTTACCTGTTGCATCTATTTTAATAGATTCAAAAGAACTATAATTAGTAGCAGAAAATGTATTAACTGAGACGAAATTAAAGTTTGGATCATACTTAGCAATAAATGCTTTTCGATTAGATGTTCCGGAACTTGCATTAAAAACCGCTGCCGATGGATCAAAATCAGCTGTTCCTGTTAAATCACCTACAATGTAATAATTCCCTGCTGCATCTCTTGCCGCATCCTGTGCCATAACATTAGCTGTTCCCTGAACACTTAAATGATTTACATAAGCACCTAAGGGACTATACTTAATCAAATAAAATCCAAAACTATTAGCATTGGGCAATGCAACTGTAGCTGCACCCGGGTCAATATCATTAATACTGCCCGCATACGATCCGGCCATAATTAAATTACCATTAGATTCTTTAAAAAGTCCTACGTGTTCCATTTGACCATAACCGGCATTTCTGTATACGGTATCTAATTTTTGCGAGTAGCTAAAAATGCTAGCTCCTAAAATCATTAATGTTGTAAATATTTTTTTCATAATATGATGTTTTATTAGCTAAAATTGCTTGATAAGCATAAGAACAGGAAAAAAATAGGGCCAACACCTTCCTTTTTTGAGTAAATGAGTGTATTTTTAATGTGACTATGAACAAACTATTCCTTTTTTTCCTCATTATCGCAACACAACTGGTTTTGTCGCAAACCGACACTATTAAGATTAATTCACTAAATAAGCGTTCTGAAAATTTAAGTAAAGTTGATGTTGATAGTTCCAGCTATTTAGCTCAAGAAGCTTTAACATTAGCTAAAGAAGCAAACTTTAAAAGGGGAATTGCTTCTGCCACAAAAAACTTAGCTATCTGCAATTATGTAAACGGTAAATCTGATGTTGCTATCAAACAATTTATTGAAGCTATTAAATTGTTTGAAGATTTAAAAGATATAAACGAATTAGCACATTGCTACTCTCAAATGGGAATTGCCTACTACCTGCAATATCAATACGATAATGCGTTAAAATACTATGAAAAATCTATAGAATTATACAGAAAAACTACGAATAAAAAAGATTTAGCAGGTGTTTACATCAACCAAGGTATCTCTTATACCTACGTTAAAAAAATGGATTTGGCAGAAATAAACTATAATGAAGCCTTAAAAATTTATCAAGAAATAAATTACGAACCTGGATTTGCCCCAGCTTATAATTCGTTAGCTAAAATATATTATGCAAAAAAAGAGTATGTCAAAGCCATTAGCTATTACAAACTTGCCGAACAATATTCTATAAAGTCAAATAACAAATACCATCTCATTACCAATTATAATTCTTTGGCCATGTGCTATAAAGAATTAAAGGAATACGAAACAGCAAAATCATATTCAGAAAAAAGTATTACTATTAGTAAAGAGGTTGGCTCAGTAGAAAGAGAATTGTTTTGTCATGAAACCATGGCAGATATTCTATTTTCAATGGGTGATTATAAAAATGCCTATGCCAGTTTTCAAAACTATGCATCGTTAAAAGACACCTTATTTAATCAAGATAAAAACGATGCCATTGCTGAAATGCAGGCTAAATTTGACGTTGAGAAGAATCAACAAAAGGTAAAAGAAATAGAGCTACAGAAAAAAATTGATGATGAAACAAATGCTAAAAAACAACTATTGCTCGTTGTAGTGATTGTAGTAATTTTAATTTCTTTAATATTTACAATTATACTTTTTAGAAATAAACAAAAAGTAAATAGTTTGTTAGAACAAAAAAATGCAGCTATACAAGCTAATCTCGAACAAAAAGAAATGATGATGAGCGAAATTCATCATCGCGTAAAAAATAATCTACAAATGGTATCCTCTATTTTAGATCTACAAGCGAGAGATTTGACTGATGAGAAATCGATACAGGTAATAGAAGACAGTTTAAGTCGTATTAATGCTATTTCATTGATTCATCAACGTTTGTATCAATCAGATAATATTAGAGGTGTAAAAATAAATAATTACTTACAAGAACTAGCTCTTGATATTCTTAAAAACTTTTCATCAACCTCCCAAACAAAATCTATTGAATTACAGTGCCATATTGATGATTTAGATATGGATTTAGAATCTGCTATTCCTATTGGCTTAATTACAGCCGAGCTGATAATTAATGCATGTAAATACGCCTTTACTTCAATTGAAAAACCTGAGATTAAAATCACCCTAAACAAACGAGATGGTTTACTTTTATTGACAGTTGCAGATAATGGTATAGGAAAGCAAGTATCATTAAATGATTCGGGGACTACATTTGGAACGAAATTAATTAAATCATTATCAAGAAAATTACGGGCAGAAATTAATGAAGACACTTCAAGCAAAGGTACAAGTGTTCAATTAAAAATTAATAATTTTAAGTTATATGATCTCTAATATAAAAATAGCAATCATAGAAGATGAACCTTTAATTGCCGACCATATTGAACAATATGTGTTAGATGCAGGCTTTAAAAGCGCAGGTATTGCTGACAACTTTAATGACACAAAAGAGCTATTACAAAAAGAAAATCCTGATTTAATTTTATTAGATATTAACTTAGGTGACGGACCAGACGGGATTGACATAGCGCATTACATTAATCAACATTACAAAAAACCATTTATTTTTATTTCATCTAATACAGATTCTAAAACATTAGAAAGAGTAAAACTTACCAACCCGTTTGGATTTATTGTAAAACCTTTTAAACCAAGCGACATTCAAACACAAATAAATTTGGCTTGGCACAGTTTTAATTTACAAAAAGAGAACACGCAAATCACCTTCTCCGATTCATTTTTAGTAAATGATCACTTTTTCATTAAAGACAAACACAGTTTAGTAAAAGTAAATTACGCTGATGTATTGTATGCCGAAGCCTGCGACAATTATAGCATTATCTATACCAAACAAACGAAGTATATTTTAAGCTATACTCTAAAAGTGGTGGAAGAAAAATTAAACCTATTTAACTTCTTCAGAACTCACCGTTCATTTTTAGTGAATCTCAAACACATTGAAAAAGTAAATCCTAAAGAGGTTATGGTAAATGGTAAAGAAATTCCAGTAAGCGAAAGTAGCCGCGCGGAATTGTTACAGAAGTTGAATTTGTTTTAGCCAACAAAAAAGCTCCTTCAAATTTTGAAGGAGCTTTTTCACTATAAATAATTGCTATTAAGCAGTTGCTGCTTGTTCTTTTAGTTTATTAGCATTTAATATCGCTACTTGTTGCGCCACATTTTGTGCCATTTCTCTAAAAGCTAAAGCTTGAGGAGTTGTTTCTTGTAAAATTGCCGGACGACCTGCATCTCCTGCTTCACGTATACTTTGAACGATAGGAATTTGTCCTAATAAAGGCATATTCATTTCGCTTGCTAAATTTTTTGCACCGTCTCTACCAAAAATATAGTATTTATTATCAGGTAATTCTTCTGGTGTAAAATAAGCCATGTTCTCAACTATCCCTAAAACAGGTACATTTAAAGCAGGCAATTTAAATAAAGCAATTCCTTTACGCGCATCTGCTAAAGCCACTTGTTGAGGCGTACTCACAATCACTGCTCCTGTAATAGGAACAATACTGCATAAGGTAATTTGTATATCACCGGTTCCCGGAGGTAAGTCAACGATTAAATAATCTAATTCACCCCAGTTTGTATCTGTAAATAATTGTGTTAATGCTTTTGAAGCCATTGGCCCACGTAAAGCAATTACCTGATCTGGTCCAGCTAAGAAACCAACCGAATTTAATTTTACTCCATAGCTTTCAACAGGATTCATTTTTGGTTTGCCTTCATATTCACCTTTACCAGGCATTTCGTTTTGCACATCAAACATTATCGTTTGAGAAGGCCCGTAAATATCTGCATCTACTAATCCAACCTTAGCACCTTGTTTAGCTAATGCTACCGCTAAGTTTGCTGACACTGTTGATTTACCTACTCCGCCTTTACCAGATGCAACAGCAATCACATTTTTCACTTTCGATAAAGTACCTAAATCTTTCTCGCGAGCAGAAGTTACATTTGCTGTCATATTTACATTCACAACCGCTTCTTTATCTACATAATGTTTAATTGCATTAACACAAGCATTATGTATCATATCTTTCATCGGGCATGCAGGTGTTGTTAATACAACTGTAAACGAAACATTTTTTCCGTCAACCACTACATCCTTAATCATACCAAGAGTCACTAAATCTTTTTTAAGATCCGGATCATCTACATATTTCAATGCGTCTAAAACGCTCTCTACTGTAATTGCCATTTTCTATTTTCTTATAAATGTACTTAATGTATTTAAATAATTATCAAATCCCATTTTTACAGGTATTTCACCATGATCAGCTCCGGGTATTCTATGAGCTTCTTTATAGATTCCATTATAATTTTTATACACCACTTCGCCATGAGTGTTAATATTTAAAAAATTATCGTTAGTTCCATGTATCCAACAAAAAGCTTGGTTAATTGTTTTAATTTCTTCAGCATTATCAATTTTTAAATTGGTAAAGAATGAGCCAGGCATATTTAATCCGCTCCCATCATTTGCCATAACATCTGCTGAAGCAAAAGGTGCTTCCAATATAATTTTAGAAGGTGTCATGTTTCTTGGTTTGTTTGTTAGTTCACAGGTAGGTGCTGTACCCATACTAAAACCATACATCATTAATCTGCTATTTGATAAACCATTTAATTTTAACCATTGTAAAGCAGCATCCACATCAGCATACATTCCATCTTCAGAAGGCTTTCCTTCACTTAATCCATAGCCTCTGTAATCAATCATTAAAACCCCATATTTATTTTTGCCTGAAGTATGCGCTAATAACTTAGCACGTTGCCAGTAAAAATCCATATGCCATTTATTACCATGACAGTACATAATTACTGTATCAGTTTGTATTCTCGATATTTGTCCAATGTAAATTGCATAAATATTTTTAGCGGTCGATTCATTGGATGTTTGAGATGATAGTGTGAAAATATGAATCATACTATCCGGAATATGATACGAATTATCTAAAATAAAATCTTGTTCTCCGGTATAATTATCTAATTTATACTCAGTGATTTTATCAGTCAGATTATAAAGATTATCGTCAAGTCTTAAACAAGATGAAAAAACAACAAAAACGATTATAGCTATAAAATATTTCATTTAAAATCTTCTACAAAAATTTAAGTAAATACCAACCGCTCCTTTTTGTTGTATCCCAACATAATCTACCACATTTGGCTTATTGTTTTTATTCATTTGTAAAAACTTACATTCTAGTGTGTAGCCCCACTTTTTAGTATTATAAGTCATTCCAACGTGAGGATTAATTAAAGCATGATTTGTTTGGGTTTCTTTATGTGCCTTTTTAGCAGATAATTCAAACCAATTAGTTAATCCTATATATACAAAGGCTTTATCTTTAAAAATATCTTTGTAAATATTCACATCCAATTGTGGCCATGCTCTGAAATTTTTGTTCCACTTATCATATACCATATTTACAGCAGGATTAACTGTAATACCGAATTTTAAACTATCATGTTTAAATAAACTTTGGCACACTCCAATATCTGTTTGGAAATTACCATATAACATAGCTGTTGTGTGAACAGAAGCAAAAGCAGTAGTTGAATTAGTGATTCCTCTTCCATACATAAGCGATGTGAAAGGAATGGGAGTAACTGCGTTCCCGAAATGGATTAATGGTCCACCTAAATTAGCCGAAATAGCATTTTGATTTTTAGCTAAAGGTTTCACAAAACGTGTTGGGGCACAATTTTGAAATACAATTCCGATAAAAACTACTATTGCTATTAAACGCAACATTAAATTTGATTTGCTAAGTTCAATAAATTACCCTCTTCAAAATCACGTCCCATAATTTGCAAACCAATTGGTAACCCATTACTGTGCGTTCCATTAGGAACAGATATAGCAGGACAACCAACAATGTTTGCTTGAACGGTGAAGATATCTTCTAAATACATTTTGATAGGATCTGTACTATTTTTACCAAATTCGAAAGCTGTTCCCGGAGTTGAAGGCGTTACAATAAAATCATGCTGAGCTAAAATCTCACGTGTTTTTTGACGGATTTTATTTCTTACTTTTTGAGCTTTACCATAGTAAGCATCATAGTAACCTGCGCTTAACACAAACGTACCAAGCATAATACGTCGTTTTACTTCCTTACCAAATCCTTCGCTTCTTGATTTCTTATAAGTACTTTCTAAATCAGTTGCATTCGGACTTCTGTATCCATAATGCACACCATCAAAACGAGATAAATTTGAAGAAGCCTCAGCTGTAGTTAACACATAATACGTTGGTACTAAAAAATCTAAGTAAGGAAAATCAACAGCAGTTACTGTGTGACCATCATTTTTTAATTTCTCTAAAGCAGCTAAAGTTTGTTTTTTTACTTCAGGGTCTAAACCGTTAGACTCTACACATTCTTTTAAATAAGCGACTTTGTATTTTTTAGTTTCAGATAAAGCATTCACATATTGTCCAACTGCCTTTTGTGAAGCAGTTGTATCATACTCATCTTTACCTGCCATAATTTCTAATAATAAAGCTGCGTCTTCCACAGTTTTTGTAATAGGCCCAATTTGATCAAAAGAAGAAGCGTAAGCAATTAATCCCCAACGAGAAATTCTTCCGTAAGTTGGCTTTAAGCCTACTGTTCCTGTAAAAGATGCCGGTTGACGAATAGAGCCACCTGTATCAGAACCCAAAGTAACATGACATAAGTTAGCTGCAACAGCGGCTGCAGAACCACCGGATGAACCACCCGGAACAGTTTTCTCGTTTAATGGATTTAATACTTTACCAAAAGCAGAATTTTCGTTACTACTTCCCATAGCAAATTCATCACAATTTAAACGACCAATGATGATGGCATCTTCAGCTAACAATCTTTCAACTACAGTTGATGAATATAATGATTCAAAACCTTCTAATATTTTTGACGAACAAGAAACTTTATGTCCTTTGTAACAGATATTATCTTTTAGACCAATTACAACGCCAGCAAGTTTACCCAAAGAATTGGAAGCTGAGGCTCTCGAAGCTTTGATTTTTTCATCTACCAATTTTGCTTGCGCTAAAGCAGACTCATTAAACACTTCCAAAAAAGCGTTCAATTGTTTTTTTGCTTCAATTGCTTTGATTGATTCTTCAACTAGTTGAATGCAGGAAATTTTACCTGAATTCAAATCTGCATGAAGATTTTTTATAGTTGTAAATGTATACACAGTTTATATATTAAATAATAAAAGCGTCAATCGAATAGACTGACGCTTTTAAAGTGTTTTTCAATAAAGAATTATTTTTTTTCTACGTCAGTTGATTCAGAAGAATTTCCATCTTTTGCATCTTTAAACTCTTTCATCCCTTTTCCTAATCCTTTCATTAATTCAGGAATTTTTTTACCTCCGAATAATAATAAAACGATAACTAAGATGATAATGATTTCAGGAGCTCCAAGTCCGCCTAACATACCTAAGATTAATGCTTGTGTCATTGTTATAAATTTAGGTCACAAATATAAGGATTTATTAGTTTTAAGCAAATTGCCAAAAATCTGTTATTTTTGAGCAAAATAGCAGGTATGATTAAGAAAATAGAACATATTGGAATTGCCGTAAAAAGCCTTCAAAACTCCAACGATTTATTTAAAAAACTCTTTGGGAAAGACTATTATAAAGTAGAATCTGTAGAAAGTGAAGGGGTAAGTACTTCATTCTTTATGCTAGGAGAAACAAAAATTGAGCTTTTGGAAGCGACTAATCCTGAAAGTGCTATTGCTAAATTTATTGATAAAAAGGGAGAAGGAATTCATCATATTGCCTACGAAGTAGATGATATTTACCAAGAAATGGATAGGTTAAAAGCTGAGGGTTTTGAGGTATTGAATAAGGAACCTAAACATGGTGCCGATAATAAATTGATTTTCTTTTTACATCCAAAAAGCACTAATGGGGTTTTGGTGGAATTATGTCAAGAAAGAAAAAATTAGTTACCTAATTGGTAATCTACACGCTGATTTACGCTTCTTCGATTTTTAAGCATATTCACATATTGTAAAGCTAGCCTATTATTATAGTCTTCGTAAGACTTTTGTGCCCAAGAGATAGCAGCATCTAAATCTCCATTGATTTCATTTAATATAGCCATATTATAACAAGCTCTACCTGCTATTTTTCTTTTCGAACTCTTAGTATCTTGTAACCACAATTCTCCAGCCCCATCCCAATTACCTGTTCTAGCTCTTCGAGTAGCTATTTTTAAATTACTTGAACCTTTCACAAAATAATCTCTGGTTAGTTTTACCCAATAAGGTATAATTCTGTCTGCGTAAACATGCCCCATATGATTGGCACTTTGCTTAATTGCTTCTTTTCTTCCCAACATCGCTTCGGTAGTATTTATAATATTTACTGCACTGGCTGTAACTGTTAGGTTTTCATACATAGGATACTCATCAAGTATATATTTCTTTTTAGGATCATATATTCTCCAGCCGGTTTTAACTGTTGTAATAATGTTTACTCTAGCTTGAGTAGCAGTGTTTAAAATATCAACCACTTCATTTATTCTAGGAGGAGGAACATTTAATGGAACAACTTTAAGCTCACTATCAAACACTTCTAAAACAAATAAAACATCTACTCCGTGATCCTGACAAATTTTTTCCACTTCTGTCCATGATAGTTGAGAAGGAAATGTTCCTGATACAGGAGTTTTTAATTCAACATCTGTTATTGGTTTTACAATGTCAAAACGTTTGTTTTGAGTTAAAGCATCATTCAATCCTCGCACACATTCAGCACTTGATTCTTGAATTAATTTAAGTGTTTCACCTGATCTGGCTTGATGGATTGTATTTAGTATTTTATTATCTTCTGTAGGCGTAGTTCGGGTAATGATACCTACATTTTTTGTTTCCTTAGAAATTGTAACAGGCGCAGGGTTGGTAGCATTAATGTAAACCAAGTTGGTTTTACAAGAAGAAAAAGTTACTAAAGCAATAAGAGTTAAGTAACTGAATAATTTCATGAGATTTATTTTTTATAGATTAAGGCAACTGCATACGCATTCACACCTTCTTCTCTTCCAACATAACCTAAACGCTCATTTGTGGTGGCTTTAATAGAAATATCGTTAGTTGTGATATTCATAATTGGCGATAATACTTTTTGCATTTCAGATATATGAGGATTTACTTTAGGTGCTTCTAAACTTAAAGTAGCATCTACATTTCCTATGCCAAAACCATTTTGATCTAATAATTCAACAACCTCTTTTAACAATAATTTACTATCAGCTCCTTTATACTTTGGATTTGTATTTGGAAAATGAAATCCAATATCTCTCAAATTGGCTGCTCCTAACAAGGCATCGCAAATAGCATGTAACAAAACATCAGCATCGCTATGCCCCACACATCCTTTATCAAATTCTAATTTAATACCACCTAACCATAATTCTCTTCCCTCACCTAATGGATGAACATCGTATCCGAAACCAACTCTTATATTTACCATATTTAAAGATTTAAGATTTAAAGTTTAAGATTTAAGATTTAAAAAAATCTCAATCCCAAATTCTTTAATCTGAATTAATAATTTTTCATATACTCTTCAAATGGAATTCCCTTCATGAATTCCGAAGAGTAAATGTATTGATACAATAACTCCGACCACTGATGGTGTGTTTTTCCGGAATGCAAAATTGATGAATGAAAAGGTTTACTGTAATGAATTCTAATTTCCTTATTTTTCGCACTGAACATTTCATCAGGTAAAAACAACATTTCAATATTTCCTTTAATGCCTATTTGTTTTCTGATTTTAGCAAAGTTGTAAAAGAACTCCGAATTTTTCCCTTCAATAAAAACAGGTTGAATCCAACGATCATGGTCAATAGATTGAGTTACAAAACTCTTTTTCCATTTCAAATCTCTTATTAATCCGTTCATTTTTCGTGACACCAGGCCTGCAGGGAAAAATAAAACTGCCGCATCGGATCTGAACACATCATCCATCGTTCTTAGGGATTTAGTAGATGAAGCTCCAACCTTGTTTACAGCAACAAATACATCTCCGTAATTTTTTAAGTTTTTTAAAATATCATTTACAAAAAAATTAACATCCGGTCTGATCTCTCCAACTGATTTAATAAGTGCCATTCCATCAAGTCCACCTAATGGATGATTAGCAGCAATTACAACTCTATCTGTTTTTGGAACCAAATGATGATTGATGGAAATAACTTTTGCTCCAAGTCTGTCTAGTGCCACTTTGTTGAATTCCAGACCATGGTAATCTTTAAAATCTTCCATAGCCTTATTGATATCATCCTCATGAAGCTTTTTTTTAAGCCAATTTATAGCAAAGCGTGGCAACCATTTGTAAAGTTTGTAAGCTTTTTCCTTTAAAACTTTCTCAATATCTATAAATTTTTTGTTTTCCATAGGCAGGGTCACAAAGGTAAAAGAATTGTTAATATCTCAACTATCAAAAATCATCTTTTTTGAAATAAGTCAATCTTACCATTCCTTTCAAAAGCACAATAAAATCAATGGATTTTATTTTATCTGATTTGAATCTGATACTAATTTTTTCGGTTCATAACAATTAACAATTTTCAATTTATCAACAAAAGTGGTAAAAAATGGGTTAAAGTGGTAGAAAGTGGTAAAATTTTAATTATTTTTGACTCGATTCAAACAAAACCCAACAATGACAAGCCTTATAGGAGAATTTGATTGTAAAGTAGATGCGAAAGGGCGTTTCATGTTTCCTGTTA
The DNA here is from genome assembly GCA_035439445.1 of Bacteroidia bacterium. GTDB lineage: Bacteria > Bacteroidota > Bacteroidia > B-17B0 > Aurantibacillaceae > UBA4416. Next base: position 106,111 of record DAORKG010000003.1, read on the forward strand.
ACCTCAGGAAGCAGTTGGAAGAGGTATTTGATAAAGGATTTGTTATCAATCGAAACCTTCATCAAAAATGTTTAGTGCTTTATCCAATTAATGAGTGGAATAAACTGAACAAAAAATTAAGCAAGTTGAATCGTTTGATAAAAGCAAATGATGTATTTGTAAGAAAATTTACAGGAGGCGCAACTGCGGCAGATGCTGATAATACAGGGCGAGTGCTTTTACCAAAATCGTTAGTAGAATACGCAGATATTAAAACAGACATTAAAGTTTTAGGAAGTAACAACGTGATTGAAATTTGGGATAAAACATTATATGATCAGTTCTTATCTCAAGATGTGGATATAGAGAAATTAGCTGAAGACGTTTTAGGAAACTTAAATTTTAATGATGGAGACGATGAGTAATGCTTATCACATCCCCGTTCTTTTACAACCTTGCATAGATGGCCTTGACATAAACCCCGACGGCGTATATGTGGATTTAACTTTTGGTGGTGGCGGACATTCAAAGGAAATTTTGAAACATCTGTCTGCTAAAGGTAAATTGTTTTCGTTTGATCAGGATGAAGATGCTAAAGCAAATATCCCTGATGATAAACGTTTAACTTTCATACCACATAATTTTAGATTCATATCTAATTATCTCAAATTATACGGTGTAACACAAGTTGACGGTATATTGGGAGATTTAGGTGTTTCATCTCATCAGTTTGATAAAGGAGAACGTGGTTTCTCTATTCGTTTTGATGCAGATTTGGATATGCGCATGAATCAGAAATCTGATTTAACAGCCAAGAAAGTATTAAACACTTACGATGCTAAAAAACTAACATCCATATTCCGAGAGTATGGCGAAGTTGACAATGCTTTTAAACTTGCCAACTTAATTGTTGAAGCCAGGACAAACGGAAGCATTGAGACAACGGCTCAGTTTAAAGAAATCATAAAACCTTGTACACCAAAATTTGAAGAGAGTAGATATTTAGCTAAAGTATATCAGGCAATTCGTATTGAAGTAAACCAAGAAATGGAAGCATTGAAAGAATGCTTAACACAATGCGTTAATCTTTTAAAACCTAATGCACGATTAGTGGTGATGAGTTACCATAGCTTAGAAGACAGATTGGTGAAAAATTTAATTAGATCAGGGAATGTAGAGGGAATTGAAGAGAAGGACATCGTATTTGGAAAAATCACTAAATACTTTAAGTCTTTAACATCAAAACCAATTGTACCGGACGCAGAGGAGATAGAAAAAAATTCAAGAGCAAGAAGTGCAAAATTGAGAATAGCTGAACGAATTAAGAATTAAGAATTCAGATTTAAGAATTAGAGTACAATTTATACTTCTCATTTCTCAAATCTTAAATAATAAATGGCAAACAAATTTAGAAACATACCAAAAGAAGAAGAACTAGAAGAGTTAGAAGAACTAGTGGAACAAGAAGAACCGCAAGTTGTTTCGAAGCCTACTAAACCCGGAAAGAAAGGTGTGTTAGCTAAAGGTTTATCGAAAATTTTTGGTGGTTCGTTTTTAAGTGACGACAGAGCGGTGCAACATATTCCGTTCGTTTTGTTTTTAGGACTTATTGCCATTTTATATATCGCAAACGGTTACTATGCGGATGATAAAATTAGAGAAGTAAATAAAGTAAGTAACCAAATAAAAGAATTACGCACAGAATACATCTCATCAAAATCTGATTTGATGTTTGTAAGTAAACAAAGCGAAGTGGCAAAAGCAGTTGCTCCATTAGGTTTAAAAGAGCCTGTGGTAGCTCCGATGAAAATAGAAATGGATAGTTTAAAAAAAGAAGTGAAGAATTAATTGGAAAACAAAAAAGACATATTATCTAGAACGTATTTAGTGTACATATTTTTATGTGTGTTCGCTTTATCCATTTTTTATAAAATGTGTATCATCCAATTTAAAGAAGGAGCAGAGTGGACAGCTAAAGCAGAAGCTTTTAACACGCAAGTTCATGAGATACAAGCTGTACGTGGAAATATTTTTGACATTAACGGAAACTTATTGGCTACTTCCTTACCCTACTATGAAGTAGCAGTAGATATAAACGCTCCATCCATTGATAAAAAATTATTTGAAGCAAAAGTAGATTCATTGGGAACAATGATTGCTGATTTATTTAAAGACAAATCAGCTAAACAATATATTAAACTATTACGCAAAGCGCGTAAAAGCGGTGACCGTTATGTTGTTTTAAAACGTAATGTACCATACAAAGATTTACAAATTCTAAAAACTTTTCCAATTTTCAAAAAAGGAAAACGTGGTGGTTTAGTAACACTTCAAACAAACAAGCGTGAACGTCCATTTAAAATGTTAGCAGCTCGTACTATCGGTATGGCTCGTGAGGGTGTGAAACCAGTTGGTTTAGAGGGTGCATACGATACTTTACTAAAAGGTATAAGCGGACAACGTTTAATGCAAAAAATTGCAGGTGATGTGTGGCGACCTATTAACGATGAAAACGAAGTTGAACCAAAAGATGGTAGCGATTTATATACAACAATCGATATCAATATTCAGGATGTTGCTGAAAATGCTTTAATGAATACCTTGATTAAAAATAAAGCATCGCATGGTTGTGCTATTTTAATGGAAGTAAAAACCGGCGAGATTAAAGCAATTGCAAACTTAACGCGTGATGGAAAAGACTCTACATCTTACTCAGAAAGTTTGAACTATGCTATTGGTTATGCCACAGAGCCTGGGTCTACGTTTAAGCTAGCGTCTTATTTAGCAGTGATGGATGACTACGGTTTAAATTTAGATGAAAAAATACAAGTTGGTAATGGCGAAGTGACTTATTATAACAAAACTATTAAGGATGCTCATCCGCCTGAAACTCCTGTTTTAACATTAAAGCGTGCATTTGAAGTTTCATCTAACGTAGCTGCTGCTAAAACCATTGTAAAATATTACTCAAAAAACCCTCAACAATACATTAATAAATTAAAATCATTTCATCTAAATGAGAAAATAGGTTTGGCTATCCCCGGAGAAGCGAAACCTTTAATAAAAGAACCAAAAAGCAAAGATTGGTCTGGTTTATCACTTCCTCAAATTAGTTATGGTTACGAAAGTTTAATTACTCCATTACAAACCTTAACTCTTTATAATGCTATTGCTAACGATGGGAAAATGGTAAAGCCTCGTTTTGAAAGAGAAATTAAACATAACGGTAAAACAGTAAAAACTTTTACTACTGAGGTGATTGCTGAGCAAATTGTAAAACCATCTACCATTAAAAAAGCAAAAGAAATGCTAGAAGGCGTTGTGCAAAATGGAAGCGGAAAAGGTTTAAACATTACTGCATTTAAAGTGGGTGGTAAAACGGGTACCGCACAAATTGCCAAAGTTGGAGCAAGAAGAGGAAGTGGAAAAACAGCTTATGGTGATGTGGGCGACAGAAATTACCAAGCATCTTTTGTAGGGTATTTTCCGGCAGATAAACCATTATATACTTGTATCGTTATTATCAATTCGCCTAGTAATGGTATTTATTATGGTGGTTTAGTCGCTGGTCCAGTATTCAAAGAAATTGCTGAAAAGGTTTACTCAAGTAGTTTAGACTTTTTAGAACCTATCAATAACAAACAAAATTTATTAACCAAAGCTCCGGGAAGCATCAAATCAAAAAATGATGAAATAGTTGTCGCTTCCAAAGCTCTAAAACTACCAATAAAATCTGACGTTACAGAAGACAACTATGTATCAAGAAATCCTTCCGACTCAACTCGAATTTCGTTACAAGCAAGCAATTTAGAAAGCCAATTAAAAAAAGGAATTGTTCCAAACTTAAATGGCCTATCTGCAAAAGATGCTTTGTATTTACTAGAAAATTCAGGTTTTCATGTAAAGCTATATGGAATTGGTTCAGTAAAAAAACAATCGATTGAAGCTGGTCAAAAATTTAATAAAGGAGATAAAATAACATTGATACTTAGTTAAAGTGAAATTGAAATTATTAAGCGACATATTATATAAAACACGATTAGAAGAAATCATTGGTTCTACCAATGTAGCTATCTCATCTGTTACTTTTGACTCTCGTAAAGTAAAAAAGGATTCTTTATTTATTGCTACAAGAGGAACGGCTTCTGATGGACATCATTATATTGAATTAGCTATCGAAGCAGGTGCTGTTGCTATTGTATGCGAAGATTTACCTGAAACTTTGAAAGAGAACGTTACTTACGTAAAAGTATTAGATTCTTCTGCCTCATTAGGATATATTGCTTGTAACTTTTATGATAATCCTTCTGAAAAATTAAAGTTAGTTGGTATTACCGGAACTAATGGAAAAACAACGACTGTTACTTTATTATTTAATCTATTCAGAGGCTTAGGATACAATGTTGGTTTATTATCTACTGTAGAAAATAAAATTAATACAACCGTTATTCCTTCAACACATACAACACCGGATGCATTAGCACTAAATGAATTATTAGCAAAAATGGTTGAAGCCGGTTGTCAGTATGCATTTATGGAAGTAAGCTCGCATGCCATTGTGCAACATCGTATTACTGGATTGAAATTTACAGGAGCTGCCTTTTCAAATATCACTCATGATCATTTAGATTATCATAAAACATTTGAAGAATATATCAGAGCTAAAAAAATGTTCTTTGATAATTTACAAGATGATGCTTTTGCTTTAACTAATAAGGATGATAGAAACGGCTCAGTGATGTTACAAAACACAAAGGCTAAAAAATATTCTTATGGTTTAAAATCTGTAGCTGATTTCAAATGCAGGGTAGTTGAAAATCATTTAAATGGTTTATTGCTAAGCATCGATAATCAAGAAGTATGGGTGAAATTAATTGGGTCGTTTAATGCCTATAACGTATTGGTTGTTTACTCAATTGCTATATTACTAAAACAAGATAAGGTACAAGTATTAACAACATTAAGTAATTTAAACTCAGTTGAAGGACGCTTTCAATACATCAAATCTAAAAATGGTATTGTAGCCATTGTAGATTATGCGCACACGCCAGATGCGTTAAAAAATGTTTTAGAAACTATCAAAGATATCAGAACAGGAAATGAGCAAGTGATTACACTGGTTGGTTGTGGCGGGGACAGAGATGCGGCTAAGCGTCCTATCATGGCACAAATTGCTTGTGAGTATAGCAACAAGGTAGTATTAACAAGTGATAATCCAAGAAGCGAAGATCCAGAAGAAATTTTAAATCAAATGCAAGCAGGAATTAATCCTGCAGAAATGAAAAAAACATTACGCATTAGCGATAGAAAAGAAGCGATAAGAACATCTGTTGCTTTTGCCAAAGAAGGCGATATCATATTAATAGCAGGGAAAGGGCACGAAAAATACCAAGAGATTAAAGGTGTGAAGCACCCATTTGATGATTTTGAAATTGTAAAAGAAAACTTTAAAACACTAGAGATATAATATGTTTTACTACTTATTCCACTACCTAGATCAACACTTTAACTTTCCCGGAGCAGGAGTGTTTCAATACATCTCTTTTAGAGCTGCGTTGGCATTGTTAACATCGTTGATTATCTCTATGGTTTTCGGTAAACGTATTATCAATTTCATACGCAAAAAACAAATTGGAGAAACCATCAGAGAATTAGGCTTAGAAGGGCAAAATGAAAAAGCCGGCACACCAACTATGGGTGGTTTAATTATTCTAGCAGCTATTATTATACCTACTTTATTATTTGCAAAAATACATAACGTATATATCGTATTAATGTTAATCTCAACGGTATGGTTAGGTTGCATTGGCTTCTTGGATGATTATATTAAAGTTTTTAAGAAAAATAAAGAAGGCTTACAAGGGAAATTTAAAGTAGTTGGACAAATTGGTATTGGCTTATTAGTTGGTGCAGTTTTATACTTTCATCCCGATGTAGTGATTAAGGAGCGTGTTACTGCCAATCAGCAAGCAGCTTACTCATTTGATGAAGCCATCAGTAAATCGAAAGATTTAACGCTTCCTAAATATTCTCACGAAACAACAAAAACAATTAAAACCACTATTCCATTTGTAAAAAACAATGAGTTTGATTACGAGCAATTATTATCATTTATGGGGGATAGCGCTCAAAAATATGGTTGGTTAATTTTTATTCCAATTGTCATTTTAATTGTAACAGCCGTTTCAAATGGCGCCAACATTACAGATGGAATAGATGGCTTAGCGGCAGGAACAAGTGCAATTATCGGAACAACCTTAGGAATCTTAGCATACGTTAGTGGTAACACCATTTTTGCAGATTACTTAAATATTATGTACATACCAAACACCGGTGAATTGGTGGTATTTATGGCTGCCTTTGTTGGAGCCTGCGTTGGTTTCTTATGGTATAATGCTTATCCTGCTCAAGTATTCATGGGCGATACAGGAAGTTTAGCTATCGGCGGCATCATCGCTGTATATGCTATTGCTATTCGTAAAGAGTTATTGATTCCTATTTTATGTGGTATTTTCTTAGTTGAAAATGTGTCGGTGATTTTACAAGTATACTATTTCAAGTATCAGAAAAAGAAACACGGTTTAGAATACGCAAAGGCTAATCGTTTATTTAAAATGGCGCCTTTGCATCATCATTATCAAAAATCAGGATTTCATGAATCAAAAATTGTGATGCGTTTTTTCATCATCGGAATCATGTTGGCAGCACTAACAATAGTAACATTAAAATTAAGATAATATAAAATTGAATAAACGAATTGTGATATTAGGTAGCGGCGAAAGTGGAGTTGGCAGTGCAATACTAGCGCAGTCAAAGGGCTTTAGCGTGTTCGTATCCGACAAGGGTTTGATTCAAGATAAATATAAATCAGAATTACAAAAACACAAGATCGCATTTGAAGAAGGAAGTCACACAGAAGATATGATTTTAAATGCTACTGAAATTATAAAAAGCCCTGGCATTCCTGATAAAGTAGAGTTAATTAAAAAAGCAAAAGAAAAAAACATTCCTGTGATTTCTGAAATAGAATTTGCAGGGCGTTATACAAATGCTAAAAAAATATGCATCACCGGAAGTAACGGAAAAACAACCACTACCCTACTCACTTACCACATCCTTAAAAAAGCAGGATATAATGTAGGATTAGGTGGAAATGTAGGAAAGAGTTTTGCGTATCAAGTAGCAACCGAAAATTTTGATTACTATGTTTTAGAATTAAGCAGCTTTCAATTAGATGGCATGTATGATTTTAAAGCAGATGTAGCCATTTTATTAAATATCACTCCTGATCATTTGGATAGATATGAATACAAGTTTGAGAACTACGTTGCTTCTAAGTTTCGTATTACTCAAAATCAAACCGAAAAAGATGCCTTTGTGTATTGTGCTGATGACACAGTGATGGCTGAATACATGAAACAACATCCTATCAAAGCTGAATGTGTTCCATTTAGCATTAAAAAAAAGATAGATGGTAATGGCGCTTTTTTACAAGACAATGAAATAACCCTTAATTATAATAATAACCCTAAACCCTTAATTATGACCCTAGAACAATTAGCTTTGGCAGGTAAACACAACGTTTACAATTCAATGGCTGCTTCAATGGCAGCGCGTATCGTAGATATACGCAAGGACATTATTCGCGAAAGTTTAGAAGACTTCGTAAATGTTGAACACCGTTTAGAATTTGTTGCTTCAATCAATGGCATCGAATTTATTAACGATTCAAAAGCAACTAACATTAACTCTACTTGGTATGCATTAGAAAGTATGCAAAAACCAACTGTTTTAATTTTAGGAGGACAAGACAAAGGAAACAATTACGATGAATTACTTGACTTAGTAAAAGAAAAAGTAAAAGCAATTGTTTGCTTAGGTGTTGACAACAAAAAAATCATCAAAGCATTTAAAGGCTCTGTAGAGAATATTATGGAAGCAGGTTCAGCTGTTGAAGCTGTGGCTATGTCTTACAAATTAGCTAGCAAAGGTGATGTTGTTTTATTATCTCCTGCATGTGCAAGTTTCGATTTATTTCAAAACTACGAAGATAGAGGTGTTCAATTTAAAGCCGCTGTTAGAGCTCTATAATCATGAAAGAGATTGCATTAGGTCAAAAAACATTCTCTATTAATAGAGAAACAGACCATAATTTTGAATTTGTGGCTACTATAAATGACGTAACGTTCATTAACGATTCAAAAGCAACAAATGCAAAACATGCTGTTGAAAGTATCAACTCTTTAGATGCAGAAATTGTTCTGATTTTAGGAGGCGATGATTTAAAAACAGATTATTCATGGTTTACCAATATCAATTACTATAACATTAAAACTGTTATTTATTACGGACGACGTTTCGCCGAGATAAAAAACATTTTTAATAAACATGTGATGGTAATTGTAGCTGATAATTTAGAAAGTGCTGTAGAGGTTTCAAAAGCAAAGGCCATTAAAAACCAAGCGGTTTTATTTTCGCCGGCTTGTCCAAGCTTCGACCCTTTTGATAATTACAAAAACAGAGGCAATAAATTTAAAGAGCTAGTATTAAAAGGATAAAAGATAAATGTTTTAGGACTAACGAAATCCTTTATCATATATCATTAATCAAACACAATGAAACAATTATCATACTTAAAAGGAGATAGAGTTATCTGGGCAATAGTGTTCCTATTGTCGTTGCTATCTATTTTGGTAGTGTATAGTTCGGTTGTTACATTGGCTCATAAATACAAACAAGGAAACACTGAGGCTTATTTAATAAAACATGGTATTACAGTAGTTGGTGGGATTTTAATCATGTATTTAGTCCACAAGATGAAATACACTCTGTTCTCTAGGGTTGCACAGATTGGTATTTTATTAGTAGTTCCATTATTACTTTTTACATTATTACGAGGCGTGAGTGCAGGTGAAGCAAGTCGTTGGATTCCAATTCCAGGGATAGGGTTAACATTTCAATCCTCCGACGTTGCCAAAATTATTTTATTAATTTTTGTTGCCCGCACTTTAACCATTCGTCAAGGTCAATTAGAAGATTTTAAATCAGTCATCAAATACCTATTAGTACCAATTGGATTTATTTGCTTATTGATTTTTCCTGCAAACTTTTCGACTGCGGCTTTATTATTTTCAAACTGCTTGTTCTTAATGTTTGTTGGCAGAATTAAAGTGAAATTTATTGGATATATTTTAGGGGCATGTGTAGGTTTTATATTATTGGTAGGCATCATCATTTTTCAATTCCCCGATTTAATTCCTCGTGGTGCTACATGGAAAGCGCGTATCGAAAATTTTAGTAAAGGAGATGCAAAAAACAACTACCAAAGTGAACAAGCAAAAATTGCTATTGCAACGGGCGGTATTATAGGTAAAGGGCCTGGTAATAGTACACAACGTGCTTTTTTACCACAAGCTTCTTCTGATTTTATTTATGCCATTATTATTGAAGAATATGGTTTATTCACAGGCTTCGCGATGTTATTCTTATACATGATTTTATTATTCAGGGGTATCAGAATATTACGTGATTCGGAAAAAACATTTGGTGGATTAATGGCAGTAGGTTTAAGTTTTAGCTTGGTGTTTCAAGCATTAATTAATATGGCGGTTGCGGTAAATTTATTTCCTGTAACTGGTCAACCATTGCCTTTAGTGAGTATGGGAGGAACATCCATTTGGTTTACCTGTATTGCTATTGGTATTATTTTAAGTGTGAGTAAATCAAACGAGGATAGCACAGGAAAAGAAGAACAAGAAGTAATCACTGAATAAATGAAACCACTAAAAGTAATATTAAGCGGAGGAGGTACAGGAGGGCATATATTCCCAGCTGTAGCTATTGCTAACGAAATAAAAAAGTTAGTTCCTCATGCTGAAATTTTATTTGTGGGTGCATTAGGCAAAATGGAAATGGAAAAAGTTCCTGCTGCGGGTTACAAAATCATTGGTGTTCCTATTGCTGGTTTACAACGTAAATTTACTTTAGCTAATTTAAAATTACCTTTCCTTATTATACAGTCTTTATTAAAGACTCGCAAAATAGTCAACGATTTTAAACCAGATGTTGTTGTGGGAACTGGAGGTTATGCTTCCGGACCTTTATTAAAAGCTGCCACAGCAAAGGGCATTCCGGCACTATTACAAGAACAAAATTCTTACGCAGGAATTACCAATAAGATATTGTCAAAAAAAGCAAGTAAGATTTGTGTGGCCTACGAAGGCATGGAGCAATTCTTCCCTAAAGAAAAAATTATTCTAACAGGTAATCCTGTTCGTCAGGATATTACCAACATTGCTGCTAAACGCGATGAGGCTTTTGAATTCTTTAAATTAGATAAAAGCAGAAAAACAATTTTAGTAGTTGGTGGAAGCCTTGGAGCTAAGGGAATTAACGAAGCAATGGGCGAAGGCTTACAACAACTAGCTGACAATAATATTCAATTAATTTGGCAAACCGGTAAAACCTATTTCGAAACAGCTAAACAACAAACAGCAGCTTTTGAATCAAAAAATATCAGAGCGGTTGATTTCATCACTCGCATGGATTTGGCATATGCTTTTGCAGATGTGGTAATTTCAAGAGCCGGAGCTGGTGCCATTTCCGAATTATGCATCGTGCAAAAGCCAAGCGTTTTAGTACCATTATTAACTGCTGCCGAAGATCATCAAACAAAAAATGCGATGTCCTTAGTGAATAAAAAAGCTGCTATTTTAGTGAGAGACGATCAGGCAAAAGCCAACTTAATTAAAGAAGCTGTTGCATTAATTAATAATACATCATTACAACAAGAACTAAGTAAAAACTGCGGATTGCTGGCTTTACCTAATTCAACTAGTATGATTGCCAACGAAGTTTTAAAATTAGCCAACTACACTTTGTAATGAATATACTGGACTATAAACTATATTATTTCTTAGGAGCGGGTGGCATTGGCATGAGTGCTTTAGTACGTTATTTTAATCATTATGGCAAAACCGTTTATGGTTATGATAAAACAGCCACTGAACTTACCAATCAATTGCAAGAAGAAGGTTCAAAATTACATTTCAATGAAGATGTACCTCTAGTAAAAGAGCTTTTCTCGCAGTATAAAAAAGAAGACATTTTAGTGATTTATACACCTGCTGTTCCTAAAGATCATGCGGAATTTGTGTACTTACAAAAAAACGGATATCAATTACAAAAGCGTGCCTGGGTATTGGGAGAAATCACCAAACAATTCAGAACAATTGCTATTGCCGGTACTCACGGCAAAACTACAACTACTACTTTAGTAACACATCTTTTAAAAACTGCCGGCATTAATTGTTATGCGTTTTTAGGAGGCATCTCTCAAAACTACAAAACCAATTTATTGTTGGGAGATGCTAACGATAAGGATGCTTACGTAGTGGTAGAAGCTGATGAATATGACCGTTCATTTTTAACACTGCACCCTTACATTACTGTAATAACAAGCGTTGACGCAGATCATTTGGATATTTATGGGGATAAAGATGCCATGCATCAAACTTATACTCAGTTCGCTGGTCAGGTTCAAAAAGATGGCTTTTTGATTGTTAAAAAAAATGTTGATAACGATTTGAACCTCAAGGTTAAACGCCTTATCTACTCACTAAATTTAGATACGGAATATTCTGCCGATTCTATACACATTTCTGATGGTGAATTTTGTTACAACATCAAGAGTCCTATAGAGTCTGTAAGCCACGTAGCCATTGGGTTGCCGGGTTTACACAATGTAGAAAATTCGATTGCAGCAGTTGCTGTTGCACAACAATTAGGTATTAAAGGTAATGTGATAAACAAAGCCTTGCGTTCTTTTAAAGGAGTGAAACGAAGATTTGATTACCGTGTAAAATCAAAATCGGTTGTGTACATAGATGATTATGCTCATCATCCCGAAGAATTGAGAGCTGCCATTACTGCAGCAAAACAATTATATCCGGATAAACAAGTAACGGGCATTTTTCAACCACATCTATTTTCACGTACGAGAGATTTTGCAGATGGCTTTGCAGAGAGTTTAGATTTGTTGGATGTGTGTGTGCTGCTAGACATCTACCCTGCACGTGAAAAACCAATTGAAGGTATCAATTCTCAAATGCTGTTAGATAAAATGAAAAGCACCAATAAGTTTTTAGTAAAAAAAGAAAACGTGCTTGAGTTTTTAAAAACACATTCGCCACAAGTAGTCATGACATTAGGTGCCGGAGATATAGACACGTTGATTTTACCTATTGAAAAACTACTGAATGAAGATATTTAAGAGATTGAAGGGATTGAAAAGTAAAAGACTTGTCACTTCGAGCGAAGTCGAGAAGCGAAAAGTAAAATGAAAAAATTAAATTTTAGAAAAATATTAATTGTCGTTCTTTGGATTATTGGATTATCAGGTCTTTTTGCGTCTTTAGCATTTGCTACAGGCAAAGAGAAAAACGTGGTAGCCGAAAACTTATACGTGTCGGTAAACAACACTGAGGTTAACAGCTTTATTGATGAAGAGGATGTAAAAGAATTTTTCAAAGACAGAAACGATTCTATTTTACATGCTACTTTAAAAAATATTGATGTGAATGGTTTAGAGAAAGCTTTAAACTCTCACCCGGCTGTTGAAAATGCAGACATTGCTGTAGATGTAAATGGAGATGTAAATATTGATGTCACACAACGTACTCCCTTAGTTCGCGTCATGAACATGGATGGAGAAAGTTATTACATTGATACCAAATCAAAACTAATGCCTTTAAGTGATAAATACACCGCACGTGTTTTAATTGCAACGGGATACATTATGGAACCATTTGCATCTCGTTATCAGTTTCCTGTAACTACCATAGCAAAACACGAAGTGTTTAGTAAAGTAAGTGTACTTGATGATATTTATAATATCTCTGAATACATCACTAAAGATTCTGTTTTAGCAAGCCTGATACATCAAATAAACGTAACACCCGATAAAGAGTTGGAATTATACCCTGCTATCGGTAATCATAAAATTGTTTTTGGCGAAGCAAAAGATTTTGAGGAAAAGTTTGAAAAGCTAAAACTATTTTATACAGAAGGATTAAACAAAACAGATGGTTGGAATAAATATTCAATCATTAATATAAAATATAAGAACCAAGTGGTTTGCACTAAAAAATAAGTTTATGGACAATAAGCAAACAGGAAAACAAATGCCAGAAAATGCTGAACTAGTTGTAGGACTAGACATTGGAACAACTAAAATTGCCGCTATCGTTGGGTACAAAAACGAACACGGTAAAGTAGAAATTTTAAGTGTTGGTAAATCCGAATCACTAGGGGTGCACCGTGGTGTAGTTGCTAATATTGAGCAAACCATAGAGTCTATTAAAGCTGCCATTAAAATTGCCGGCGATAAAGCAAACATTGATATTGAAGAAGTAATCGTTGGTATAGCTGGTCAGCATATTAAAAGTATGCAACACCGCGGGATGGTTACTCGTAAATCATTAGAGGAAGAAGTTTCTCAAAGTGATGTTGATCAATTAATTGATAACATGCACCGTTTAGTGATGAGTCCGGGTGAAGAAATTATTCACGTGATTCCTCAAGAATATATTATTGATAACGAAAGCGGTATCCGTAACCCAATCGGGCACTCAGGTATTCGTTTAGAAGGGAATTTCCATATCATTACAGGACAAGTTTCTGCAGTGAAAAACATTTTTAAATGTGTTGACAGAGCTAAATTAACAACAGTTGATTTACACTTAGAGCCTTTAGCAAGTGCTGATGCCGTATTAAGTGATGAAGAAAAAGAAGCAGGTGTAGTATTAGTTGATATTGGTGGTGGAACAACTGACGTAGCGATTTTCTACGATGGTATTATCCGTCATACTGCGGTAATTCCTTTTGGTGGTAATATTATTACAGATGATATTAAAGAAGGATGTGGTATTATTAAAACGCAAGCAGAACAATTAAAAATGCGTTTCGGTTCGGCTTTAGCTCAAGAAAATCAAATGAACGAGGTAATCTCCATCCCTGGATTAAGAGGCCGCCCACACAAAGAAATTTCAGTAAATACATTAGCTCAAATTATTCAAGCTCGTATGGAAGAAATTTTAGAGTTCGTTTTATTTGAAATTAAATCTTCAGGTTTCGAACGCAAATTAGCAGGCGGAATCGTAGTCACAGGTGGTGGTTCTCAACTAAAACACTTACCACAATTAGTGATGTTAACTACCGGTATGGATTGCCGTATTGGAACACCTAACGAACACTTAGCTGGTGCCGATGACGAATTAAAAAATCCAATGTATGCAACAGGTGTTGGTTTAGTAATGAAAGGTATTGAGAAATACGAGCGTGAAGCTAAACGTGGTTCTAACTCTGCAAAAGCAGTTGAAGAAACTGTAGTAGTAGAAACTGCGGAAGCAAAACAAAAAGCAGAGAAAAAAGTAACAGGACACTCCAAACAAAAAGTAGGAAACTTCTTCGACTCATTAATTAGCAAAGCCAAAGATTGGATGAGCGACGATGTTGAATAAATAAAACCTGTCAGTTCGAGCGAAGTCGAGAACAGAAGGAGGAGAAATAAAAAGAATAACAAAAATTAAAAACAACCCACCTACGCTAAAGCTACGGTGGATGAAACAAGAAACATCAAACAATAAATCTTTAAACAAATAAATCTAAATACCATGATGCAATTTGAATTACCACAAGAAGAAAGCTCAATTATCAAAGTAATTGGCGTAGGTGGCGGCGGAAGCAACGCTGTTAATCACATGTTCCGTTTAGGAATTAAAGGTGTAGATTTCATTATATGCAATACCGATAAACAAGCATTAGGCAAAAGCCCTGTGCCTCATAAAATCCAATTAGGTAACTCTTTAACAAAAGGTTTAGGAGCCGGTGCAAAACCTGAGGTTGGTCGCGACTCTGCTTTAGAGAGCATCGAAGAAATTAAATCTATTTTAAAAGATAATACTGAGATGGTATTTATCACTGCCGGTTTAGGTGGTGGTACAGGTACTGGTGCAGCTCCTGTTATTGCTTCAGTAGCAAAAGAGTTAGGCATCTTAACTGTTGGTATCGTTACTATTCCTTTTGCATTTGAAGGTAAAAAACGTAGAGAGCAAGCTGAAAAAGGATTAGAAGAAATGAAAAAATACGTAGACACGTTAATTGTTATTGGTAACGATAAATTACGTGAAATCTACGGAAGCTTAAAAATGACGGAAGCATTTGCTCATGCTGATAACGTTTTAACAAGCGCAGCAAAATCAATTGCAGAAATCATCAGCTTACACATGCATGTGAATGTGGATTTTAATGATGTGAAAACGGTGATGCAAGATAGCGGTGTAGCAATTATGGGTTCTGCAATTGCAAGTGGCGAGAAGCGCGCTTTACGTGCTGTAGAGAACGCATTAATTTCTCCATTATTAAATGATAATGATATTTCTGGTGCTCGTCACGTATTATTAAATATCATGAGTGGAAGCGATGATATTGAAATGGATGAGTTTGGTGAGATCACTGATTTTATTCAAGAAGCAGCAGGTGGTACAGCAGAGTTAATTACAGGTTACGGTACTGATCCATCTTTAGGAGATAACGTATCAGTAACAATTATTGCTACAGGATTTAATTCAAAAATTAATTCAGGTTACGAAGCACCAACTTTTGCAGAGCGTAAAATTGTTCGTTTAGATGAGCCTCAAACTCCAAAAGTTGAGCCTGTTCAAACATCTATTATTGATGAGATTCAAACTAACGAGCCATTTGTGTTTGTGAAAGAAGAAGTAATTGAAACTCCAATTATCAACAAAGTTGAAGAGCCAATTGCTCCTATTGTAAACGAAGTAAAAGAAGAAGAAAAACCAGCTTTTAAAGTATATACATTAGATGAGCCGGTAAACGAAGCTCCTGCAACTTTTGTTAGCGAAACAGTTGTAGAAACATCTAAGCAAGAATTTGTGATTAATGATATCACAAACGAAGAAGATACTAAAGAAACTCCAACAGCTGAAGCAAACAGCCGTGAAGAGCAAATTCGTTTAGCTCAAGAGCGTATTAAAAAGTTAAAAGAGTTGACATTAAAAATGAAAACTCCTGAAGGTTTAGCTAGTTTAGAAAAAGAATCTGCTTGGCAACGTAAACAAGTAAACTTAGATAATACAAGTTCTACTCCTTCAACTGATTCTCAAGTATCTCGTTACACGTTAGGAGAAAACAACGAAATCAGACCAAACAACTCGTTTTTACACGATAACGTAGACTAGTTATTAAAAAATAATAAAAAGAAACCCTCATCTGATAAACGGATGAGGGTTTTTTGTTTACTAAAACTAATAGCAAATAATTTGATTTTTAATGGCAAAAAAGTATATTTGGTTAGGTAAATAGATCCCAAGAATTTAGACAGTGAGGTAGTAAAATGAATAAAACGACTAAATATGTTAAAAAAAATAAGCGCCATAATATGGCGGTTATTTTGCAAAATAAACCAAATACCCGCCATATTATGGCGGGTATAAGCTAGTTACCTGCAAAGTGCCTGGACGACAATACGACAATGAAACAATTACTTTATTTAATAATTACGATACTAATTTTTAGTTGCGACAACGGACATAAAAAAATGACAGCAGACGAATATCTTGAAACTGGTAAATTTATTTGGAAAAACTATGTTCCGAAATCTGGACAAGCTGAAACGGTTCAAGGCGAATTATTACGTGCAATAGAGAAACTTGCAGACGAAGCTCAACGAAATGGTAATATCAATTTTAATGAAGATTGTCACACAATTTTTATTTCCTTTATCAGAAAGTACCTTAATGACGAAAAATTATTCGACAAAGCCACAATAAAACAAATCAATCAAGACCTTGACACAATTTCAATTGAGGACGAACCATACACTGAAGACGATTTATACGACAGATTAAGGGAAAGAATCATTGACTGGTATTTAAATAATAAGACGCCAATACCTAATTCAAAAAACCCGACCTTAAATTGTTAGGCAATTAAACTTTGTGTGGCACTCAGCAGGTAACACCAAGCAAGCCCAATTTGCGCGGACGAGGTAATAGCTTTTGCAAAAAGTTTCGGTAGACAAGTTTTTTCATTTTTGCAAAAGCAACAAACATTAGTATCTTTAAACAAACATTCGGTAGACACTGTTTCAAACTGCAAACTGTGCCTGCTTGGAAACCGTTAGCTGTAATTATAAAAAAAATTAGAATATAATGAACATAGATCAATTAATAAGAAAATTCAATAATGCCCAAGAATCATTGGTCATTCAGCATTCAGATTTTTCACTTGAGACTTTGTCAAGGATGATTGACAATAGAATTGTTGACTTAAATCCACATTATCAAAGGCGAAATAGGTGGACCGCAGATAAACAATCGAAATTAATTGAGTCTTTTATTCTGAACGTACCCGTACCACCAATTTATTTTTCAGAAGACGATTATGGAGTTTATAGTGTTATTGATGGTAAACAAAGATTAACTTCTATACATGAATTTTTATCTGGCGCATTCAAACTTAAAAACTTGGAAGTATTTTCAGATTTAAATGGTTTGACTTTTCACGAACTTCCTAATCAGATTAAACATGCCTTGTCAATTCGACCTTATATTAGAATTGTCACACTTTTAAAACAATCCGACCCAAATTTAAAATATGAGGTATTCTTAAGATTAAATACTGGTGGTGATGCTTTAAAGCCTCAAGAAGTAAGAAACGTTGCATTCGATGGGCCTTTAAATGAATTGCTTTATAGGTTAAGCGAAAATGAAATACTTAAAAGAAAATTGAAAATAGAAGATGAATCGTCTAATGCTTATAGAAAAATGGATGATTTAGAAATGATCTTACGTTTTTTTGCATTACGTGAATATTGGGAAAATTTGCCGAATCAAAACATTTCAAGAGTGTTGGATATTTACATGCAACAGAATAGGAGTATGTCTGGCCATAATTTACAACGATTAGAAGACGACTTTCAACAATGTATTGAAATCTGTGATGAACTGTGGCAAGGTAATGCCTTTTACAGACCTATTGCACCTGCAGTTTACAGAGAACAAATGATTGCCCCATTATATGATGCTCAAATGATAGCAGTAAGTATTTTGATTAGTAATGGAAGGAATGCCGAACTTAGACGAATTAATAGTGGGAGGATACAAGAAAGGCTTTTTGATCTTTACCAAAATGATGATCAATTCACCAAATCCGTCACCCAGGCTACCAACAACGCAAGTAACGTTAATCATAGAATAAGAACACTCCTAGAATTACTAAATAGTCTTTTATAATGCCAACTGCCAAGCATAATTTTCTTGAGCGTCTATTTATCATTGAGAGAACTTTATCTACACCAAATTTGATAGACGGATTGCCGACTCAAACAGAACACAATGATATCGCTAGATTATTGCGTAACGGTTTGGCTGTTGTTGGTTTTGTCGCACTAGAAGATTTTATTAAAAATAGAACTATTGAAATATTAAATGAAATTGCATCTTCACATATCCCATTTGCAAGCTTGACAGAAGACTTGCGGTTTTACAGTACAGTCGAAGTTTTAAAATCAATTCAAAGAATATCTGGTTTCGAATCAAATAAAATTGATAAGATATTATTTGTCCAAAATGAAACAAAAATTATTTCATCATCTTTAAATACCTCATACGATTTAAATAAACATACTTTTGGTTTTAGTAATTCCAATATAAGTAAAGATGAAATAAAGAAAATTTTGAAATCATTAAATATAAGTGACAGCTGGAACAAGCAAACTGCTTTAGCTTCTATTATTGGAATTACTAGTTTGCCTTTAGAGAATTCTTTTACAAACGCGGCAACTAGACGGCACAAAGCAGCACATGATACATCCTCCTCAATTCCAATTGGCGACTTGACTCAATATATTAATGAAGCAATTGCTATTGCTTTAACATTTGATGCACTAATTTCGTATTCAAAAAGTAGACTAATAAATGATAACGCAGCTTTTATAGCTAATACTACTAATATTGACCACAATTCTATAGCATTAAGTTATATTAAAAAAGAAACAAATAAATGGAAATATAAAAGAAGAGGGCGTACTAATGCGGTTAAAACAGACTCTGACAAAACCAATTTATTAAGTACAGTTATCCCAATAGCCCGATCGAACAATGAATGTTTGGTAATATATAATGAAACAAATAAAATTGTTGATTGATATACCTAATATAACAGCACCTAGACGCAGCACAGAAAAGTATGAGGTAACCATTATTATTTAGGAAGCTCATTTCAAAAAATCCCCATCAATTATCAGCAGCTTAACTCCATCAGCAG
Source organism: Bacteroidia bacterium (assembly GCA_035439445.1). Taxonomy (GTDB): domain Bacteria; phylum Bacteroidota; class Bacteroidia; order B-17B0; family Aurantibacillaceae; genus UBA4416. The sequence continues at coordinate 125,437 of DAORKG010000003.1, forward strand.
AAACAGAGCGATGAGAACTCATATCGTCAGAAACCACATAAGACATCCCTTTGGTTAATTTAGTTTGCTCACCGCTTTCCAGTTGGGTTACAAAACTTCCTTCCAGGCAATGCACAATATGTCCTTTTTGGCACCAGTGGTCGGCCAAATACCCTGCGCTATATTCTACTATTCTAATGCGTAATCCATCTAACTGAATGGTTCGCCAGTACGAAGTTCCGGTTTCACCTTTATGCTCTACTCTTTCAATAGCCGACCAATCGATGGTACTAAATAATATATTGCTCATGTTTAGCGGGTTAAAATGATACAACTAATTAATGAATTTTATTTGAATAAAAACAGCTTAACTGATTTATAAGAAATAATTCATTTGCATTTTATTATCAAAACAATATCTTTATAAGAGTTTATGACTTTAGAAGAAACCAAAAACTATAACTATTCAAAAGAAATAGTTACAAATACTATAAGGTTACGTCTTTTAGATAATGGTATCATTCATTATACCTATCTGCCAAATGTTGAAGTAGATGATATACAACACCAAATAAATCATGAAGCGTTATTAAAACTGGTAGATTCTGATAAAAAACATCCTGCTTTATTGGACGGAGATGATTTTGCAAACGTTACACCTGAAGGAAGAAGATTGGTGAGAGAATTAGAACCATTAATCCCTGTAAGTGCCAGAGCTATGGTAATAAAGCAATTAGGTCATAGAATAGCAGGTAATTTTTATATTAAGTTTCACAAACCTATTATTCCTACTAGAATTTTCAATAGCCACGAGGAAGCTATAATCTGGCTAAAACAGTTCTTAAATTAAGTTGTATCTTTTTTGCAAGAATTACGTTACATAAGCAGGTAATACTTTATGCATAAACTCTTACTATACCTTTTTATAATATGTTCTATAAGTTCATTTTCTCAGGCTACAAAAATTAAAGTCAAAAAAGAGAAAGAAGAGAAAGAGAAAATAGAGAAGCCTATATTTTATAATCAACTTACGCTTGATTTGTATTATGGTAATAGGGTTTATGCAAAATCTTATTACAACCAGATAAATACCATTGATCATATCAACTTAAATCTACCAACCAGTTTTGTTGGATTTGGATTTAGTGGTTATACTCATTATTTTAAAAAAGACATTTGGGTATTCTTAGCAAACTATTACAAAATATTACCAACAAAAGTATTTATAGATGATAGTTTAAAAACCAAACTTTCCGGATATGCCATGGGTTATGGCTTAGGGCCTTCATTATCAAACGCTAAAAAAACAATTAACCTAAATTTATATTTTGGATTTAGCACAGGCAGAACAAACTTATCTAAAAATGATTTTATCTCACAAAAAAATCAGTTCTTTTCTCCAAAAATTTCACTTCAACCAAAATTTATTATTAAACGAATTGCTATTTCCATAATGGTTGAAGCGGAGTACGATATAAGTAATCCAGCCTGGCATCAGCCTGTGTTTGAAAAAAGAGGGAATTATTTATTAAGACCTTTCGATCAAACGTGCTTAACAGGATTAGTAAGCCTTGGATATAAGCTTTATTAAATTCACCTCATTTATTAAATTTCTTTTATTTGAGGTAAACCCGAGATTTTTATCGGCGTGATGTTAGTAATATTTATTAGTTTTACTCATCAAAAAACTCAATTATGAAAAGGATAGTTAATATGGTATGTGTAGGACTTATTATAAGTTCAACTACCACCGCTCAAACTGATAAAACTGTTGTTGCTTTTAATCAAAGTATTGAACAAGAAAAAGTATTGAATTACACGGGCGCAATTGAAACTATTACTGATTTAAAAGACAGCACTTCGTATGAAGTAAATATGCGTTTGGGCTGGTTATACTATAAAGCCGGTTATAAAAAGAAATCATTGAATCATTATACAAAAGCAATTAGTATAAAACCTAATGCTATCGAACCAAGATATGGCTATTCATTTCCTGCATACCAATTGGAGGATTTTCAGGAAATCATTACACAGGATAAAAAAATACTCGAAATAGATCCTAATAACAAAACCATTAATGGTAATTTAGGTTCTATTTATTACTATTCAAAAGAGTATAACAAAGCCTTACCATTTTTCGAAAAAGTGGTTAATCTTTATCCTTTCGATTATGATAACAATTTAATGTTAGCTTGGACATATTTGAAACTAGGAAAAAATACAGAAGCCGAACAAACATTTAATACTGTTTTATTGTACTCTCCAAGCGATGCTTCTGCTTTAGAAGGATTAGCGGTATTGAAAAAAAATGCAGCTGATTATCAAAAAGTATTATTGGCATTCTCAAAAAGTTATGAGTTATCATCTAAAAATGATTACAAAGGAGCTATCACAGTCTTAAAAGAGGTATATGACAAAACTTCATATCCTATGAATTTAAGATTGGGTTGGTTATGTTATCTATCAGGTATGCATGTTGAAGCAGCTAGTTACTACAAGATAGCAGCAGAATTAAAACCAAATGCTGTAGAACCAAAATTTGGACTTGCATACCCTACTGAAATGCTAGGTAACAAAAATGATTTAAAAACATATTACGAATCTATCTTAAGCATTGATCCACATAATACATCTGCTCATTATAAAATGGGAGTTTTAGATTATGGAAAGAAAGATTATGCGAATGCACTGACTCATTTTGAAAAAGTAGTAAACCTTTATCCATGCGACACTGATGGTTTATTAATGCTAGCATGGACAAACTTTCAATTGGGAAAAATTACAGAAGCAAAAAACTTATTCAACAAGGTATTATGCCTTTCTCCTAATAATGCTTCTGCATTGCAAGGCATTAACACTAAACCAGCTGATCCAAATAAGAAAACGGGATTTTAAAGGAGATGAGAAAAGTATTAATTATTCACGCACACCCCGAGAGTAAATCATTTTGCAGTAGTTTAAAAAATGAAGCTGTAAGTTATTTTCAATCTCAGGGAGCAGAAGTAAGAGTTTCTGACTTATATGCCATGAGCTTTAATCCTGTTGGAGATAAGCATGATTTTACATCTTTACAAAATCCTGATTTTTTTAAATACCAAATGGAACAGGTAAATGCTTATCAAAATGATTTGTTTAGTACTGATGTAAAAACAGAAATGGAAAAACTGGAATGGTGCGACACACTTATTTTTAATTTTCCATTATGGTGGTTTGGCTTACCTGCAATTTTAAAAGGTTGGGTAGATAGAGTATTTGCAATGGGTTTGGTTTATGGAGCAGGAAAAGGAGTTTACGATAATGGAACATATAAAAATAAAACTGCCTTTTTAACACTTACTACAGGCGGGCCTGAAGCAGCATACGGCAATAACGGAAAAAACGGTAATCTGGAAACAATTTTATATCCTATTGAACATGGCATGTTATATTTCGCCGGGATGACTGTTCTTCCAGCATTTATTTGTTTTTCTCCGGCACGAATAACAGATGAAGAAAGAGTGCAACAATTGCAATTATATAAATCGTATCTAAAAAATATAGATTCTTCAAAACCTATTTACAAGGCATTATCATAATTCGTAATTGTTAAAATCGCACGAATAACGACGAAATATTTCTCCACTACATAATTTCTACAAAATCGAATTGTAAATTGTACTGATAACAGCTTAAGATTATCATTGTAGCAATTATTTTGAATCTGATTTTAGACGAATCAATTGACTTTACGGATGTATTACTTTAGCTTAGTATGTAACTAAATGCAAAAAACTATGAAAAAAAATTACCTAAAAATTGTATTAACGTTTTTTTCAACGTTAATCTTAAGTAGCAATTTTGCCCAATCCTCAAGTGATGGATTATGGACTAAACTTTCAACACAACAAATAGCCGGAGAAAAAGTAAGAAGAAGTTCGTTTCCAGCCAACTACTTTTTGTATCAATTAGATTTAAATCAATTAAAAGCTAAATTGGTAAATGCTCCCGTTTTATTTGCAAGTAGTAATCAATCTCCTCTAATAATTGAGTTCCCAAATTCAGATGGTAATTACGAAAAATTTCGCGTATATGAATCATCCATTATGGATCCCGCTTTAGAAGCAAAGTTTCCTATGATTAAAACATATGCTGCACAGGGTATCGACGATCCAACAGCAACGATGCGTTTCAGTGTTACTCAATTTGGATTACATACCATGTCATTATCCGGTATAAAAAGTACGGTATTTATTGATCCTTATACTTCAGATTTAGTAAACTACATAGTTTACAACAAATTAAGTTTAGGAGCAGATCCTCAAGTTTTTGAATGTTTAACAGATGAGGGAGTAAACCTTCAGTCGTTACAAAGAAGCTCAGGTGATGGCAACTTAACTGTACAAAATATTAATGATCAAAAATTAAGAACCTATCGTTTAGCTCAATCATGTACAGGCGAATACGGTGCATTGTTTATGGGAACAGGAACTGTTGCTCAACAAAAAGCAAATGTTCAAGCGCAAATGGCAATTACCATGAATCGCGTAAATGGTGTATATGAAAGAGATTTAGCCATACACATGAACTTTATAGCCAATAATGATTTATTAATTTATATGAATGCTACTACCGATCCATGGACAAATGAGTGGAATACCAAAACTGCACAAACCATTGATGCGGCTATTGGTGTTGCAAACTACGACATTGGACACAATTTTAACACAACCGGTGGTGGTAATGCCGGATGTTTAGCATGCGTATGCCTAAGTACTTCTCAAACAAGTACTCACAAAGGAAGAGGTTATACAGGCCGTGCAAATCCAACCGGCGATGCATTTGATATTGATTATGTAGCTCACGAAATGGGCCATCAATATGGTGGTTATCATGTAATGAATACATGCAGTAGAAGTGGAAACGGAACTACAGAAGTTGAACCTGCGAGTGGAAGCTCAATTATGGGTTATGCGGGTATTTGTTCTTCAAATGTACAAAGTAATAGTCATGATGATTTTAACTACGTTAATATTCGTGATATAAGCACCAACATTAAAACTGGAAATAGTACTTGTGCAGCAATAACAACATTAACAAATACTCCTCCAACAGCAAATGCAGGTGCTGATTATATTATTCCAAAATCAACTGCTTATATTTTAGAAGGAACAGGAAGTGATGTAGATGGAAATGCGTCACTAACTTATAACTGGAGTCAAAATGACCCTGCTCAATCACCAGGTAACGCTTCTCCGCTACCTACATATAGTGTTGGGCCGATGTATAGAGCAATTCCTCCGACAACCTCACCAAATAGATATATGCCTGCATTAGCAACTGTTTTAAGTAACACCATTTCTTCTACTTGGGAAGTAACTCCATCTGTATCTCGTGTAATGAATTTTTCATTTATCGTAAGAGATAATAATGTTGGTGGTGGTCAAACTGCTTCAGATTTAATGAAAGTAACTGTGGATGCGGCTGCGGGTCCATTTTCTGTAACGTCACAAAATACTGCAACAACCTGGACTGCAGGTACTACACAAACAATTACATGGAATGTAGCAAACACAAACACCGGAACTGTTAACACTCCAAGTGTAAATATATTCTTATCTACAAACGGAGGATATTTATATCCAATCACTCTTGCTAGCGGAGTTCCAAACAATGGCTCAGCAACTATAACAGTACCATCAGTAACTACAACCACTGGTCGTATTATGGTTCGCGGAGCAGGAAATATTTTTTATGACTTAAATAATGCTGCTCTTACAATAGTAGCTGCTCCTGCAGCTGCACCGGTTTCAAATTTCAGCGTAGCAGCTGCAAACCTTTGTACCAGCTCAACAATTCAATTAAATGATTTATCTACCAACGCTCCAACAACTTGGACATGGACAGCAACATCAGGAACTGGCGTAACATTTTCAAATGCAAATGCTCAAAACCCAACAGTTACATTTGCTAATGCCGGAACATATACAATTGCATTAATCGCAAAAAATGCAACAGGACAAAATACGTCAAGTAAAACTGTCACTGTAAATACAACTCCAACAGTTGCCGTTACAAGTTCCACTATTTGTTCCGGAAGCGCAGCCTCATTAACTGCTAGCGGTGCTACAACTTATAATTGGAGTAATTCAGCAACTACATCTAGTATTTCTGTCACTCCAACTACAACTACTTCTTATACCGTAACGGGAACATCTAATGGATGTACAAATTCAAAAGTCGCAACAGTAACCGTGAAAGCTACTCCAACTGTAGCAGTAAGTAATGCAACTATTTGTTCAGGAAATTCAACAACATTAAATGCAAGTGGAGCTACAACTTACAGTTGGAATTCAGGTGCAACTACTTCTAGCATTTCAGTTTCTCCAACAGCAAACACAACATACACTGTTTTAGGAACTACAAATGGATGTACAAGGACTAAAACAGTAACTGTTACAGTTAAAACAACTCCAACAGTTTCAGTAAATAGCCAAACCATTTGCGCAGGTAATTCTGCTGTTTTAACGGCAAGCGGAGCAACTACATACAGCTGGAATTCAGGAGCAACTACATCTAGTGTTTCCGTGAGTCCTAGTGCAAATACTACTTATACTGTAACAGGAACAACAAACGGTTGTTCAAATGCAAAAACAACCAACGTGACTGTAAATCCATTACCAACAGTTTCTTTTGCTTTAACAAACACGTTAGCATGTGTTAATGATGCAACTGTTGCTTTAAATGGAACACCAAGCGGAGGTACTTTCAGTGGAAATGGAGTAACAGGAAATGTATTTGACCCGACTGTAGCAGGTGCAGGAACACATACTATTACATATAGTTATTCTGACGCTAACGCCTGTTCAAATTCAGATTCAAAAGTAATGACAGTAGATTTATGTACAGGTATTACTGAATTAAATAACAATATATTTGTAGCTTATCCAAATCCAACAACAGATGTTTTCATAATTGATTTTAATAAATCTATTACTACTGTTGTTGAAATTGAGGTGTATGACGCTATTGGTAAATTAGTGCTTACGCAAACAACTTCAAACAATCACACAATAATATCTTTAGAGCAATTAGCAAAAGGTATTTACAATGTGCGTTTAAAAGATAATGGTTCTTACTCAACTATCAGAGTAATTAAAGAATAAAATACTACTGCACTTAAAACAAAAAAGCCTCATCAATGATGAGGCTTTTTTGTTTTAACTAATTAAAAGTTATTTTTTTGCTGCTGCATATAACTCAGCAACTTTTGTCCAGTTAATTACATTAAAGAATGCAGAGATATAATCAGGACGACGGTTTTGATAATGCAAATAATAAGCATGCTCCCAAACATCCATTCCTAAAATTGGAGTTCCTTTGCAATCTGCAATATCCATTAAAGGGTTATCTTGATTTGGTGTAGAGCACACACATAATTTTCCTTCTTTAACACATAACCAAGCCCAACCAGAACCAAAACGAGTTGCTCCTGCTGCTGCAAAGTCAGTTTTAAATTTTTCAAATCCTCCTAAATCTGTTTCAATCGCTTTTGCTAAATCACCTGTTGGCATACCACCGGCATTTGGCGCCATAATTTGCCAAAATAAAGAGTGATTATAATGTCCGCCACCGTTATTGCGAACAGCCATTGGGAATTTAGAAATATTTTTACAAATATCTTCAATGCTCATTTTTTCTGCATCTGTTCCTGCAATCGCATTATTTAAATTTGTAACATAAGCTTGGTGATGCTTACTGTGGTGAATTTCCATTGTTCTAGCATCAATGTGTGGTTCTAATGCAGCGTATGCATATTCTAATTTTGGTAATTCAAATGACATATTGTTTTGTTTTTTTATAGGTTTATATTTGTTTTAATTGTGTGATTGTTTGTGTTGGATTAGCACTTCCAAAAACTGTATTACCTGCTACTAAAACATCAGCTCCTATCGAAACTAATTTTTTGTAGTTATTTAAATCTACACCGCCATCGATTTCGATTAAAGCCTTTGATTTTTTTTCTGTAATCAGTTTTTTAAGAGCTGCTACTTTTGTAAATGTATTCTCAATAAATTTTTGTCCGCCAAAACCCGGATTTACACTCATCACACATACCAAATCAATATAAGCAATGATATCTTCTAGTAAGTGAATTGATGTATGAGGGTTTAATGCCACTCCGGCTTTCATCCCTGAACTTTTAATATTTTGAACCGAACGGTGTAAATGCGTGCAAGCTTCTAAATGAAATGTTAAAACCTCAGCACCGGCATCTTTAAATTGTTGAGTATATCTATCAGGATCTACAATCATTAAATGCACATCCAAAGGTTTTTTAGCGTGCTTTTGAATAGCTTTTAAAACAGGAAATCCAAAAGAAATATTTGGTACAAACACACCATCCATAATATCCACATGAAACCAATCGGCATCCGAATTATTAATTAATTCGATATCTCGTTGTAAATTTCCAAAATCGGCTGATAAAACTGAAGGTGCTACTAAATGCGACATATTGTAAGTTTGTGTTTCAAAAGTATAAAATTATACAGATTAAGAGATGAATTTGTTTTTAACAAACCGTTAAAAAACAAAAAAAGGAGGCCAAACACAAGCCTCCTTCTCCCCGATTTGTAACGGTTTTCACTAACGGACACAAAAAACTATCCTAAATAGCCCATCAACACCTTGCTTCTGGACGCATGTTTTAACCGACGCACTGCCTTTTCTTTTATTTGGCGAACTCTTTCTCTGGTTAATTCAAATTTTTCACCAATTTCTTCCAGGGAATGAGAGTGCCCGCCGCTTAATCCATAATATAATTTAATTACATCTGCTTCCCTAGCTGTTAAAGATGTTAAAGCTCTTGAAATCTCATTTCTTAAACTTTCCATCATCAATTCATTATCAGGTGAAGCTTCATGTTTATTTTCCATTAATTCGTACATACTACCGCCATCTTCTACATTTGTTCCTAAAGGAGCATCCATACTCATATGACGCCCTTGGTTTTTCATAGTTTCACGAATATCTTCCGGCAAAATATCTAAAATTTCTGCTATTTCCTCAGCTATTGGTTCACGTTCCAACTCTTGCTCGAGTTTAGCGAAGGTTTTATTAATTTTATTAATAGCACCTATTTTATTTAATGGTAAACGCACAATACGTGACTGTTCAGCTAAAGCCTGAAGAATTGATTGACGAATCCACCAAACGGCGTATGAAATAAATTTAAAACCACGGGTTTCATCGAAACGCTGAGCTGCCTTAATTAATCCCATGTTTCCTTCATTAATCAAATCAGGTAAACTTAAGCCTTGGTTTTGGTATTGCTTGGAAACTGAAACAACAAAACGCAAATTGGCTTTTACTAACTTATCCAAAGCCTTTTGGTCGCCTTGCTTGATTTTTTGAGCCAACACAACCTCTTCATCTGCGGTAATTAATTCAACACGGCCAATATCTTGTAAATACATATCTAACGAAGCTGTTTCGCGATTAGTAATCTGTTTGGTTATTTTTAACTGTCTCATCTCTCAAAAATTAAAAGTTAAACGAAATAATATATCAAAACACTTGACTGTAACCCTTCGCGGTGTTTCTATTATCTATTACGATTGAAAAAGTATTTAGTTACATGATTTTGAGTGAATGACCATTTTAAATGATTGAATGAATGTTTTGATTTAGGGGTATTTTTCTAGTTCGCCGGCTGGCAAGTTAAATTGTTGAAAAATGACTTCTGAATTTGAGTAAAATATGACTTTCTACAGATTTTAAATTCCGATATTTAACCTGCATATGTTACAGAATTTACGCATACAAAATTTCGCTCTGATTGAGGAAACGGAAGTTCATTTAAACCAAGGTTTAACGGTTATTACCGGAGAAACTGGCGCCGGGAAATCCATTTTATTGGGAGCTTTGGGGCTAACTTTAGGTAACCGAACGGATGTAACTTCGCTTCATGATAAAACGAAAAAGTGTATCATAGAAGCACAATTTAATATCAAAGCCTACAATCTAAAATCCTTTTTTGAAAGCTATGAATTAGACTTTGAAGAAGTGACTACAATTAGACGAGAAATTACTCCAGAAGGAAAATCCCGTGCTTTTATAAACGATACACCAACTACACTGAGCATATTAAAAGAATTAGGCGATCAATTAATTGATATTCATTCACAACACGAAACATTACTATTAAAAGAAACAAATTTTCAATTTGAATTAGTAGACGCCTTTGCGCAAACTACACAGCTATTTATTGATTATAAGAAACAATTTGGACAGTTAACTAAACTCAAAAAGCAATTAGAAGAATTAACTGCTCAGGAATTACAAGCAAAAAAGGAGTTAGATTATTTTCAATTTCAGTTTAACGAGTTAGAAGAAGCAGCAATTAAAGTTGGCGTTCAACAACAATTAGAAGAAGAAAGTGAAACTCTAGAAAATGCTGAATTCATAAAAGGGAATTTATCAAAATCTTCTTTAGCAATTAATGGAGGAGACGAAAACATTATATCTGCATTGGCCTTAGTTAAACAGCAATTGCAAGCAGTTTCTAAATTTGGTAAACAGTTTAATGAATTATTTGAACGTGTAAATTCAGTTAGTATCGAATTAAAAGAACTAGTTAAAGACATTGATGCCTGCGAAGAAGATGTTGTGTATGATAATGTTCGTTTAGAAGAAGTCAATACACAATTAGATAAATTAAACCGTTTATTAAAAAAACACGGAGTAAATAACGAAGAAGAATTACTAGTAATTAAAGATGAAATTGAAGCCAAATTACAACAGTTCTCTTCGCTAGAATTAAACATTGAAAAAACGAATAAAGAAATTATTGCTATAGAAAAACAATGCAAAGCATTAGCAAAAGATTTGTCTGATAAACGACAAAAATCATTAGCAAGTATTGAGCAAAATATTAAAACCATGTTAACGAGTTTATCAATGGCCAATGCTCAATTTAAAATTGATTTAAAACCATTAGATAGTTTAACCTCAAATGGATTAGATGCAATTTCGTTTTTATTTACGGCTAACAAAGGTGCTGATTTTAAAGAATTACATAAAACAGCTTCGGGTGGTGAACTATCACGTTTAATGCTTTGTTTAAAGGCATTATTAGCAGAACGTACAGCATTACCAACCATCATTTTTGATGAAATTGACACAGGAGTGAGTGGTGATGTGGCTGATAAAATTGGAAATATTTTATTTGCGATGGGTAAAACTATGCAGGTAATTACCATTACGCATTTACCACAAATGGCAAGTAAAGGCAGTAATCATTTATTTGTATATAAATCAGATAATAAAGACAAAACAACATCTAGCATTAAGCAATTAAACAAAGATGAACGTATTGCTGAAATAGCAAAAATGTTAAGTACAGGTACACCAACAGAAACAGCATTAAAAAACGCAAAAGAACTACTAAATGCTTAATTAAAGCATAATTAGTATATTTGCACAACTAAAATAAACACTATGGCATACAACTTATTAAAAGGAAAACGCGGTATTATTACCGGTGCATTAGATGAAAATTCTATCGCTTGGAAAGTGGCTCAAAAATGTCACGAAGAAGGCGCTACCTTTACATTAACTAACGCGCCTATCGCTATGCGTATGGGCGAGATTAATAAATTAGCAGAAGAAACAGGATCTAAAATTATTCCTGCTGATGCTACAAGTATGGACGATTTAACCAAACTATACTCCGAATCAATGGATGTATTAGGTGGTAAAATCGATTTCGTTTTACATTCAATTGGTATGAGTGTAAACATTCGTAAAAACATTCCATACACAGAATTAAATTACGACTTTTATCAAAAAGGAATAGATGTATCTGCATTATCATTTCATAAAATGTTAGCAGCCGCTCATAAATTAGATGCTTTAAATGACCATGCTTCTGTTGTTGCATTATCATATATTGCAGCTCAACGCACCTATCCGTTTTATACGGATATGGCTGACATTAAATCTATGTTGGAATCTATTGCTCGTACATTTGGTTACCACTATGGCAAACAAAAGAAAGTACGTATCAACACTATTTCTCAGTCACCAACCAAAACAACAGCGGGTGGTGGTATCAAAGGTTTCTCTGATTTTTATGAGTTTGCAGATTTACAATCTCCGTTAGGAAATGCAAGTGCAGATGATTGTGCTGCCTATACAGTAAGTTTATTCTCAGATTTAACTCGTATGGTAACTATGCAGAATTTATACCACGATGGTGGGTATAGCTCTACGGGTATCAGCACTGAATTATTAGAGAAAATTCAAGGATAAAATTAAACACATAATTAAATGCTCTTCAGCATAAACTAACATGGCAACATACAGTTTAGATATTAATGCTGAAGAGCATTTTGATTTTGATCTCTTCTCAATTACAAGTACTGAAAGTATTTACAGAGTTATTCATGAATTAAATCAATCATTAAATATTGATTTGCAACTGAATGACTTATTAGACTATACTCATAAAGAAGGTGAGGATTTTTATTTTCCTTTATACACTTTTACACATAATGAATTAAATATTGAATTTAATTTATTACCCAATCAAACATCCTTTCAGCCAAAAATTGAAGGTGCGCAAACAAAAGAATTAGACTTGTTTGCCGGTGATATAGAACAAACCACACGATTAATTCCTGAATTAGAAAACTCTGATTATTTTTTATTGATTAAAGGAGATAATCGTTACATGTATAACCACACAATTTTTGAAGCCATTAAATTAAATCCTGCATTTATTATTGTGAGAGAAATTTTTATAGAAGATTTAAAAGATAAAAAAGCAAAAGGAAATTTATTGTTTTAAATTTTTCATCAAACCTATTAGAGCAACTACACTCCAAGTACCTTCTAAAATAATAAACGGCAAAGAATTTAATAACACACTACCGTAACAAGCAAAAGCTCCACCAAATATATTAAGTAGAAAATATAATTTCCCTGTATCCGAAATATATTTAAAGGTATTTAAGAAAAATGCCAACAAAATTAATGACACTCCGATTGTACTTATAACATCAGTATACGTCATTATACTTGAGCAGAGTTAACTCCAATAGACTTTAAATGTTGCCAAAACTCAGGATAGGATTTAGATACAACCTCAGCATTTTCAATAGTAACATTTTGAACCAATAAGCACAAAGGTGCGAAACTCATTGCCATACGATGGTCGTTATATGTTGCTATAGAATCAGATATCATATTATTAATAGATGTTTCTCCTCCCCACTCTATTGAGTTAGTCGTTACACTTAACACTATTCCAAACTTTTTACATTCATTTTGCAGTGCAATAATTCTATCGGTTTCTTTTACTTTCAATGTTTGAAGTCCTTTAAAAAAGAAAGGCATTTTCAAGCCTACACAACTACAAACAACTGTTTGTGCTATATCAGGACATTCGATAAAATCTAATTCTAAAGGTTTGGTTTCTGATTTACTTGTTTTAGAAATAACAACTTCATTCTCATTAAAAATTGTACTTACACCAAAATTTTGATAGATACTAACACAAGCAGAATCTGCTTGCAGACTGTTTTTAAATAAGCTTTTAATAACTAGCTTAGTTCCAATAGATGAAAAAGCTACTAAACTATAGTAATAAGATACAGCGCTCCAGTCGCTTTCAACCATGTATGATTTTTTACTGAAAGAATAAGGAGTTGGAGAAACTTTAATAATATTATCTCTCCAATCAACCATAGCACCAAATTCTCTCATAATCTCAATGGTCATGTTTACATAAGGTTTAGAAACTAACTCCGTTATAATATTAATTTCTAATCCATTAGTAAAATAGGGTGCTACTAATAATAAAGCTGATATAAACTGACTACTGACATTTCCATTAATTTCAACTTTACCACCAGTTAGCTGTTTCCCTTTAATATAAAGAGGGGGGTAACCTTCATTGTTCTTGTAACTGATGTCTGCCCCAAGAGATCTTAAAACATCTACTAAATCTTTTATTGGTCGTTGTTGCAATCTTTCTGAACCTGTTAGTTCATAATTACTATGTTTTAGCGATAAAAATGCCGTTAAGAATCGCATATCTGTACCAGCGTGACCAACATCAATGACTGAATTATCAGAATAACTTTCTAATGCATCTTTCAGATGCGTTGTGTCATCGGAATCTGATAAATTTTCAATATCAAAAATTAGTCCGGATAAAGCTTTAATAATAAGCACTCTATTACTTATACTTTTCGAGCCGGGCAATAATATATTACCACTTATACTATGTTCAGGTTTATGTAATATTAATTTCATTAAAATTTTAAGCCAACTGTTACTAATAAAAAATGATTGTTTATATACATGCTGCTAGGAGCAAACGATTCGCTAAAATAAATTGGTGATAAACCATATTTGAATTGCAATTCGGCATAAACTGCATTATGCATTAGTGGTGTATTTTTTTGAAACCCTGCACCTAAACTTAAAAAAGAACTATTAACTGTATTAAATGCAGGTATTTTAAATCTTAATGGCTCGTACTGATTTACTAATTCATTTCCATTTTCCGTTACTTGCAATTGCCCATCTATTAACCATCTATAATAATATCCGGCAAAAATGTATCCAGATAATAAAGAATTGGTTTCTTTTTGAAACGAATGTTTTAATAGGATAGGAAAATCTAATTCGTGAATGGTTAAACTGTACTTATATTTTAGATGATCTGGGGTATATAATTTTAAACTATCGCTATAAAAATAATAAGAATTAAAATTTACACCGTGATACATGTATTCAACTCCAAGCATTAGAAACTCTCTGTTATTTCTGTCTAATCTGATCTCTTCTTTTAAAGAAATGTTATAGGCCATTTTGGGTTTTGCAGGCGTCGCATGATTTTTATTGACTTTATATAAAGATAAAACCGGAGAAATCCCCAATCTGGTTTTTACTCGAGGGTTTTTACGTCTATTACGCAACTGTTTTCCACCATCCTCCTGTGCATGAGCAATGCAAAACAAAGTAAGCAATAGAGCTGTGATTAAATATTTAAGTAATCGTATCAAGGATATAAATATACGACTTAAAAATAACTGAGATTTTTCTGAAAAATCAAATTATTTTGGCGCCTTATAAAGCGGAACAGTACTGCAAGGTTCGCCATACATAATTGATTTTGCAAAAGGTTTTAAACCTCTTACTAGTTCAACGTAGGCATTAGTACAAACAGGAAGATTACTACAACCTTTTATAACCACGCGTTTATCCTTATAGTCTTCATAAACAATGCTCAATAAAGCTTCATTAAAGGATATAGCTTCTAGTGTTTCTAAATCTCCGAAAACTATTTTTTTAGCATAAGGCTCTAGTGCAATGCTCACCAACATATAAGCCCATGTTGGAACTATTGCATCAGCTGTACACGTAATAGCCACTAACTTATTTTTGTATTGAGACCAATCATGTTGTTTGATAAATTCTCTGAAATCTTTCTCCTTTAAGATTAACTCCTGAAACAAAAGAGGTTTGATATCAAACAAAACACGTTCTCCTTTAGGATAAAGCTCCTCAAGGTCTATCGTGACTAAACCACTATTTGCAACTTTATTTATGATTTCGTCTGACATACTTAATCAATGAGAAATTACATAAAACCTAATTCCAATTGAGCTACTTCGCTCATCATGTCTTTAGTCCAGGTAGGTTCAAAAGTTAACTTTAATTCTGCGGATTTAATCCCTTGCAATAACTTCAACTTATTTTCAACTTCGGCAGGTAAGGTTTCGGCAACAGGGCAGTTAGGTGAAGTTAAAGTCATAGTGATTTTAAGTTCATTATCATCATTTAAATTCAACTCATAAATGAGGCCTAATTCCCAAATATCAACAGGTATTTCAGGATCGTAGCAAGTTTTGATTTCATCAATTACTCGCTGCATTAACTCTGTATTTTTTGTAATTATAATTGCACTCATTTGTATAAATAACCCTTTAGTTGGGATATTGTTTAATCATTAAAATTTATAATCCTTGTAAGTTTTAGTAAACTCCGCATCATCAATTTTTGGATTTACTTGTACGAAATGATAATCATATTGCTCAAATAGTCCTTTATCATCTAATATTTTTATACTAATTGGCAAATAATATAATTGATCAATATATAATGTTACATGTTTTGCGTAAGCATTAGGCACTTTTAATACCTGACCTTTTTTAAGAATATGAAAATAATCATTCAACTTTGGATTAACCTCCAAAATCATATACTCACTAATATGTAGCTTACGGGCAATTGAAGTGATACTTTCGTTATCACCTACAGTATAATTTTCGTAGGCAAAATCTTTATTATCAATAATTATTTTGTAACAAGGTCGGTTATTGACTCTTTCTTCACCCTCCAATTTAAAATAGGTATCAAAATGATCCATTTTTTTAAGAGCGATATACTCGATGATACTTGCAAAATAATCCACTCCCATTTCATTCAGAGTATGATGTTGATCTTGACGCATTAAATAACCTAATGGGTCTAAACTTAAATTCACGTATGGGAAAGAATTAGGTTTTACATAAGCCTTGTTATTATTCCAACCATCAACCCATAACAATTCAATACCTTTGATATATAGATAAATTTTACGTGGTTTACGTTGAAGTTTGACAGAAGACTCGTAATGATTAAATCCTTTTTTACCGCGCTCAATAATTTTGAGGCTATATTTTAATCTTTCCAAATCATGAATAGATTTGATCATTTTAAATATTACCTCTTTTGTACTTGGTAGGGTAGCTTTTTGCTTGAACGAACTACTTGCAATAAAGCAACTTAATAAAGCAACTATATATATAAAATTTCTAATTCTGAACATGGGCTGCAAAGGTAAGATAATCTTTAATAATTATAAAGTAATTTAAGGCATATCTAAATAAATAACATATTGCTTAATAGACAGTTAGCTTTTTTGATTTTCTTATTCTAAATATCACTAAGCAAGTTAAAAAGCTGTTGAAAAACTGTGTATAAAGCGTTTATTTCTATTAACAATTCCTAATCTACTGGTAATAAGTAGATTAGTTTAAACGCCTGTTTTTACTTATATTTAGGGGTGAAATACTGTTAAAAAAGCAGTAAATTCGAGTCCGAAAATGTTGCACTATAATCAAATAACCGACTTAATTGCTGAACTTTTGTTTAAGCATGACTGTGTTATTGTTCCAAATTTGGGAGGTTTTGTTGCTAGAAACTACAATTCAAACTTTAGTAAAGGCAGTAATTTACTTTACCCTCCATCTAAACACATACTTTTCAATAAGAATCTTATTCATAATGATGGTTTGCTAATTTCTGCATTGATGCAAAAAGCAAACATTTCCATTGATGATTCTACGAAACAAATTGGAGATTACAAGGACTATATTCAATCTTTACTAAACGTAAAAAAACGTTTTGAGCTCAATAACATAGGGCTGTTATATATTGACACAGAAAACAATATGCGTTTTGAAGCAAAAGCAGATGTAAACTTCCTTTTAGAATCGTTTGGGTATGAACCAATAGTAGCAAATGAAATTGTTATTGAAGAGGAGAAACCAATTACTATAAAACAATTTGAAGACAGAAAAATAACTGTTGAACAAATTCCAACAGTTCCAAAGAAAAGATCATATGCAAAAATTGCTACTTTAGCAATTGGTGTTCCGGTAACTCTTGCGTTTTTGCTATTTGCGGCATATTCAAAGCCAATGAAACCATTATTGGAATCATCAATAAACCCATTTTATACTCCTGAAAAAACATATACACCAAAACAACAATTTATATCAAAACCTATTATTATTGATGATCTTGAAGACCAATCATTATTAGTAGACGCAAATGGTTACGCCTCTTTTAAATTGTTTGAAAATGGTAATGTTTTAATTGCCTCTATAAACGATAGTGTTGCAAAAGTAGATAAAACATCTGTTGTAAATCACACATATATAACATCTAAAAACACCAAGAGTTATGACGGGAAGTACCAAGTTGTTGTTGGATGCTTTGGTGTGGAAGAAAATGCAAGTAAACTTGTAAAAGAATTAGCTTCTAAAAAAATTGATGCCGGCATCAGCGGAGTTAATCAAAAAGGATTGCATGTAGTAAGTTGTGGGGGGTTTGACTCAAAAGAAGAAGCTGCTAATTTACTTTCATCTATCAGGAATGAATTTCCAAACGCTTGGGTAATGGCGAAATAATTTTATTTAGTTATAATAAAATTCTCATTTTTAGCCTCACCATTTTTAAACCCAAACATTACAACATTCACTGATGTATCTGACAAAATTTTGTAGGTTACAATTGATGGATAATCTCTAAATGGATTTTCGAAAGTGTAAATTTTATTTTCCTGTTTTGTTAATCTAAACTCTACATCTTTATTGTCATTTTGATTTTTGACATTAAAGTACATAAAAACACCATCTTGCTGCATCAATAATTTCATTCTTTGTCTAAACAACGTATCTCTATTTTCTTTATCTAAAAAATATCCGAGTCCAAGATATGTATCATGATCTGCTTTTTTCCAAGATTCAAAATAATCTCCGTAGTTTGACTTAAAGTAATAATCGCCCGTAATCCATTCTAATAATGGCTTACTAACAGTTTTATTGGTTTCATGCCCTTGCTCTGAGCATCCCAATAAAAAAAATGTAATTACCAAACAATTAAATATGTTTATTTGCGTTTTCAATACATTAAAGGTATGCTTTATAATAGAAATAGAATAATATTAATAGTTAAATTGTTTTCTTTATCTTCGCATTGTTGAGAAGTTTATTCATAGTTATATTTTGTATTTTTCTTGGAGATAAAATACTTGCACAATCAGATACAGCAAAATTTAATCCAAAAGAAGAAATAGCTTACGACGGAAAGCGTTATAGAGTTCACAATAGCTGGCTATCCGTAGGGGCTGGCGCGAATTATAACAGCAAGTGGCCAAAAGACGAAAAAAATATTGGTGCAGATTTCACATTTTTCATAAAAAAACACCATTTCGGTTTAGGAGCATTTATGAGTGGCACCAATTTTACATCTCCTAATAATTACAGCTTTCATATTTGCTACACATTAAGAAAAGAAAAAGAGAAATACAATTTATCTGCATCCATAGGTCCATCTTCATCCTATTTCAGAAGACCATTAAGTGATAGTGCTAACTACAATTTAGCAACTGTTTATAATCAACTAGGTGGATATGCCTGTATTGAAGCGGTATATAAATTTAAATATGATGTTGGGATTGGAGGTCAGATTTTTTGTGACTACAATCAGGTGCAAATGGTTTATGGCGTAAGATTAATTGCCTATTTTTCGGGTGCTTATCGTGGGATAAAATATGGCTATCATGCCCCAGCAAAAAAGAAATAATTTACAAACAGATTTTATTATTGTAGGACAAGGCATTGCCGGTTCTGTATTATCACTATCTCTTATTAATGCCGGATATTCAGTTTCTGTAATAGACAAACCTTCTCTTTCGTCAAGTTCAAAAGTTGCAGGTGGTATCTGGAATCCAATTGTTTTTAAACGTATTACCAAAAGTTGGATGGCCGATGAACTTGTTCCCGAACTAACATTGTTTTTTGAATATTGGGAAAATAGATTTAAAGAATCATTCATTCGTCATCGCGAAATCATAAAGCCGTTTACAGAAGAACAAGAAAAAAATTTATGGTTAAAAAAATCACATGATGTAAACTCCGAGAATATATACTTAGACAAAAACATTTACGAGAATTATCAGTTGGACAATAACTATATCGTGAAATCTTATTCGAAAGTTCTGAAAGCAGGAAATTTAGATGTGGCAAAATTTTTAAATCTAACAAAACAATTTGTTTCAGAAAATCAATCTTATATTGAAGAAGAATTTGACCACAATCAATTAGATGTATCTGTAAATAAAGTTCAATACAAATCGGTTGCAGCCACAAACATTATTTTTTGCGAGGGACATTTAATTTCAAAAAATCCTTATTTCAACTGGATACCTATGAAGCCGGCCAAAGGCGAAACACTTACTATTGAAAGTAATGATATTCAGTTAAGCAATGATATTTTTAATAAAGGATTTTTTATTATGCCGTTAGAAAAAAATCAATTTAAAATAGGAGCTACCTACGAATGGAACGAACTAAATGATTTCCCTACAGACAAAGGAAAACAATGTTTAATAGAAAAATTAGATGCTGTAATTAAAACGCCCTATAAAATAATTGCTCATGAGGCAGGAGTGAGACCATCCGTAATTGACAGGAGACCTGTTATTGGAAATCATCCGGTTTATAATAATGTTTTTGTTTTTAATGGCTTAGGAACTAAGGCTGTAATGATAGCTCCCTATTTCGCAAAGCAATTTGTTGGTTCTTTACAAAATAATTACAAATTTAACAAGGAAGTTAACCCAAGTCGATTCTTGTAAATCAGGTAATATCTCTTCATTACTTTTATTTTTTATATAAGAGATTATTTATACATTAGAATACAAATCTGAGTATGCGTTTTTGGTTCACTAAATACATCTTTTTTATATTTTTTATTATACTGAGTTTATATAGTAATGCTCAGCAAAAAGATAGTGCAACTTTAAAACCAGCTGAAATTAAAGAAGATGTAAATGTAGCCAAAAAAAGAAAGTTTATTTACCTGATTTCAGACAGATTAAGTGATGACGATAAATTGGATGTTTTTAAATTTACCCCTGGTTCTCAAACACCTGCTCTTATTGTAATTAGAGGTCACATGGAAGTTATAGGGAATCCAAATGAAAAAAAAGCAAAAATTAGTGTATACAATGTTTCCAATAATCAACTTGTAGGCATCTACAATTCAAGCGCTTATACAGGGAACTACCTATTGATCTTAGCTCCTAACGTAAAATATTTATTTAAAGTTGAAGTCTCTGGCTATGGCACTACCCAAGAATATGTTGAGATTCCTCTTAAAATAGATTATGAAATCTGTCAACAAGACTTAAAAATTAAACTCAACGAAAAAAACAAACCGGTTTTAATAATCAATAGTTTTTTTGCAGATGAAAACGAAAAAGTATTCTATTTAAAATCTGTAGTTGATACAACTAAAATTAATGGAGACAATCAAATATTTACTTCTGATGAAATTAAAAGACAAATTAATAAAACCGGACAAACAGATAACATTGATGAGTTAGTAAAGAAACAGTTAGAGGAGGAAAAGAAAAAACCGGAAGAAGCCTTAACCGCATTTAAGAATAATGATTACGAAAGGGCATTAGAAATATATGGTAGCTTATTGAAAAATGACCCGGGCGATCCATTTGTAAATTATTATTACGGTGTATGCCTTTTGAAATTAGATAGAAACAAAGCAAAAGCGATTAACTCTTTACTAATCGCTTCAAATGTAAAAGAAGTCCCCGTTGATGTATATTATTACTTAGGTAGAGCCTATCATTTGTCATATTTATTTCAGGATGCTATAAAGGCCTATGAGCAATATAGAGGCAGGGTAAAACCTTATGACTTTGAAGGATTGGATGGCCCGCTTCTTCAAAAAAATTGTTTAAATGGCATTAACTTAATGAATGATCAGGTAAACATTGAAGTCGTAAAAAGAACACCTACTCAATTAGAAAATATTGTATCAAACTATAATCCTGATTTAATAAACGAAAGAGTAAGATTAAAAACTGATTTTTTCAATTCAACAATTGATAAAAAGAGAAATATCAAATTATTGATGTGTAATAATACATCAACAGAGTATTACCACTCTAGCTATGGAGAAAAAGAACAAAAGCATCTGGATCTTTACAAAAACACTTTACTACCAAATGGAACTTTGAGTGCAAATCAAATACTTGGTCCCGAAATCAATACACCACATGATGATAGTTACCCATACCTTACTAAAGATGGCAATACTCTCTATTTCTCATCAAAAGGTCACAACAGCATGGGTGGATATGATATTTTTAAATGTACTCGTAAAGACAGTTTATCTCCATGGTCAAGACCAGAAAATCTTGGTTATCCAATCAATTCAACATATGATGATATTTTGTTTATTCCTGATGAAGGCAATCAAACTGCATCATACTGTAGTAACAGAAGAAATAACTCATATGAATATATTCAAATTAAAATGCCTCAAGAGGCGGTTACGAATTCAATTATCAAAGGGCAGTTCAGCACCTTAGATTCTATCCAAAAAAAGGATGCTTATATCACCGTGTTTAATTCAAATACAGGTGAGATAGCGGGTGTATACAAAACAAATCCAGCCACTGGGCAATATTTAATGATATTGGTATCAGGAACAAAATATGATATGTCAGTAGAATCTGAAGGATATTCTGATTTAACAAGTTCATTTGAAATTCCTGACAAGAAAGGAGAATTTGAATTGAAACAAACAATTAAACTTCAAAAAAATGGTACTCAAAAAACTATAAAAGTAAATAATTACTTTACTGAAGCCGAGGCTGCAAAAATATCGTTTGAAGCTCCTGCACCAAAAACAGCAACTAAAACAGTTGAACAAAAACCAATTAAACCCAAAAAACCTAAGCGAACGCCTGAACAAGCAGAAAAAGATAAGGAAGATTTAGCATTAGCTGAGAACCTTTATAATCAGGAAGTTTATCAGGAGGCAGGCTTAGTATATCAAAATTTAGAATTATACATTGACCTGGAACCAATTGATCAGTACAGGTATGGTGTATGTTTATTTAAAACCAAAAAAGATAAAACCAATTGTATTACAGCATTAGAGGCATGTTTAGGAATGAAATCAGTACCTGTTGAAGTGTTTTATTATCTGGCAAAAGCAAACCAACAAAGTTATAGATTTAGCACAGCAATCAATTACTATAAAAAGTACATGTCTGTTTGTGCACCTGAAGACATAAAAGTTTTAAAGATTGAACAAGAAATAAAATATTGTCAAAACGGTATTAAATTGGTTAATAATCCTGTTGTTTTAGAAGTATATGGCAAAAAACATGTAGATCAAAATGCTATACAAAATTCCTTAACTGCTCTTGAATCAGGTGCAAAAATACTAGTAATTACAGATGACATGAGATCATCTATTGATAAAAAGAAAGAATTCAAATCATTACTTTACTTATCTCCCGATAAAAACACAGTGCTGTATTCGAGTTATGGAGAGAATGACTCTAATGGTAAAGATATCTACCAACTAAAAAAGCTGGCCAATGGTAAGTGGTCGCCAACTCCACTAAATATAGCAAGTATAAATACACCGTTAGATGAAGAGTATCCATGTTTATCTAAAGACGGTAAAACACTCTATTTTTCATCAAAAGGATATGAAACTATGGGAGGCTATGATATTTTTAAAAGCGAGTGGAACGAATCAACACAAAGTTGGTCGGCACCTGTTAATATGGGCTGCCCAATAAATTCTCCATTTGATGACCTCTATTTTTTAGAATAGTTTTTATACAAATTATTTTTGTTTCCCAATAAAATGAATTAATTTGGAGTAGTATTATATGCTGGTTCCAAAACATAAAATAAAACTTATTGGTAGAAGAGAATATGTTCGTTTCCCTTTATTGGAAATTAATAAAGTAGAAGCCAAAATAGATACAGGTGCATACACTTGCGCCATTCACTGCAATAATATTCTTCTAAAAAAAGAAGGCGAAAAACAAATATTAACCTTTCAATTACTAGATGAAAGAGTGTATCGCTTTGAGGAATTCACAAGAAAGAAGATTAAAAATTCTTTTGGCGAAATGGAAGAACGCTACATAATCAAAACATTAATTGTAATCGGACGAAAAAAAATAAAAACTAGTATTTCATTAAGTGATCGAGAAAATATGCGTTATCCTGTTCTTATTGGAAGACGATTACTTAAAGGAAAATTCATTATAGATGTAAATTTAATTTACACAAATGGTTTAAGTTTAAAAACCTTATTAAAATAAAACATTCAACATGAAAATTGCCATCTTATCCCGAAACAAAAATTTGTATTCTACAAAGCGTTTAATAGAAGCTGCAGAACAAAGAGGTCATGAAGTATTGGTACTTGATCACATGAAATGTGTTTTGGTAATTGAGCAAGGGCGTCCTCATATTTATTACAACGGGAAAGAAGTAACGGATGTAAATGCTGTTATCCCAAGAATTGGGGCAAGTGCTACCTTTTATGGAACTGCTGTTGTCCGTCAATTTGAAATGATGAAAATATTTACAGCTGTTGAATCACAAGCCTTAGTTCGTTCTCGCGATAAATTACGTAGCTTACAAATTTTGGCACGTGCCGGTTTAGGAATTCCTAAAACTGCATTCGCTAGTTCACCTAATGATAAAGATATTGATAGCGTTATTGAAACCATTGGCGGTGCTCCATGTGTTGTGAAATTATTAGAAGGCACGCAAGGCATAGGTGTTATTTTGGCGGAAAATCAAAAAGCAGCTAAATCAGTAATTGAAGCTTTCTTGAAATTAGAAGCAAATATGTTGGTGCAAGAATATATTAAAGAAGCCAAAGGAGCTGATTTAAGAGTATTTGTAGTTGATGGACAAATTGTAGGCGCTATGAAACGTCAGGCAAAAGAAGGAGAATTTAGAAGTAATTTACATAGAGGTGGAACAGCAACCGTTATTCAGTTGACGCCGGAAGAACGTTCTACTGCTATTAAGGCTTGTAAAAAATTAGGATTAGGAATTGCCGGTGTTGATTTATTACAAAGCGATAGAGGTCCATTAGTTATGGAGGTAAATTCATCTCCCGGATTAGAAGGAATTGAAGGCGCAACAGGAGTTGATATTGCAGGCAAAATTATTGAGTATGTAGAACGTAATGAGTTTAATACTCCAGGACAATAATGCAGGATTTTATTATCAATAATCAAATTGTAAAAGCAGGAGAGAACAAACAAATTGTTTTAAACTCATATGAGCTTCATACAAAAACCAATATCGAAATTCCTGTTTTTGTTTTTAGAAGTAAACATAAGGGACCAACTCTATTGCTATCTGCAGGAATGCATGGTGAAGAAACCAATGGAATAGAAATCATCAGAAAAATTATTACTCGTGATGAGATTAAACATTTAAATTGTGGTAATGTGATTGCAATTCCGGTAATTAATAGTGTATCATTTTTATTTGGCAGCCGTGATTTGCCTGATGGCAGAGATTTAAACAGATGTTTCCCGGGAAATAAAAACGGTTCATTTGGAAGCAGAATTGCTTATGATTTAATGAAACATATTGTTCCGTTAATTGATTTTGGTGTAGATTTTCATACAGGTGGAGCAAAGATTAGCAACAGTCCTCAAATACGCTGCGTGTTTGAATTTCCCGACAACCTTGCTTTAGCCAAAAAATTCTCCCCTCCACTTATCATTGATAGTAAGTATCGCGAAGGAACATTTAGAAAAGAAGCCGCAAAAAAAGATAAACCTATATTAGTATATGAAGGTGGAGAGAGCATGCGCTTTGATTATAATGCCATTAACGAGGGTGTAAATGGTTGCTTACGTTTGATGAGAAGTTACCACATGATAGATATTGATATACCAAAGAATCATGCGGTAAAAATCACAAAAGATACTTGGATACGCGCACACAGCAGTGGTTTATTCCACATGAATAAAGTAAATGGTTCTTATGTTTCTAAAGATGACTTACTAGGGGTGATTTGTAATCCATTTGGAAATATAGAACATAAAATACATTCAACAGTTGATGGCTACATTGTTGGCATCAACAATCAGCCTGTTGTGAACCAAGGTGATGCTTTAATTCATATTGGGA
This sequence comes from Bacteroidia bacterium, assembly GCA_035439445.1. GTDB lineage: Bacteria > Bacteroidota > Bacteroidia > B-17B0 > Aurantibacillaceae > UBA4416. The sequence continues at coordinate 151,233 of DAORKG010000003.1, forward strand.
TGGAGGATTAATTACCTTCACTTGTTTTTCACAAAAAAAGTTTTAATTTTATTAAAATAAAAAAAGCGAGAGTTGCCTCCCGCTTTAGATGTTTTCACAACGGAATAATCCTTATTGTGATTTGCTTTCAAAATGTAATACAAATATATAAATAATTTGATATGAAAAAATTTTTAGGGTTAGATATCGGAGTTTCGTCTGTTGGTCTCTCAGTAGTATATGAAAATAACAAACAAAAAGAAATAAAAGAATTAGCTGTAAGAATAGTACCTGAAGATCCAAATTTTCATGGGAAATTTTATTCAGGTAATACAGCAAGTAAAAACTTAGACAGGACAACAAATAGAGGCATAAGAAGAGGTTATCAGCGTTTCAAGCAAAGACGTGACAATCTATATAAAGTTCTAAAAGATCATAATATGTTCCCGAATGACATTTTATTTAAACTACCAACATATGAATTATATCAATTAAGAGCTAATGCGGTTACAAGACAAATATCATTGGAAGAATTGGGTCGTGTGTTAATTTTATTAAACCAACGCAGGGGTTTTTTAAGTAATAGAAAATCAAATTCAGAAGAAGAAAATTCCACAGATTATAAAAAGAGAATTGCAGAATTACAACACGAATTAAATGGCAAAACAATAGGACAACAATTGTTTTCTGAAATTGAAAACAAAAAAAATAGCTTTGAAATAATTTTAAGAGAACGAACATATTTACGTGCATCATATGTTGAGGAATTTGATAGAATCTGGGAATGTCAAAAAAAACATCACCATCAAGTGTTAACTGGTGGTGTAAATGAAGATGATAATAAAAGTACTTTATATAATACGATACGAAATAAAATTATCTTTTATCAAAGACCTTTAAAAAGCCAAAAGGGTTTGGTATCTAATTGTCCTTTTGAAAAACATCACAAGGCGGTAACTAAATCTTCACCATATTTTGAGATATTTAAAATATGGCAACGTTTAAATGACTTAGAAGTTACCTACGAAAATGGAACTAAAACAAAACCAACACTAGAACAAAAACAAGAATTATTTAAACTATTATTTTTTGGAGAAAAGCTAAATAATAAATACAAGCTAACTGTTACTGAAATAAAAAAAGTACTAGGATTAAAAAGGAATGAAGGTTATTTAAATTTCACAGAACTTGATGGAAGTCGAACCTATTCTATACTTAAAAACGCATTATTAAAAGCAAATATTACAACACCTGAAGTTTATTTATTTTTTAACTTAGACAAAAACGATGAAAAAGGCGGTTTAATGGAGTTATGGCATATAACCTACTCTATACCTAATGAAAATGACGTTATCAAAACTCTAGAACAAAGATTTCATTTCAAAAAAGAGCAAGCGGAAATTATTTCAAAAGAAGTTGGCTATACCTCCGATTATGGTAATTTATCTACTCGAGCAATCAGAAAACTATTACCACATTTACAAAAAGGATTAAATTATAGTGAAGCATGCGATGCTGTAAAATATGACCATAGTGGTTATAAAACAAAAATACAATTAGAAGAAAAACTTAAACCAATAAAACAAAATAGTTTAAGAAATCCTGTTGTTGAGCAAGTATTAAATCAAGTCGTAAACATTGTAAATCTAGCCATTGATAAACATGGGAAATTTGACGAGATAAGAGTTGAGCTAGCAAGAGAGTTAAGAAATAGTGCTAAAACAAGAAAAAACATTACAAACCTAAATTCAAAAAACAAAAAAGAGAATGATAAAGTTAGAGAAATGTTACAAAAAGAATATGGCTACAAGATTGTAAATGGCAGAGATACCCAACGATATAAACTGTGGAATGAAACTGATAAACAATGTTTGTATTGTAGTAACCCTATAACAAAAACAGATTTTTTAACTGGAAATGGAGAAATTGAACACATATTACCGAAATCTAGGTCTTTCAGTAATCATTCTAACAACTTCATTTTGGCTCATAGAAAATGTAATAGTGGTAAGGAAGGAAAAAACCAAATGACTGCTTATGATTTTATGGAATCAAAAGGCAAAGAAGCCCTTGAACAATACATTAAGAAAGTAAATGAATTTTACAAAGATGGAAAAGGAACTATCTCCAAATCTAAATTTGAAAATCTAATGTGCAAAGGAGATGATATACCTTCCGACTTTGTGGAACGAATGAAAAAAGATTCACAGTATATTTCAAAAGAAGCAGTAAAAATGCTTAAAAATGTTTGTGAAAAAACGTATACAACTACTGGACAAATCACAGACTTTTTACGTGAAAAATGGGAGTTAAAAAATGTACTTCAAGAAATTAGTTATGATAAATATAAAGCTATTGGGCAAATAGAGACTAAAGAATACAAAGACGGTCAAGGAAATATTAGAACTTACGAAACAATCAAAGATTGGAGTAAACGAGATGACCATCGTCATCATGCAGTTGACGCATTAATTTGTGCTTTAACAGATCAAAAAATAATATTTAAGTTAAATAATTTAAATAAAATTTATCAATATCAAAGAGATGCATTAAGTAATGAAGAATTGGAGAAAATTAAGGCTACTTATGATTTTAAAAAACTAGACATTAAATCATTCGCTGATTTAATAGATGATTATTACTATTCACCGATAAAAAATTTAAGAGAAGAGGCTACTAAACATTTAGAAAATATTTTTATTTCTATCAAAAAGTCATCTAAGGTTTTAAGCAAAAACATTAACGAGCCAAAACATGTTAAGCCACAAATAACCTGGACTCCACGAGGAAGAATCCATGAAGATACAGTAATGGGTAAAGTAAAAAGGGTTGCTGAGAAAAAAGCTAAACTAAATGGAAAATTTACAATTATTGATTATATAGTAAATCCGGAAATTAAAGCCATAATAAAAAATCATTTATCCCAACATCAGGATAATCCTGAAATTGCTTTTAATTCAAAAACATTAAAAAAGAATCCAATAAAATATAAAGACCAAGAACTCAAAGAAGTCCAAGTATATGAAGAAACATGCACTAAGCGCGTTCCTTTAACAGAAAATTTCACGGCAGCGCAAGTAGAAAAAATTACAGATGAGAAAATAAAAAATATTATAAAAGAAAGAATTTCAAAAAGCAAAAACATCAAAGAAGCATTCGCTAATTTAAAGGAAAATCCTATTTGGCTAAACAAAGAGAAAAGTATTCAAATTAAATCTGTTACTGTGTACGATGAAAGTAAAGTAGAACATGTTCGAGATGGTTATGTTAAAACTGGCGGTAATCATCACGCATTAATATATCGTGATGAAAACGGAAAATTTAACGAGAAAGTCATTTCATTTTGGGAAGCAGTTTCTATTGGCACTATAAATATTCAGCAAACTGGTAAACCTTATCCGATAATTAATAAAAAGGATGACAGCATACTTGGTACATTTCAATTCTCAATGATGATAAACGACTTGTTTGTTTTTGATTTAAAACACTCTGAAAACCCAACTGAAAATGAAATTAATTTTCTAGATAAAAAAAACAGAGCCATAATAAGTAAAAAACTATTTAGATTACAAAAACTTTCTAAAAATAATGCTGGTCAATTTCAAACTGATTTTAGACATCATTTAGAAACAACGGTGAACAGAAATGAGAATGAATTAAGAGGAATCGCTTGGGAACGTTTTCAATCAAATGATAACTTGAAAAGAATAACTAAAATCAGAATCAATCATCTAGGAGAAATTATTAAAATAGGAGAATGATAAAACGCACACTCTATTTTGGCAACCCATCCTATTTGAGTATTAAAAATGCTCAGTTAAACATTCGTTTGCCCGAAGAATCAAGTTTTGTCAGTTCGAGCGAAGTCGAGAACCCTACCCTATATAAACGAGATGCTTTAGCAACAATCCCTGTAGAAGATATCGGCATTGTTGTGATTGATAATCCTCAAATAACCTTAACCAGTGGTTTGTTGCAAGCCTTACAAGAAAACAATGTAGCAGTTATTATTTGTGATTACCGCCACATGCCACAAAGTTTATTATTACCTATTGAGGGTAACAGCATACAGCAAGAGCGTTACGAAGCACAATTAAGTGCCAGTGAGCCATTAAAAAAACAATTATGGCAGCAAACCGTTTCACAAAAAATAAAAAATCAGGCAGCTGCCTTGGAAAGTAAAACACTACCAGCTGATTATTTAATTCCTTTACATCGCAACGTAAAAAGTGGTGATACGGATAATTGCGAGGCCACTGCAGCAGTGTATTATTGGCAAACTATTTTTAAGCACGTCAACGGTTTTGTTCGCCACCGCGAAGGACCACCACCCAATAATTATTTAAATTATGGCTACGCAATTTTAAGAGCCACCATGGCACGGAGTATTGTAGCGGCAGGCTTACTTCCTACACTTGGTATTTTTCATAAAAACAGATATAATGCCTATTGTTTAGCAGATGATTTAATGGAACCATACCGCCCCTATGTTGATCAAATAGTTCATCAAATGGTAGCCGAAATGGGAACTACAGATGAAATGACCAAGGAACATAAAGCCATTTTGCTAAAAATACCGGCGATTGATGTAACCATTGATGGAGAAAAAAGCCCTTTAATGATTGCCACTCAACGCACTGCTGTGAGTGTTGTAAAATGTTTTAATGGAGAACAACGCAAAATACTGTACCCTGAACTTTAGTAATTTCCCCCTTTGAAGGGGGTGACCGCAGGACGGGGGATGTAAATATTAATACAAATAATATGAACCTAAACACCGAACGCTTAAACGCCTACCGAGTTATGTGGACATTAGTAATGTATGATTTACCAACAGAAACTAAAAAAGAACGAAAAGCAGCCGCGCGTTTTCGTAAAGATTTAATGCAGGATGGTTTCAGTATGTTTCAGTTTAGTATGTATGTGCGCCATAGTGCCAGCAGCGAAAATGCCGATGTGCATAAACGACGAGTAAAAACCTTACTACCGGAACATGGTAAAGTGGGAATTTTACAAATTACTGATAAGCAATTTGGGCAAATTGAGCTATTTTATGGCACAAAAAAGCATGATTTACCAGATGTACCACAACAATTGGAGTTATTTTAGCTTCGTCATTGCGTACGAAGTGAAGCAATCTCAATCAAATCTTACCATTAAATGAGATTACTTAGTCGTACCTGCCCGTAATGACGGCGTTAGAAACAAAAAATCCGCCTCATCGGCGGACAATTGTTCGATAAAACCTCATTTTTTTTATTGATAAATTCACCTAAAACCATTGATTTTGTTGTGTTTTTTGACCTATATGGTGTTTATCAATAAGTCAAAGATACATTTTGAAAGCAAATCACAAC